>NZ_LANF01000019.1:0-300000 GCF_000966265.1 Palaeococcus ferrophilus DSM 13482 | reverse complement strand
ACTACAACCTCACCCTCGCCATCCTGCCGGAGCACGACCTCAACCTCTCCGACAACTCCCGCTTCATGGGCACCTTCTCCTTCCCGAGCCCTAACTTCAGGGTGATCGGAATAACAGCCTCAATCCCGAGCTGTATCAATGATGAGTTAATAGTCAACGCCACCCTTATAAACGACGGGGAGGCGAACTGGAGCGACGGCTTCTACATGAGCTTCATAGTCGCCTACAATGACACAACAAGTGGAGTGGGTACATACGTCAGCTCTCTTCCTGCCAGTCAGAACACCACCGTTTCGGTGGCCATTAAGCTGAAGCCCGGAAGGCTCGAATGGATAGGGGTAATCGCAGACCCATCCAACAGGGTGGATGAGAGTAGAGAGGACGACAACACATACAACAGGACTTACGGGGTTGATATAGGCTATCCAGACTTCGTGATAACGAACATCTCGGTTCCCGCCGACCTGACGAGCGGAAACACCTACACGGTCAACGTGAGCTATGCCAACCTCGGCACCTGCTACATTGGGGACGTCTACCTCAAGCTCTACGAGAACGGCTACACCGAGGACTCAGCCTATGTTCCTGGAAACGAGAGCGGAATCGTGAGATTAAGGTTTTACCCATCCCACCTCGGCTTGGTTAACCTAACGGCAGGGATCAACCCCTATGGGGAGATTCCAGAGTCCAACTACTTCAATAACGGGCTCACGAAGATGGTCTTTGTCAGGGGACCGGATTTGGTGATAGATAACGTTACATTAGTGAGCTTCGACGGCATCGCCGGGAGCAGGGCGGTCTTCAACGTAACTGTAAGGAACGGTGGAAAGGCCTTCACCACCGGTTTTTACGTTGGGACGAGGGGAGCGCTCTGGGACGACTCCCGGTACATCTCCAGCGGCCTCGGTGAAAACGAGAGCACGTGGGTTCTACTCAAGCCGGCCCTCAACGGTGGGAGTTACAACCTAACCTTCAGGGCCGACGTTTACGACTACATCATGGAGTCCAACGAGAGCAACAACGACTACCTCTATCCGCTTGACGTACCTCTCCCGAACTTCGTCATAGCGAACGTCACCGTACCCAACAACACTGTTGGCAGGATTCCGGTTAGGATTAGGGTCATAAACAGAGGTGCGCCCTTCAACGTGACCAGCTACTCTCTACCTATCGTCCTCGGTCTCGCCGGCTCAAATTACTACGACTACATTGGGAGTTACGACGTGGGTGATGTCTTCGAGACAGGTGAGGTCTTTGAGACGGCTTTCTACCCCATAGTCCACCCGCCGGGAGGGGAAGTCAACGTTACCGTGAACCCGGAGAGGAAGGCATTGGAGTCATCCTACGAGAACTCTGTGGTCTTCAACTACACCACCGGCCACCCGGACTTTGTTCCCAAGGTACTCCTTCCTGAGAAGATTGAGGCCGGGGACAGAGTACCTGTAACGGTCGTGCTCTACAACAGGGGGAACGCCACCTTTAACAGCACATACTGGGATGCAAACGTCTGGGTAAGGCTCAACTATACGAGTGAAGCTGGGGACAGTTCCTCCTACCTCTCCTACTACGGCTTGATCCCGCCGGGGGGGAACGTGACAAGGACCTACAACCTCGATGTCCAGGGGGGCCTTAATGTCATCACCGCTACCGCAGACTACAACGACGAGTGGGAGGAACTGAACGAGACCAACAACGCTGACGAGATCAACTTCACGATCGAGAAGCCTGACTTCACGATAACGGGCATCTCCATCCCGGATGAAGTTCTGGACGGCACCGCTTACCTGTGGAAGAGTTATTCGCTAAAGGTGAACGTCACCAACCTTGGTGGAAACTTCACGGGAACGCTCTACCTTTACCTCTACGAAGATAATCACTACGAGTCAGGAACCTCAATAAACGGCCTTGCAAAGGGACAAACCAAGACCGCAACCCTAACCTACTACCCCGATCCAGGAAACCACAGCGTGAGGGTGATACTCGACAGGAACACCGGGTGGGTGGAGGTCAACGAGAGCAACAATGAGGAGGCCTTCAACACCTCCTTCGAAAATCCCGAGCTTGAACCCCTAGGAGTAACCTGGGAGCCATACAACTTCACATCCGGAGAGAACGTTAGATTTACGGTTTACGTAGAGAACCACGGACAGGCCTTTTACCGGAGCTTCTCGACGAGGGTTGAGGTATGGAACGGGAGCAGCAGAATAGCGTACGGCTGGGCATATCCAGGAGACTGGTACTTCGGTGAGAACGCCACAAAGGAGCTTACGTGGACATGGTACAACGCCAAACCGGGGAACCTCACCCTCAAGGTCATCACCGACTACTACGACAACATTCCTGAGGCCAACGAGGGGAACAATAACATGACGGCGGAGATAGGCTCCATCGGAACGCCGGACTTCTACGTTTATGGCCTGACTTTTGACGAGCCTGCCTACGGAAAGTACATCATGGTGAGAGCGAACCTCACAAACCTCGGGAATTCCATCTACAGACCCTTCAGCGTCGCTCTAAACGTCAGCGGGACTTTCTATTGGACGACGGTTTACGGAATAGAAGCAAACGAAACTAAGGAGATTAGGTGGAGCTTCTACATTTACCAGCTCGAAAACGTCACCTTCACCGCCATAGCCGACCCGAACAACCAGATAGTTGAGTCAAACGAGAGTAACAACGAGGTCTCCGGATGGGCCTACGTAGAGGCGCCGGAGTTTTACATAACCTCCTACCGCTGGGTGAGCGAGGACATCGCCAAGGGCTACCTGACCTTCAGGGTGAACGTCACGGACACTGGAGGAGACGACTACAGGCCCTTCTACGTCTCCATGTTCCTCGACAACGGGAGCTCGGCAAAAGCTTCCGCCTGGATCGGCTCCCTCATGAAGGGAGAAACCAGGGAGGTAACCCTGAGATGGCGCTTCAACGTTGGTGGAAGGCACAACGTCACGATAAAGGTTGATCCCTGGAACTACATCCCGGAAAAGAACGAGAGCAACAACGAGGTTACGATTCCGGTCAACATAGCCCTACCTGATCTCACCGTTGATAACGTCTCAATCCCTGAGCTCGATGCCAACAGGTATGCAACGATAAACGTGGCGGTGAAGAACGGTGGGAGCGTAAGTGTTGAGGGGAGCTTTTTCATAGCGGTCTTCGACGGGGATAGGTATATCGGAGGGGCCTACGTTGAGTCGCTGGGGGCCGGAAAGAGCAGAACGGTCGGCATAACCGTAAGGCCATATCCGGGGGAGGGGACGCTGAGATTCGTGGTTGACTACTACAATGCCGTCTTCGAGTCGAACGAAGACAACAACGAGCTCACCGTTAACGTCCACGTTAAGGCCCCGGACATAGAGGTCGTCTCCCTCTCACCGGGAAGCCCGAGCTACTCCGGAGAGACCGTGAGTGCAAGGGTTCTTATCAGGAACTCCGGAGACTCATCAACGGGGACGTTCTACCTCGCCATAAGGAAAGACTCCGAGACCCTCGGTGGCATCTACGTCCCCTCCCTAGCGCCTGGAGAGGAAAGGAACGTTACCGTAAACTGGACGGCAAAACCCGGTGCCTACAACCTGAGCGCAGTTGCCGACCCGGGTAACGCGGTGCGCGAGCTGGACGAGGGCAACAACATCGCGATAGCTTTGGTAAATGTCCCCGCACCGGACTTCACGGTCGTAACCGTCACCCACTCCGGAGACCTCAAAGTTGGAAACGTTATCACCTTCAGGATCACCGTGAAGAACATAGGCGAGAAGACCGGGCTACCGTTCTACGTTGGAGTCTACGCCAACAACTCCCTAGTTGCCCTGAAGAGGCTCTACGGCCTCGACTCAGGAGAAAATGCAACGGTAGAGCTGAGATGGAAAGCCAACTACGGAAGATACACCATGAGGGCTGTCGTTGATCCCTTTAACGAGGTTGAGGAGAGGGGTGAGGACAACAACGAGGCGAGCTTTAACCTAACCATAATTGACGACCAGCCACCCTACATCTTCCAGCTCTATCCGGAGAACGGCAGCTTCACGAACGAAGCAACTGTTGGAGCTTTCCTGAGGGACGAGGGGTCCGGTGTTGACACCTCGGCGAGCAAGCTTGAGCTCTACCTCAACGGAAGCCCGATTGACGGCACCTCAGGGTTCATAATGGGCTGGCTCATCTTTCAGAACTCAAGCCCGCTCGTGGACGGCAACTACACCGCGGTGGTTACGGCCCTAGACAAGGCTGGAAACTCAAAGCTCTACACCTGGAGCTTCGTCCTCGACAGGAAGGCACCTGTGATAGAGACGAACATCACCGACGGAGCCCTCTACAACGGAAGCGTTGTCCCGTGGGTGAGCGTCACAGACGAGAACCTCAGGGGGTACAGGGTGGAAGTCAACGGCGAGCCCTTCAGCGGAGGGGTCATAAGGACTGACGGAACCTACACGCTAACAGTTGAAGCCGTTGACAAAGCTGGAAACAGGGCCAACCTTACCCTGAGGTTCACGGTGAACGGAATCCCGCACCCGCCGAGCGGCTTAACGGCCAGCATAAACGGCTCCTACGTGGAGCTGAGCTGGCTTCCAAGTGGAGATTCAGATATAGCCGGCTACTACGTCTACCGCGATGGGAAGAAACTCAACGACGAGCCGGTTGAGGTCACCCACTTCCGCGACCTCTACGCGGGGAGCTTGAACTACAGCGTAACGGCGGTGGACTTCACCGGCCTGGAGAGTGATCCTGCCTACCTCTTCCCCGCAAGGCTCACCATAGGCACAGGAAAGCTCGTCACTGGCTATCCAGCGCTCGTGAACGTCACTATCGAGAACCTAGATGGTGCAGCGAACGGAACGCTGGTCCTAGAGCTCGTGGACATCTTTGGAGAGGTTATGGGGGCCGTTGAGAGGAACGTAACCCTGACCCCCGGAAGGACGAGCAAGGCATTTACGATAACCATCTCAGACGGCCTAGGCTCTCTGAGGGCAGTGCTAACCGTTGGGGGCTCATCTACCCAGACCGTTCTTCCGGTGAGGCTGGACAAGGCCGAAGAGCCCGTGATAACAGTCCACGACCTCAGAACGGGGCTTCCGGGGCTCGTTGAGGTAACCATCAAGAACCAGGGTTCGGCCCCGCTCGACACCTTTGGAGCGATTATCAAGCTCGACAACACCACCGGAGAAGCCATAGGTCCGCTTCCGCTCCTGCTGCCCGATGAGGAAGCCACGCTGAGCTTCCGCGTCGTGCCCTCGGAGAGGGGAACCCACGTACTCACTTTCACCCTCGGAGAAATAACTGTTGAGAAGAGCGTTGAGGTGAGGGACCCCGTCGTCAATCCTGTCATGGTCTCAACGAGGGACTTCGTGAGAGGAGCAAGGGCGAGAATCTACGTGACCTTCAGGAACACGGGTTCGGCCCCGCTGAGGGTCAACGCGGTTGAAGTTCTCGGGATGAGGAAGGGATATTCCATAGTCCTCCCGGCAAACCTCTCCGTTACAGCGTCCTTCGACTACGTCGTCCCGCTCGATGCCCCGAGTGAGATGGTCTTCAACGCCACCGTGATAACCGATGTCGGAGAGTTCACGAGAACCGCGATAGTTTCCACCGAAAAGCCTCCCTACAACGCCAACGTAACGGTAAGTCCTGTCTTCGAGGAGGGAAGAGAGATCACCATCACTGGCTTCGCCTACAACTCCAGCGGCTACCTGCCAAACGTCCTAGTCAAGGTCGCGATAGCTAGGGGCGGCTTCGTGAGGGAGTACGCGGTTATGACCGACGACACAGGGCACTTCAACCTCACCCTCACGCCCTTCCCGGGAGAGGCTGGACACTTCGTCGTTAGCGCAACACATCCAAGCGTTGTCGCCATAGAAAACGACGCGGAGTTCGACGTCGTGGGCCTGAAGGTGGTTCCAGACGTTTACAGGCTCACCGTTACCAAGGAGTTCAACGGCACCATAAGCGTTAGGCTCATCAACTACTGGGAGGACTCAAACGTCTCTGTTTCGGTCTCGGCCCCGCCGGAGTACAGCGTGGGCGTCCCCTCAAGACTTCTCCTGAAGAGCGGTACGAACAGGCTCGATATAGGGCTGGCGAGCACGAACGCGGTCAACGGCACGATAACTATCACCTTCAGGACGACCCAGCTCGGCCTAACGATAGAGAAGAACCTCACCATTGAGCTGAATGTTCTCCCGCCGGAACCGGTGGTAGTTACCGAGCCGAGGGTTCTCGATATAGGCGTCCTCACGAACGAGACAGTCAGTACATCCGTAACCGTCAGGAACGTGGGCTTTGACTCGCTGAGGAACGTGAGCGTTGGCTCTTCAATAGAATGGGTGAGGGTCGTTGCCAACTTCACCGAACTCAATCCCAAGGAGGAGAAGGCTATCTCCGTCTACGTCGCCCCACCGGCAAACCTCACGGGGACCTTCGAGGGCGAGATAACCATCAACTCCACCGATTACCGGACGATTAAAATCCCCATCAGGGTCACGGTCACGCCCAACGCCACCGGAATCATAAGGGTAATCGTGATGGACCCGAACGCCACGAGATTAGCCAACACTGAAGTTGAGATTTACAACGGCTATGCCCACTTCCAGGGGGAGACGGACGAAAACGGTACTATAACCTTCACCGACGTTCCTATGGGAGACTACAAGCTCTTCGTCTCGAAGGAGGGCTACTACACCGGCAGTAAGACGGTAACTGTAGATGCCGGCATCGAGAAGAACGTTAGCGTCGTTCTAATGCCCTCGATCCTCGAGGTCGAGTGGGAGGTAGTGCCCGTAACGATTCAGGATGTATACTACGTCAGACACGAGATAGGCTACTCCACCCACGTCCCAGCGCCGGAGATAAAGAGCTACGGCGGCGACATGGAGGTTTACATAGACTACGAAAAGCTGGCTGAGGCGGGTGTCGTCGAGCTTAGGGGTCAGCTGGTGGTAACCAACACCCACCCCTACGTCTCGGTATTCAATGTAACCTTCGAGAGCAGCGGAAGCCACTACATAGACGTCAAGTTCGCTGTCGGCAGGATAGACGAGCTGAAGCCTGGCCAGACGGTCGTGGTTCCGTACGTGGTGAGGATATACCACCACCGCTCTCCGCCGATGAACCCGTGCCTCCACGAAACGAAGGTCTTCCAGCTTAAGGCGGGTGTCGTCTGTGTCGAGGAAGCGGGGAAGATAACCCTCAAGGCCCAGAAGGTGCATCAGATAGTCGTCAAACCAACGTGCGACGGCTGCTGGAAATCCATGGCCCTGCTGAGCGGAAAGCTGGCCTTTCTGTTCATCGGTCAGAAGATAGGGAACGCGCTTGGCAACATAGACGACACGAACCTCGCGAACACCGTGGCCGGCGAATCAATGAACAACCTTGAGAGCCTCTACGATGCTTATGCCCAGTTTGCAATGAACCCGACGGCGAAGAACTACGAGAACTTCGCCAAAACCTTCAACTCCGTCAAGAACAACCTCGCCCAGCTCCTGGCCGGCCCGTTCGCCACCAATCCAATTGTGTACAGGCAGATATACAACGAGATATCCTCCTACCAGCTCACGGTTGTGAAGGACTCGAAGGGGAACGTCATCGGCTTCGGCTCAACGATGAGCGCCAACCCGACCTACGTCTATGGAATGGGGGTCGTCAGCATCACGAACGGCCAGATCAAGGTTGACAGTAAGAAGGCCGCTGGCATCGCCACCAACCTGCTCTCAGGAGCGCTCTCAAAGCTCGGAAGCGTCGGGTCAAGCGTTGTGGGTGCCCTCAACGTCCTCCAGCTTATTGACAAGGCCGTAAGCGACCTGACGCCCTACCTACTCCAGGCAGGACTGAACTGCGCAATCTGCCTGATGCACAACGACTGTAGCCCACCGACCGGTACCGCTCCCAAACCCATCCAGATCATAGCGAGCGGCTCCCTCTACGGATACACCGTCACCTACGCCGGTGGCGGCGGTGGAGGTGGCGGCGGAACCAGCGTGGGACATTTCGACTGTAAGGGCCTTCCAACGGTCCACAAGTCCTCAAGCGGCTCGGGAGGCTCGACCAAATCAATAGGCTGTCCATCATGCTCTGTCCGGGCCTTCGGGAAGACCGGAAGCGTTGCCGGTGGAAAGATTTGCAAAGCCGTTAGTTTGAGACCCATCGATTCACCCCGGGATCTCAAACCCCTCCAGCAGGACGGCGACTATCCGAGCAACACCCTCCACATGTGCGTTGACCTAATCCTGACTATAGAGCAGAGGGTGACCTTCGAGAGGCAGGCCTTCAGGGCTTCTCTGAAGTTCACCAACACCAACGGCAACTACAGCCTTGAGAACGTGAACGTAACTGTGCTGTTCTTCGATGCCGAGGGCAACGAAGCGAACGAGGAGTTCTTCCTGAGGCTCGACGAGGAGAGCGGGCTAACGGGAACTTCCCTCGGGCCTGGAGAGACGGCAAGGATGAGGTGGCTCATAATCCCGAAGGTTGGTGCGGCGGAAAGGTTCAGGACGCGCTACTACGTCATGGCGAACATAACCGCTAGGGTCGGCAACACGACGCTCGTCTACGAGACCTGGCCGGCGGTGATAGAGGTTGACCCCGTCCCACAGCTCGAGCTCGACTATATCATGCCTACGAAGGTCTACGGCGATGACCCGTACACGCCCGAGATAGAGCCGTCCGTGCCGTTCGTCTTTGGAGTTAGGGTTAAGAACACAGGCTACGGGGAGGCGCGGAAGCTGAGGATAGAGTCCGCCCAGCCGAAGATAGAGCGCTCGAACTATCCGGGCGTTTACATAGACTTCAGGATAATAGGAACGCTCGTCAACGGGAAGAAGGTTCCGAACAGCCTCACCGTGGACTTTGGCGACCTCAAACCAGGGGAGAGCTCGACAGCAGCCTGGCTCATGACGGCTCAGGTGACGGGGGACTTCACATACTACAACGCGACCTTCAGGCACAGCGATGAACTCGGAGGCAACGAGACGTCGCTGATAAAAGAGGTAAGAACCCACTGGCTCTTCAGGGCCTTCAACGATACAGCGAACGACGACGGCATGATGGACTTCCTCGTTGATGATGACCGCGATGGAATTCCGGAGATGATACTTGACTCGAACGGCGAAAACTTTGCGGTATTGGCCGTTAACTTCACAGAGGAGGAAGAGAAGGGCTTCATGAAGGTGATCCCCCAGATCTCCACGCCCGACTGGTACTATCTAAGCGTTCCGGTTACCGGCTACACGAAGGCAGTGAGGAGCGACGGAAAAGAGCCAGTTGCCCAGTGGATAAGCAACGGGGCACTCCACATACTCGACGCCGGAACTCCGGAGTTCTACGTCCTCAAGGGCAACAGGAAGCCCGTTCCGGTTATAACACCTAGCGAGCAGATAATAGTGAACAGGACTGTTATCTTCGATGCATCCCTCAGCTACGACCCGGATGGGGAGATAACAAGATACCTCTGGAGGATAGGAAATGAAAGCTTTGAGGGGCCTGTGCTCAACTACACCTTCACCAAGCCCGGTGCCTACAACGTAAGCCTGACGGTCTGGGACGATGAAGGCGACAACGCCTCCGCTGTGAAGACTCTAACAGTCTACCTCGGCCCGGAGTTCGTGGAAAACCTGACGGTGAGCCCCGAGTGGGGAATAGTGCCCTTCAACGTGACGGTCAACCTCACGATAGCTAACATCGGCGACACCCCCGCAAACTACACCGCTAACTTTACCCTCGATGGCAGGACTGTAGAGTATCTCACCATTGAGACCCTCCCGGGGGAAAGGAAGTACTTAACTACGGCCATCGAAATAAACGAGCCCGGAGAGCACAGGGTTGGAGTCAACGGAATGGAAAAGATTGTGGAAGCCTATAGAGCCATAGAGAACTCGAGGAACGAAAGCTATGTCTTTGAGAGGGACTTCGGCCATTATAATACGACGTCATGGGGAGCATTTAAGGCGAACTTCGCGAACTGGACGGCGGAGAGTCTCGCCTCAATACCCGTGAACGCGAGCGGTCTGAACGTCACCCTGATGAACGCCACCGAATGGATGCTTCTGAGCTATTCGGAGAACTTGGGGAACACCTACGGCTGGATAAACGCGACCTACGCGAGGAACGTCACGGTGACCGGAACGGCCGGCTGGAACTATATGACTTTGACAATCCATCAGAGGGTTGACGTATTCGCGAACGCCACTAAGGTGGCCGACTCAGAGCCCCCGGTGATTCACGTAAACCCGGCGAGCGGGATTTACGAGACAATTCCGATCTTCAACGTAACCGCCTGTGATGAGAGCAACGTCACCGTATGGGGCGAGGTCGGCAACACCACGAGGAATTTTGACCTTATTGCCAAGGAAGGGAACTGCTCCATCTGGACTGGCACTCTACCGCTTTCGCCCGGCAACAACACCGTTGTCATCTTCGCGGAGGACGAGTACGGAAACAGGGCAAACGAGACCCTCTGGGTGTACCTGAACCCGAGTGCCCCAATTATAACGATAGAGAGTCCCCTTGAAGAGGTTTACAACACGGAGCAAGTGTGGGTGAACTACACTGTGGTGAACACCGACCTGCTCGGTGTCAGGGCGTACCTCGACGGTGAGTTGCTGAGCGAGAATGCCAGCCTTTCAAGGAAGGTCACCCTTGACTACGGGTGGCACAACCTAACTATCATTGCATGGGACGTGAGCCACAACGTCAGCAAGACCGTCCTCTTCAGGATAAACGAGCCTCCTGCTGTAAACTTCACGTGGAACGCGAGCTACCTAGTTGTGAGCTTTACCACGAACGTCAGCGACCCGGACGGCATAGTCAGATACCTCTGGGACTTCGGCGATGGAGAGATAAGCAATGAAGTCAACCCCGTCCACACATACCCAAGAGGCGGCGTTTACACTGTTACCCTAATCGTTTGGGACGTCTACAACCTCAGCTCGACTGTTAACAGGAGCGTTGAGGTGTTTGCGAACGTCACAATAGCGAGAAACAAGAACTACGCCTTTGAGAGGGACTTTGGGTTCTACAACACCACCTCATGGGAACCGTTCAGGGAAGACTTCGAGAACTGGAGTGAGACGGTGCTGAAGGGCATCAACATCAGCACGGCAGGCTTTGATAAAGTTTACAGCGTCTCCATGGAAAACTGGAGTCGGGTTTCCCTCATCGAGAACCTCAGTCATGGCGCCCCCTCAGGCTGGATAAACGCGACCTACGAGAGAACCATTGTAGTCCACGGGAGAATCGGACACAACGAAACGAGAATGCTTCTCAACCAGCGGGTCAACCTCTTCGGCAGCGCAACCCACATCTCAGACACGGAGCCTCCGGTAATAATGATACTCTACCCGGAGAGCACCACCTACGACACCAACGTAACCGAGATCAGGGCGGCCGTGGAAGACGAGTCGGAGATAAGGTGGGTCAAGGCCCTTGTAGACGGTTTCGAGTACAACATGACCTTCAACGGTACGTGGGTAGCTTCAGTGAACGTTGGAGACGGCAATCACACCCTAACCGTCGTTGCATCGGATGTCTGGGGCAACGTTGGCAGCACCTTCATTAACTTCACCATCAATACCAGCATCAGGGTAATACATGGGAACAACAGCACGGTCTTTGTAATCCCCGGTGAAGCAAATACTGAGGTACACTATGGAAATGGGACCCTAGTGATTGGATGGAGGTATGGGAACGGCAACCTGAACTTCGAGTTCCCCATAGGCATGAGTGTGTGGATAGACGCGGGGCCCTACTGCAGATTGTGGAGTCTAGTGAGGTTCAGGGCGAAAATATACCCACTGGGAAGTTCGGAATGGATCGCCAGAGACGGGACCACAGTTTACAGAATGTTCTCGGAAAGGATGAGGGTTACTATTGAAGAGAGAGGATACACTGTCCTCATGATCCCCTTAAACGGCAGGGAAGTCGTCTCGGTAACGCTGGAGAAGAACGGCAAGAGGTTGGACCTTGGGAGGGATCCAACGGCGGAGAATTACTATGGAACCGCAGGGGGGTACATCTACATTGTGCTTAGGGGTGACCCGGTGGTGGAGGTTGTCCTCAGACAGTTTGACCCGACGCTAACCGCTCAGTACCGTTCCGAAATGTGGATAGGGCTAGGCTTCTACTGGAAATACCAGTACTCGGAGCTTATGGAGAAATTCGAGGAGCTCTCTGAAGGCTTTGAGGGGCCGCAAGACGTTCTCCAGAACGCTATCACACTCCACGAAGAAGCAAGGAATTACTTTAGAATGGCGGGGGACTACTATCCCACGAACCCGGTGTACTACGCCATATACATGAGAAAGGCCTACATTCTCGAAAAGAAGGCGGTCGGAGTCCTCATGGATTACTCCTGAGGGTCGGTCTTTCCCTCTTTTTGACCCTAAACGATTTATACGATGGCGACAGAACTTCTAAGGTGGGAGAGAGCCATGGATCTCCGATCACTCCTCCGCATACTCTCCAGTGAGGCGAACCTTAGGATACTATCCCTTCTCAGTACGAGGGCCATGAACCCCCGAGAGCTGGCCAGGCTCCTGAATCGGGACGAGAGCGACGTTTCCAGGAGGCTGAGGGTTCTTGAGAAGGCCGGTCTTGTGGAGGGAAGATGGGGCCGCGTTGGCGGCAAAAACGTCAGGATGTACTCTCTAAAGGTTGATGAGCTGAAGATCCGCTTCAACCCCGGAGAGATCCATGTCGAGGGCAGGGAAGAAGAATACACCCTACCCTTAGAGGAGGAAAGGCCGAGTGTTGGCGTATTTGTCGGCAGAGAAGAGGAGATTGAGGAGCTCCAAAACAGGAGAGAGGCTGTGCTGGTGGTGTACGGCATAGCCGGTATTGGGAAGACCACTCTAGTCGCGAAGGCGTTCCCTAGAGCATTTTGGCACCACGTTACGGGAACGGAGGGCGTAGAACACTTCTTCTGGAGAGCCGGGATGTTTCTGCAGTCGCTGGGGCGTGGTGAGCTAATAGAGTACCTCCGTACCGGCGGAAACGATGAAAAAACAATTCTGGAGCTTCTGAAGGAGGGGGTAGAAAACACAAACGCAACCATAGCAGTGGATGACCTGCACCAGTGCAACGACGAGGGCTTTTTCAGGGTTTTAAGGTTCCTGGCCAGGAGAATGAGAAGAGGGAAGATTGTAGTCACGTCGAGGATAAAGCCACCACTAGGCGTTGAGGGTGTTTTTTATCTCAGACTCCGGGGACTCAGGCCGGAAGAGGCCTATAACCTCGCCCTTCTCAGGAAGGGCTCCATAACGCCCGGAGAGTTCGCCGAGGCCTACAGGATAACGAAGGGCCACCCCCTGGCGCTCAACCTCCTCTTCGAGAGCACCGCCAGAGGGGAAGCGTGGGGAAGGGAGAACTTCTTCGAGTTCCTCTTTGAAGAGGTCTACCGCTCCCTTTCCGAACCGGAAAGGAGCCTTCTCGGAATCATGTCGCTTTTCAACGACCCGATTGAATACGAGGCCCTTAAACGACTGTACCCTGGCAGGGGGCTCTTTCCCGCACTCCATTCTCTCCTCAACAGGGGGCTAGTGGAGCGGATCGGCGAGGGCTACGCCGTGCACGACCTTGTGAGAAGCTTTGCGCGCGAAACCTCAAGCCTTTCGCCTGGTGATTACTACCTCTCCTACGCGGACTACCTCCTGGAAAAAGACTCTCCAGAAGCGTTTTTAAGAGCCTTCAGGTACGTGGTAAGGGTCAATGCTGCGGAACGCTTTAAGGAGCTGACCGGAATAAGGCTCAGGAGGTTCAGAGAGGTCGTTGTTGAGTTCCCCAAGACGTACATGAAAATACTCCAGGAGGCGGAGGATAATCCGTACATAGAGGCTGAAAAGGCAGAGATAGAGTTCCAGAGGGGCCTTTTTGAGAAGGCCGAGGAGAGGTGGCTCCGTGTCAAGGACGCACTCGGCGGAATCCAGAAGGCCAACGTCCTGACCTTTCTGGCTGACCTGTACCTCGAGAAGGAGGAGATTGAAAAAGCCAGGGAATACCTCGAAGAGAGCAGAAAGCTTGCCGAAGAGCTCAACGAGCCCCTTGTCTGGCTGTGGCACGTGATGGAGGAGACCAAGTACCTCTACTTTGCCGGCCGTATAGAAGAGGCCCTGGAAAGCGCGTTCAGGGAGCTTGAGTTTGCCCGGAAGGCAAAAGCCGGCCCTGACACAGAAGCTCTGGTTCTTCTTCACATCGGGGACATCCTCGGCGCCCTTAAAAGGAACGAGGAGGCCCTCAGGTATTACCTGGATGCAAAGGAGCTCTGCGAGGCACATAATGTATCATTCAGGGCGAACATAACGTACTTCGAGCTCGCCAAATCCTACTACCACCTAGGGCGCTTTGAAGAGGCTTCCCACTTCGCCAGAAATGCAGCAGAGTACTTCCTCAGAGTGAGGAACTACCGCAGGGCGGTGGACTCGCTCGCCTACCTCGTCGTATCCTTGATAGGACTCCGCGCCCTAGACGAAGCGGAGAAAGAAGCGCGTGAGATGGTGAAGATAGGGCAGGCAACGAGGTACCCCCTCTCATGGGCGGGCTACATATTTCTGGGGGTTATAGAAGTCCTTAGAGGAAAAGACGGTGGTAAGTACTTCAAACTCGGAAAGGAGCACCTAAAAGATAAGCTCTGGTTATACGACGCCATCATGGAGGAGCTCGGGAAGGTCATTGACCTGGACAAAATTCCAATAACGTCCAGGTCTTAGACCATGGAGCCGGGTGAGTAGTTCGCAGGTGCCCCTTGAATCCCCAAAGGGTTATAAGCCGGGGAGGGTAGGGGCGAGCATGATGGTTGAAAAGATCACCTGCTGGGGTCATGAGAACGTTAGGGCGACTCACCGCTCTACGCTTGAGTTCACGAAGGAGGACTACCTAACCCCAAGGGGAGACTGCATCCTCTGCATAAAGGCCGATAAGGGCATGGACGACCTGAGCGAGGAGTTTAAAAGAGCGCTCCGGGAGGGAAGGAGGCTCAGAATAGTGATACGCGCTGGAGACATTGAGGATGAGGTGATAGCGTGGGGCGATGAGAGGCTTATCCTAAGCCACCCTCTCTCGATGGTGGTGAGAAAGAGCGAGTACGTGGACGGGAGAACCCTTGCCCTGAGGGCGAACAAAGCTGCCAAGGACATAAGGAGAGACCTCGTGGAGCTCCTGAAGAGGCCCGACACGCAAGTGGAGGTCGAGCTCATAGTGGAGTAGTGCAAAGAGTTTTTAAGATGAAGCCCGAACCTTCGTTAGGGTGACCTAAAATGAGGAGAGCGGTGTTTCTGCTGATGGTTCTTATCTTACTGTCAGGGATTCCCTGGGCTAGGGCGGAGAAGCCCGTCGTGATTGTGAGCATAGCCCCGCTCGGTGAGATAGTGAAGGAGGCCCTTGGAGACAGCGTCGAGGTGGAAGTACTCGTTCCGATGGGCGTTGACCCGCATGAGTACCAGCTCACCCCCGAGCAGGTGGAGAAGGCGAGAAGAGCGGCAGTCATAGTGACAACGGGCGGCCACCTCCCCGCGGAGAAGAAGCTAAGGGAGCTGGAGGGAAATGGAGAAATCGAGGCAAGAGTCCTGTGGCTGGACGATTACACGCGCTACGGCTTCCGCTTCCTCAACAAGGGGTGGATGGAGGGAAGGAACGAACACGGAACGTGGATGGACCCCACGAACGCGCTCGCGATAGCCAGGGCAACCGTGGAGGCGCTGAGTGAGGCAGACCCCTCCAACGCTCCCTCCTACATGGAGGCCTATTCCTCCTTCGAGAAGAGGGTGGAGGAGATTGTGGATGCGTACTCTGAAGTCTTCGAGAGGCTCGGAAAGGAAAGCGCGGTGGTTGAACTCCCGGCCCACCAGTACGTGCTCGAGTGGATGGGGGTGGAGAGCGTCGCCGCGGTCAAACCCGAGGAGGAGCTACCGGCGAGGGAGGTTGATTCCCTCCTTCCGGTGGCGGAGAAAGCGGACCTGATAGTCTACACCTCTTCCTCGCCCGATTCCCTCAGGGAAGCGGCCCTTGAGCTCTCAAAGCGGAGCGGAAAACCCATAGCGGATGTTACCTACATGTGGAGTGGAAAACCCTACACCACCGTCCTGGAGGAGAACGCCGCCTCCGTCATAGCTGCCCTCGCGAAGGGAGAAAAGGAAAGGGTTGTGAGGGGGAGCGGCGGACTGAGCCCCATTTACGTGCTCCTCGGCGGCATCGTGGGGCTCACCTTCGGGTTCGCGATAGGCACCTTCCTCAGGGAGTGATCACCTCTTTCTTCCAAACCTCAGCTTTGCCGTCATTATCTTCTCCGTCGTGAAGAACCTCGCCGTTATGTAGAGCATCACAAAGGAGAGGGTTCCGAGGTAGAGGACGCTCAAGTACATCCCGGAGTAGTCCGCCGTTAGCATTGCCCTCGAGGCTATTACCGGGTGGCTGAAGGGTATCGCGAGGAGGATGTACCTTATCGCCGTTGGAAGGGAGTTTATGTCCGCGAACATCAGCACGAAAGTCGGGAAGGCGAGGGGCATTATGCCGGCGCTGACAACGGTGTTGGCGCTCTTCGTGTCTTCTGCGAATATGGCCAGGAGCATGGAGAAGCTTAGGGCGAAGAGAAGCGCCAAAAACATGATGATGGCGAAGAGGGCCGCTCCCTGGGGTGTTACCGAGAGCCCTATGTCGGCCAGGCCTACGGACGTCTCCCCTCCGCTCAGGGAGCCGAGGTAGGAGCGCATGCCCACCATATAAGCCACCGCCGCTATGAGGCCTATCACGCCCGTCCCGACCATCTTGCCGCCCACTATGGCCATCCTGCTCACGGGGAGAGTTAGGAGTGTTTCCAGCGTCTTGTTCTCCTTCTCCGCCGCCATGGTTCCCGCGGCCATCTGGGAGACCAGTATTATCATTATGAATATGACTATGGGTATTGAGAAGGACTGCGCGGCGAGGACGTTCGCAACGAGCGAGGGCGGCACGTCCACGACCCTGCCCTTGATAACGGAGTAGCTCTTCGGCTCTATCGGGTGGAGTACCGCCTCCGGGTCGCCCTCGAGGAGGCCCTTTATCTTGAGCTGGGCGAGGTACTCGTTGAGTACATTCACAACCGCCTGAATCCTGCCCTCGCTCACGCTCTCGCGCATTCCCATGCTCATCCCCCTGAAGATTCCGTAGGCCTCGATCACGGCCTTCCTGTTGGACTCTATGCTCGCGGAGAAGTTCGAGGGGATGACGATTATCATGTTGTACTGCCGCTCCTCGGCCTCGCGCATCGCGTCCTCCAGCGTCGAGGCCTCTATCTCCGTCACCGTGATGTTGGGAGCGAGCTTAAGGCTATTGATGAGCAGCTGGCCGTAGGAGCCCTCATCGAAGTTCGCTATGACGACCTTCGTCTCCTCCTGCGCCTGCTCGAAACCGACCTGCATGAGGTTGCCAAGGGCCGGGTAGATTATCAGGGGCACGATGAGTATGCCGAATATGAGGCCCTTGTCCCTGAGCATGTCCTTAAGCTCTTTCTTCACGAGCACCCAGAAGTCCGACATCAGTAGGCACCCCCCACGGGCTCTTCGAGCTTCCTTCCCACGACGGTCATGAAGACCTCCTCGAGGTTCTCCGCGCTGTATTTATCCTTAAGCTCCGCCGGTGTTCCGCTCTCCACTATCCTGCCGGCCTCGATGAGGGCAACCCTGTCGCAGAGGAACTCCACCTCGAGCATGTTGTGGCTGGAGACGAGGAACGTAACGCCCTTCTCGCGGGCAAAGCGTCTTATGGTCTTTCTTATCTCGTAGGCGTTCACAATGTCCAGGCCGCTCGCCGGCTCATCAAGTATAGCTAACTTCGGCCTCACCATGAGGGCCCTCGCGAGGAGGAGCTTCCGCGTCATTCCCTTCGAGTAAGTGGACACCTTGTCCCCGAGGCGCTCCCCCAGGCCGGAGAGCTCCATTCCAAGCTCAAGCATCTTTCTGGCCTTATTCTCGTCCTTCGCGTAGAGTCTAGCCATGAACTGGAGGTACTCCCTGCCCGTTAGATTTTTGTAGGCGCCGGCCTCCTCGGGGAGGTAGCTTATGAGGGCGCGGACTTCATCCGCTTCATCAACAACGTCGTGGCCAAAGACCTCCGCCCTCCCACCCGTTGGTTTGAGGAGCGTTGCGAGGATCTTGAGCGTGGTGCTCTTTCCGGCACCGTTTGGACCTATGAGGCCGAAGATTTCGCCCTCTTTAATCTCAAAACTTATGCCCTTCAGGGCCTTAACCTTACCGTAGTCCTTCTCAAGGTTCTCAACTTTAACAGCGGGCAGTTTCACCACCTCCCATCCATACGTTTGGCATCAGAGTTAGGTACGTCCCGATGAAGACAACCACCATTCCGGGGAGGTAGAGCCCCTCAACGCCTCCCGTGGACAGCACAACATCCCTCAAGCCGCTCCAAAGAGCGTGATAAAGCACCGATACCGCCAGACCGCCACGGTGGTAGAAGTAGGCGAAGAGAGAGGCATGAACAAATGCCCCAAGCAGGTTGGCGATGAACTCAACCATCCCTCCCCCCAGCACGAGCAGGAGTGGGGCATGCCACAGCGCCCAGACCCCGTTGTGAATCCAGAGGGCCCTCATGGGGGTAAAACGCTCAACGAGAACCGGGAACAGGTACCCCCTCCACCCCACCTCCTCGCCGTAGGCGTATATCACGTAGAGCGCAATCTGGAGGAGTAGAGCCACCAGAGCGTGGATTGCGCCCTGTCCCATGAACCACCTCCTGAAAGCAGGGGAAGCGTAGAACGCCGGAAGAAATACCACAATGCCAAAGAGCGCCGCCTTGAGGAGCTCGGAACCTCTCCTGAGGGTGATGCCCGGATAAACTCCCCCCTCGAGGTGGACAACCACAAACGTCCCCAGGGCCACCGCGAGCATGGAGGCATGAGGATATCCCATAAACTGAAGGGGCCACGAGAGGGCAAACACGACAAGGAGGAACTTCAGCATCACGGTTCACCATCGTAGATGAAGATGTCTTCAATTTTAACTTTGAAAAACCTTGCCATCCTGAAGGCGAGCCTCAGCGAGGGATCATACCTGCCCTTCTCTATCGCTATTATCGTCTGCCTGGTTACGCCTAACGCCTTCGCAAGCTCCTCCTGCGTGAGGCCCTTCCACTCCCTGAGCTCGCGGAGCCTGTTGCGCATTCACATCACCCGCCCATACCAGTACTGGGAGACGAGGAGCACGAATGCACCCACGGCCAGGGGGATGAGGAGCATGGTTGCCGTTTCAGTGTTCCCTTTGCTGTACTCCCAGAGGTATTCTGCAAAGAGAAGGGCGCTCATCAGGGCGTAGGCGTTCCTCGTGCTCCTGGCGTTTATCATCTCGGTTCTCTCGTCTTCTATCCTCTCCACCCGAGAGTTGTAGTACCAGTTAAGGGCGTATGTCAGCGAGAGACCTATTAGGAATATCCCGACCGCAAGCAAGCCCCTCCCCGACTTCGTAGAGTAGGCCAGGCCGATCACAATGCCGGCTATCAAAACCGCGAGCAGGCCTTCGTACTTTAACATCACATCACCTCCTCGTAGTGCGCCCTCGCGAAAAGCGGGAGGAGGGCTATGATTGCCAGAAAAAGCCCGCTCACGATGGAGGCGCTCTTCCAGAATGGGTCGCTCTGGGAGATTATGCTCGTTGAGACAAAGGTGAGCGCTATGGTGAAGCCGAGGACGCGCATGGTCAGGGCGTAGCTCTTCTCCTCGATCACCTTAATCCGCTCATCAACGATTACCTCTCCAGTTCTTTCGAGGTAGCGTTCGTAGGCTGTGGCGATGATGGCTCCAAGGAAAAGGCTCCCAACGGCAAGAGCCACGCTTTTCCTGTTGGAGGCTTCAACGAACAGTACGAGGAGGAGAACGAATATCACACCCCACCCGAGCCAGTGTTTTGTCTTCATGGCATCCACCGTGTAAAGTTTCCTTTACGTAAAGCTTCCTTTACATGTATATAAGTGTTTCGGCGGTGTAGGGGCGAAGTCCCAAAAGGCCCCACTTGCGAAGCTCCCACGTTTTTGGGATTCCCTGATACAAGAAAAAAGTCCCGAGTTACCGCCTTCCGTGGACTTAAAGTGGCGTTTGAGCATTTGGGAGTGAGTTCCTGCCCGGCGGCCGAGACTTTGGGAGAGAGGTAACCTTTTTAGCCTCCAGCTCCAAAATTCCTCCATGTCCCTCTTCGAAGCCCTCAAGCCTTTAAAGTCAGAGATGGCGAGAGTCCACGTTTTCCCTCCGAAGGAGGGCGAGTTTGGAGAGTTTATGTTCAAAAACCCCGAGATAAACGCCCTCGTTGACGAGCTGGGCTTTTCCCTCTACCGCCACCAGGTTGAGGCATTGGAGAAGCTCTACTCTGGCAAAAACATCGTCGTTACAACGCCCACGGCCAGCGGTAAGAGTGAAATCTTCCGCTTAGCTATCTTCGACTCCTACCTCTCCGACCCCCGAAAGACCTACCTGCTGGTCTACCCCACGAGGGCGCTCATAAACAACCAGCTTGAGAAGTTCCAGAGGGCTAATCTCATCTTCTACCGCCTGACAGGGAAAATGGTGAGCGCGAGGATTCTAACCGGCGACGTCCCCTGGAGCGAGAGAAAGGCCTTGATCCGCGAGAAGCCGCGCGTCCTTTTCACAACCCCCGACATGCTCCACTACAACATCCTAAGGCGGTGGAGGGACTACGAGTGGCTCCTGAGAAGCCTCCGCTACCTTGTCGTTGACGAGCTCCACGTCTACCGCGGGGTCTTCGGGAGCAACGCGGCGTGGCTCTTCAGGCGTCTGCTCTTCAGGCTCAAACGCCTCGGCGTTAGGCCCCAGATAATTGCCCTCTCCGCGACGCTGAGGAACCCTAAGGAGTTCGCGGAAAGGCTTTTCAGGGCCGAGTTCAAGGAGGTAAAGAGTGCAACCAACCCCTTCCCGAGGAGGTATCTGGTGCTCTTCGAACCGAAGAACCTCGATGAGAGGCAGCTCCTAAGGGCGGCGGTTGAGAGGCTCACCGCGGAAAAGATCAAAACCCTCGTCTTCTTCGACAGCAGGAGGGGCACGGAGAAACTCATGAGGTTTCTCCTGAATTCGTCGATCTTCGCCAAAACGAGCACCTACAAGGGCACCCTGCCGAAGAACGTCCGCTGGGAGATAGAACGGGACTTCAAAGATGGAAAGCTCCTCGTCCTCCTCACGACGAACGCCCTCGAACTCGGGATAGATATCGGCGACCTTGACGCGGTGATAAACTACGGCATTCCTCCCGATGGCCTCTTCTCGCTAATCCAGCGCTTTGGGAGGGCAGGAAGGAGCGCCGACAGGGAAGCTCTGAACGGCGTTGTTCTGAGGAAGAACGGCCTCGACTATTACTATCGGGAGCACTTCGATGAGCTCGTCGAGAGGCTTGAGAAGGGCATCATCGAGTACATGCCGGTCAAGGTAGACAACGAGCGCATAGCGGAGAAGCACCTGCACTACCTCTTCACAGAGCTTGGAATCCTTGACTGGGACGAGCTGGACGGGTTTGAGAGGAAAATAGCCGAAAAACTCGCCATCGAGAGGAAGGCAGACCTCAAGAAGAACCCGCTGACAGGGAAGCTTGAGGTTAGAGTCAGAAGACCGGCCTTCGAGTACTCCTCACTTAGGACTGCCAGCGACGAGAGCTTCTTTCTCGTGAAGGACGAGCCGTGGATAAGGGCGAAGCTGATGGAGAAGGCTTCGCTCAGGGAGCTCCTAAACTTCATCAACTGGCTCAAGATGAAGGGCTACATCATCGAAGAAGTTGATGAAGATGAATACCACCGCTCTCTCCTGCCGGGGATGGCGTACTTCTCAAGGGGAGAGCTCTACATGGCTAAAGAAAGAGTCAGCATCGGAAAGTTCCACTTCGTCTTCGCAAAGCAACTAAACCGCCTCTGGGACGTTGGGACCTTCGCGAGGAAGCTGGAAGAGGTCGAGATACTGGAAGAGAGGGCAAAGAAGTCCTACAAAGGCGTAGAGATTGGTCTAGGAAGGCTCCGCGTCAGGCACATTTATACCGGCTTCGCCGTCAAGGGCCTCGATACCGGGAACTACGTGGGCGAACTGGTAAAGCTGAGGGAAGCGGGAATACTCAGGGGTGAAATCTCCTCTCCAGCGACGGGCGAGGGAGTTGAGACGGGGGAAGACTTCTCGATACTCAACTGGGAGCGCTTTGCCAAGGTCGAGTTCGAAGAACCCTACGTTAGGGAATTCGAGACCGAGGGAATCTGGCTTGTCTTCCCCGATGAGGTACGAGAACTAACGGAAGAGGAGTTCAGGGAGTTCCTTGGCAGGGCGGCCGAGAGGGGGTTTGAGGATATTGCATTCTACATCTACGAGAGCCTCGACAGGAGAAAGATCTTTTCACTCTACCTCGGCGCCACGAGCTTTGCCATAAAGAAGACGATAGGTGAGAGCCTCCAGAAGGCCGGAATCCAGGATGAGGAGCTCGCCTTCGCCGTAAAGAAGATGGTGGACAGCAAGGACGGCATCGGGAGCGCGCTCCACGCGATAGAGCACAACATGATAAAGATAGCGCCGATATTCACCTACGTGGATTCAAGAGAGCTCGGTGGCTACAGCTACGAGAACTTTCCTGGAATGCCCTATTTCGGGAAGCCGGTCGTTTTCATCTACGACGGCAACGAGGGCGGTGCAGGGTTGGCGGAGATAATCTACGAGAACGCTGAGAAGTTGATGGAGAAGAGCCTTGAGCACCTGAGATCCTGTGAGTGCCAGGACGGCTGTCCAGTCTGCGTTCTCTCGCCGAAGTGCGGAACATTCAACGAGTTTCTGGACAAATGGCTGGCCATAAGGGTGTGGGAGAGAATTTTAAGGTCTACGGAAGGGCCCTGATGACCTTCCTGAGGAGGGGGTCGTCTATCCAGTAGGCCCCTTCCGCCTCCCTTATAAAGCCGGCCTTTTTGAGGGTTCCAAGGTACTTGTAGATGTGCTGAACCCTTTTGGGAGCCTTCCCAATCCGCTCAAGCTCCCTGTAGACCTGAGCCCCCCTGAGGGCCGTGGGGTACGACGATGCAAGAACCTCGAGGACTTCGACGTAAACTTCGCTGTTGTAGACGTTAAGGAAGGCCTCTATGTCCCTCTTCCACTCGCTTAACGCGTACCTCCTGCTCTCCTCAAGGGCCCTTGGCAGGGCCTCCTTGGCTGGAAGTCCTCCCCTGATGAGGTTCACCACCGTCATCCCAAAGTATGAGAGGAAACCAGGGATTCCTCCAAGCTCCGCCGATGCCCTCCTTAGCTCAAGCTCGTCGGAAATTTTTATTCCGTAGGACTCAAAGCCCGCCTTTAAGAAGGAAAGGCTTTCCTCCTCGCTCCACCGTTCGAGGGTGGAGGTCTCCGCCGAGCGCATGAAGCCGGCCCTCTCTGCCTCCGGGTTCAGGTACTCCATGAGCATTCCGGGCATTGAGCCGGTGAACACGAGCGAGATATTCGGATAGCTGTCCGTTATCTCCTGGAACAGACCCCGAAAGTCCACGTTTTTCAGCCTCGCAAGGACCTGGGCCTCGTCGAATATCAAGACACCCACCTTAGCGTTCTCCGAAAGGAGTCTGACGAGTCTCGAAAAGTCCGATGTGAACTCCTCTATACTCGTTTTTCTCACCTCTACGGACAGGCCCTTCAGTGAGAGGCTGTAGCTTTTGCTCGTTGTTATCATCCTGAGGGAAGTTCTGTTGGGCTCGATGTCTGCTATCGAGAGAGCTTTAGCCCCAATAAAACGCGAGAGATTGAAGTAGATGTAGTGGTGTCCCCTTTTCCTGGCGAGCTTCTCGGCCATGACGCTTACCACGCTGGTCTTGCCGACCCGTCTCGGCCCGAGGAGGACGGAGGTGTTGCCCCTGATTACAGCCTTCAGAAGGTTTTCCACCGCCCTTATGTGCCCCTCCCCCCATAGGCAATCCTCCTCCATAACCGGCCTCGTGCTGAAGAAGTTTTTACATACCATGTAAATTACACCCCATGTAAATTACACGGCGTGTAAATATAAAAGGCTTTCCTTAGAGAGCCCTCATGAACATCGCCCGAAGCCTCGCCCTTCCCCTCGTCCTCTCGGTTAAAAGCTCCATCAGCGGCTCCGCTTCCCCTTTCCTCGTCTCAACCGTAAACTTTACCAGTTCCCCGTACTCCTCGTCCACGACTTTTCCGCCGGCCTTCTCGACGGTCTCTTTAACGACGTGGAACATGTTGTAGGGAAAAGCTACCTCAAAGCGCTCCGTTTCGTAGACCTCAACGATCCCGGCGTTTTCTATGGCCAGACTGGCAGCGTCGCTGTAGGCCTTCACCAAACCGCCGTAGCCGAGCTTTATTCCTCCAAAGTAGCGCGTAACTACCACAACAACGTTGCTTAGCCCCTTGTTCTGGATGACCTTGAGGACTGGCTTTCCTGCTGATCCCTTGGGCTCGCCGTCGTCGTCATACCTGACCGCGAAGTTCCTTCCGTCGTTTATAACGTAGGCTGAAACGTTGTGGGTCGCGTCGCTGTGGCTGGATTTTATCCTCGCTATGAAGGCCTTTGCCTCCTCCTCCCTTCCAGCGGGTGAGGCGTAGCCGATGAACACTGATTTCTTGACCACCAGCTCGGCTGTCCCCGCCCCCTTGAGCGTCCTGTAGTCCAAACCTTTCACCTCATCTCCTCAGCGTCGCGATGAGCTTCTTCTCGTCCAGGAGCATCGCTATCGCATCCCTCACGTCCGTGACGACTATATCGCTGGCCAGGAGAGCATCAACGGTGGCCCCCTCCTTCCCTATGACGCAAAATGCCAGCTCCGCGTTTTCGAGCATTGGGACATCGTTGTTGCCGTTGCCCACCCCTATGTAGGGCGCGTATTCCAAAGCCTTCTCAAGCTTCTCCTCGCCGCTCGAGACCCTCTCGACCTTAACGGGCAGCCCCTTGAGTTCCTCCTCGAGCGTGCCGAAGGTGTCCGCACTCAACACGACGACGGTATAGCGGTCGGTGAGTCTCTCCATCAGGTGCCTCACTTCCTCTCCCATTTTTCCGCTCTCCCCGAGGGTGCCGTTGAGGTCAAAGACAACGGTTTTCGCCTCAAGAACTCCGTAGTTCGGTATCTCCATACGACCACCGGTTAAACTACGCGTCCATCTCTTAAGGCTTGTCCCATCGAGGAAAAGGTTATAGCTTCTCCCTCGAAACTCCATTAGGTGAGGCTATGAGGATAGCTTGGGGAATAAGCGGGGCGGGCCACCTTCTGCAGGAGAGCGTTGAGGTCCTCATGAAGCTCTCGGAGAAGCACGACGTTAAGGTTCTCCTTTCAGCGGCCGGGGAAGAGGTCGCGGCCATGTACAAGGTGCTCGAGGACATAGGGCAACTCCCCCTTGTGCGCGAATCGCGGCAGGGGCGCTCCTTCCCCTCTTGCGGGGCATTTAACCTCGGAAGGTACGACGTCTTCGTTATTTCGCCTGCCACCTCGAACACCGTGGCAAAGATAAGGCTCGGAATAGGGGACAGCTTTCTGAGCTGCTGCGCCATCCTCGCCCTCAAGAGCCGCGTGCCCCTCATAATCGTTCCCACAGATTCGAAGCCCGTTGTAAAAACAAAGGCCCCCAACGGTCAGGAGTTCGAGATATACGTGCGCAAAATTGACCTGGAGCACCTTGAGGCGCTGAGGGACGAGGGCGTGATAATCCTTGAGCATCCGCGGGAAGTCCCCCGCGCCCTTGAGGTGGCCAAAGAAGGGGTAAGAAAAGTTATAAAGCTCTAATGCGAGCTCATTTCCTCTTTTCCACTGGGAGGATTTCCTTGAAGCCCGTGTAGTCCCAGAGGGCCCTTGGAATCCTGACGGTTCCATCCTCCTCCTGGAAGTTCTCGAGGATTGCCACGATGGCCCTCGACGTGGCTATCGCCGTTGAGTTGAGCGTGTGGACGAAGCGCGGCTTCTCATTGGTTTTATCCCTGAAGCGGATGTTTAAGCGTCTCGCCTGCCACTCCGTACAGTTGCTCGCACTCACAACCTCTCTGAACTTGCCCTGGGCGCTCATCCAAGCCTCTATGTCGTACTTTTTAGCTGCCACGTAGCCGAGGTCGCCGGTACATATGTTGACAACCCTGTACGGAATCTCAAGCTCCTGGAAGAGCTCCTCGGCGTTCTTTATGAGCTTCTCGTGCCACTCCCAGCTCTCCTCCGGCCTCGCGTAGACGAACTGTTCCACCTTATGGAACTGGTGAACCCTGAAGATGCCCTTCGTATCCTTTCCTGCCGTTCCCGCCTCCTTCCTGAAGCACGGTGAAACCCCGGCGTAGAGGAGTGGGAGGTCCTTCCCATCGAGGATTTCGTTGGCGTGCATTCCCGCGAGCGGGTGTTCAGCTGTCGGGATGAGGTAGAGGTCTTCGCCCTCAACCTTGTATATGACCTCCTCGAAGTCATCGAAGACCGTGGCCCCCTGCTCGACGAAGCGGCGCACCATGTAGGGAGGAGTTACGGGAACGAAGCCCTTCTTAATCAGCCTGTCGAGGGCGAAGCGTATTAGGGCAAGATCAAGGATGACCAGCTCGTTCTTGAGGTAGTAGAAGCGCGAACCGCTCACCTTTGCCGCCCTCTCGAGGTCGGCGCCGTCTATCACGGGGAGCAGGTCTGCGTGTAGGAGGGGCTTCCACTCTATGACCTCGTACTCCATCTTACCGCCGCTCTGCTCAAGGAAGCTCTCGAGGTGGCCCTTCCACACCCTCGCCTTGCCCCAGAACCTTATGGGGACGTTCTCGCTGTCGTCCTTGCCGACCGGGACGCTCTCGTGGGTTATGTTGGGTAAACGCCAGAGGTAGTAGTCAATCTTCTCCCTTATGGCGTTGTTCTCCTTCTCAAGCTCCCCAATCTGCCTCACTACCTCCTTGCTCCTCTCGAGGAGGTCATCCGCGGGCTGGCCGGCCTTCTTGCGCTTCCCTATCTCCATGGCAATGCTGTTCCTCTCCTTTCTCAGTGCGTTTATCCTGCGGAGGTTCTCACGCCACTTCTCGTCGAGCTCGAGTATCTCGTCAATCCACTTGAGCTTCTCTATTTCACCGCGCTTGAGGAGGTCTGCCCTGGCAACATCCGGGTTTTCACGGATAAGCTTGAGGTCCAGCATGTCTTTCACCTAACTCTTCATAACGGGACGGGACTTAAAACGTTTTCTTAAGGCCCACGGGGGCCGGTTAAAAAAAGAGGGATGGAATCAGTTTCCGTACTTCTTCTCCTTCGCCGCCTTCACGAGGCCCCTGAAGACGGGCGCGGGCTTCATCGGCCTCGACTTGAACTCCGGGTGGAACTGGGTGGCTATGAAGTAGCTGTGCTCCGGAAGCTCGAGTATCTCCATCCTCCTGCCGTCGTCACCGGCCACTCCGCTGAAGACGAGGCCGGCCTTCTCGAACTTCTCTATGTAGTCAGGATTGACCTCCCAGCGGTGCCTGTGGCGCTCGTAGACTATCTCCCTGCCGTAGAGCTCCCTCGCGAGGGTGTTGGGCTTGATGTGGACGGGGTAGGCGCCAAGTCTCATCGTTCCGCCGAGCCTATCCAAATCCCTCTGCTCCGGCATGAGGTCAACGACCGGATACGGCGTCTGCGGGTCTATCTCTGTTGAGTGCGCCCCCTTGAGGCCGAGAACGTTGCGAGCGAACTCCACAACGGTCAGCTGGAAGCCGAAGCAGATTCCGAGGAAGGGGATGTTATTTTCTCTCGCGTAGCGCGCCGCCATCATCTTGCCCTCGGTTCCCCTCGCCCCGAAGCCGCCGGGCACGATTATTCCATCAACGCCCTCGAGGAGCTTAAAGCCCTGCCTTTCGAGGTCCTCCGCCTCTATCCAGCGTATCTTAACCTTCACGCCGTTGGCGACGCTGGAGTGCTTTAACGCCTCCTTTATGCTGAGGTAAGAATCGGACAGCTTGACGTACTTGCCCACCACCGCTATCTCAACGGTGTCCTCAAGGCTCTTGTACTTCTCGACCATCTCGCGCCACGCCTCGAGCTCGGGCTCTTTCTCAGGAAGGCCGAGCCTCTTGGTGAGGTACCTGGCCAGTCCCTCCTTCTCCAGCATGAGGGGAACCTCGTAGGTGTCCTCAACGTCGTAGGCGCTGATCACAGCTTCATCGGGAACGTTCGTGAAGAGGCTTATCTTCATCCTGGCGCTCTCCTCGAGGGGCTCCTCCGAGCGCGCAACTATCGCATCCGGCTGGATTCCAAGGGAGCGGAGCTCCTTGACGCTGTGCTGGGTCGGCTTGGTCTTCTGCTCGCCGACGACCTTCAGCTTTGGCACGTAGGTGACGTGGATGAAGGCGACGTTCTCCCTTCCCTCCTCTATCTGCATCTGCCTCGCTGCCTCAAGGAAGGGCATGCTCTCTATGTCTCCCACGGTTCCGCCTATCTCGACAACGACCACGTCGTAGTCTCTCGCTATCCTCCTGATGCGCTCCTTAATCTCGTTGGTTACGTGCGGAATCACCTGGACAGTTGCGCCGAGGTACTCGCCCTTGCGCTCCTTCTCGATGACCGCTGAATAGACCTTTCCGGTGGTTATGTTGTGGTCGAAGCTCAAACTGGTGTCGAGGAAGCGCTCGTAGTTGCCCAAATCCAGGTCAACCTCGCCGCCGTCATCCAGCACAAAAACCTCCCCGTGCTGGTAGGGGTTCATGGTTCCCGCGTCGTAGTTTAGATAGGGGTCTATCTTGATGTTGGTCGTTCTAAAGCCGCGCGCCTTGAAGAGCATTCCCATAGAAGCGCTGGTGATGCCCTTTCCGAGACCGCTAACAACACCGCCCGTTATGAATATGAACTTCGTCATGGCAAAACCTCCACCCGTTATGTCTGTGGTTGATTGAGGAGTGCTTAAAAGTTTTGTTTAGAAAAGGCTAAAAATTGTGAGTTCCCAATTAAGTACCCCCAGCAAAAGAGGGCAAGAATTAAGGGGTGCTTGGGACTATCAGTCTGCCAGTGTCGCATGGTTTCGTTGATGCCAGTCTTGATGTGATCACCTCGAGCCCGAGGGGAAAGCTCGGATGGTTTGAAAAGTTATAGTTATTCTTTGTTTTCTTTCGAAAGCAGATAAAATTATAAGGCTGTATCTGACCTCCTCCCCGCCGTGAACGGCGAGGGTTCCAACGAGCTAACCCCTCGCTAAAGACAGGGAAGTTTGAGGGGTTCTTACAAGAACCCAACTTGAATCGGGTTCTTCGAACCCCTCTGGCCGGGCCTTCGGCCAATTACCCCTACTTGCCGTTAAACCCGGCAAGCTCGGGGTTATAGTTTTTACGCCCTTCTTCAAAATATTAAAAGCGCCAACTAAGTCGGCGTTAAAGATAAGCCCCGTTGCGGGACACTTAAATAATCCTCTAACAAAGCGAGCCCCTTCGTGGGGCTTCCCGCAGACGGGGCACGTTTTTGAAGTGAAAGCCTCGTTAACAACCAGAACTTGAATACCATACTCCTCGGCTACTTCCTTGAGCCGTTTTATTACCGTGTTGAACCTCCAGATGTGGGAGAGGAGATAATTCTGCTTCTTACCCTTGTTAGGGTTTCTTGCTATTCCCTTTGGATAACCGACTACAATTCTGGAAACTCCGAGACGATAAAGCCTTTCAACAGTTTGCCTTACCGCCGTGTTAATGTAGTGCCTCGCTTGAAGCTTGGCCTTCTGATGCATTCTGGAGAGTTTTCTGCTCTTTTTAGCTCCGCTTTTGTTGAGTTTTGACTGATAATCCGCTATTCTCCTCTGCCAATAGAAGGCTATTGACTTCAGAGGCCTGCCGTTCACCAAAAAACTTTCCCCGTTTTCGACGTAAACGGCCATCAAATTGTTCACTCCAAGGTCAATTCCGGCGGATAGGTTTCCTAAAGGTTGTCTTGGAACTTCTACCCATTCCTCGCCCTGAAGTTTTTTCTCTAAGGTGATGCTAATGTGAGCATACCACTTCTGCCTTATTGGGTCATAAGTTATCTCTAATCTCCCTTGCTTTCCTTTAAGATGAATTCTCCCCTTGAATTGAACTTCCAAGCGTTTAAACTTCCCAAGGCCTTTTAGGATGAGTTTATTCCCCTCAATTCTGTATTGGTCATTTCTAAGGACGATTAAGCCTTCTTCCTTGATGTAGTCGGGTGGTTTTGGTTTAAGCCATTTGGGGAGTTCTCCGTTCCGTTTATTCCTCAAAAGGGAGAAGAAACTTCTCCAAGCTTCGGCGTTCTTCCTGCAAATTTGCTGGACTGTTGCCGAGCCTATTTCAGCTTTGAACTCTTCATAAACTATTTTCTCAGTTTTGAGAAAGTCTATGGGTTTCCCCTCAAAGAATTCCTGCCTTCTGAGATAGTTCACCCTGTTCCAAACTTTCGAGCTAATAAGAGCTAACTCTTTGAGTGTTTTCTCTTGGGTTTTTGAGGGCTGGAGCTTAATGGTTATTGACCGCTTCATTTTTCCTCGCTTTCGACTTTTTTAATCCAGAGTTTCATAGCCTCGGTTACTGCTACTCCTAACGCTCCTCTGATTTTCCCGTATTTTTTCACCACGAGTTCTCTGAATTTTTTCTCGATTTCATCATCAACGGAGATCGTGATTACTCCCACTTCACTCACCAGTATTTAGTAGTATGGTTTAATATTTAAGTGTTTTGGTGGAGTGCTTTCCTGCTCTCAGGCTGAATCTCCGAATACTGCATCCCCGCCCTGAAGGGCGAGGCTTTCGGAAGAGAAAAGTAACCACTAACAACATTGGGTGGGGTTAAGTGTACACGCGTTATAGTGAGGAAGACACGCGGGCTAAACTCATTGATCCCAAGCTCCATGAAAGTGGATGGGACGAGGATAAAATAATGAGAGAGTTCACTATTTCGGTGGGGAGAATTCTCAACAGCGATGGGGGCAGAACATCCCCCCAAAGGGCGGATTACGTTCTCTTCTACCCAAATGCTCAGGGTCATATAATAGCCGTTGTTGAGGCAAAGAAAGCAAGGGAAGATGCATACCATGGGTTAGAGCAGGCGAAAAGGTACGCAAAAGCTCTGGATGCACCATTCGCATACGCCACCAACGGCCTCAAGATAATTGAGTATGACTTCTTCACGAAAGAGGCGAGGGAGATTGAAGCGTTTCCTGGTCCAGAAGAACTCTGGGAGAGATACACCAGAAGAAAGGGACTGGACGAAGCGGTAAAGAGGAGCGGGGCAAATCCACTGGAAGTTCCTTATTATATTCGTGACAAAAAGCCACGCTACTACCAGGAAGTGGCCGTGAGGAGGGCCATTGAAGAAATACTTCTTGGTAAAAAGCGCTTATTGCTCACCATGGCCACGGGGAGTGGAAAAACCTTCGTAGCGTTCCAGATAGCATGGAAGCTCTACAAGAGCGGACTTGTGAAGAAGATACTTTTTGTGGTTGATAGGGTTTACCTTAGGAATCAAGCTTACAACGCGTTTGAAGCCTTCAAAACCGCACGTGAGGAGCTGAAGGGGGACAACCTCAACTTTGCCAAGGATGTCTATTTCGCCACGTATCAGACCCTCTATTCTGAAAAGGATGGCAAGAAAGTTTACCAGGAATTCGACCCGGATTACTTTGATCTCGTGATAATAGACGAGTGCCACCGCTCCGGCTGGAACAGGTGGCACGACATCCTCAAGTATTTCAATAGGGCGATTCACCTCGGTCTCACCGCCACTCCACAGAGGGCCGACAACGTGGACGTTTACGATTACTTTGGCAAGCCTGTTTACGAATACAAGCTCGCACAGGGTATAGAAGACGGCTATCTCGCGCCACCCGAGGAGATAATAAGGGTTTACACCAACGTTGACAAGAATGGTATGATCACTTTCAAGGAGCTCAGAACGGCGGGGGTTAAGCTCGAAATACCTGAAGGGGCGGAAGTGAAGGAGTACTACACCGCCAACGAGTTTGAGAAGAACATCATACTACCTGACAGAACCAGGGCGATAGTGGGATGGATAGCCAGGTTTTTAGAAGAGACAGGCCCCCTTGAGAAGACCGTTATATTCTGCCCCACCCAGAGGCACGCAAGGGAAGTGGCGGCGCTGCTGAATAACCATTTCAATTCCCGGTTTGGCGTTGACAACTACGCCTACCCAATAGTTTCGGACGACCCGGAATCCCACACCATACTGAGGAACAGTTTTGCGAGCTCCCAAGAGCCTTTTCCAGTGGTGGCAACGACCGTTGACATGTTGAGCACCGGGATAGACGTCCCCACGATAAAGAACATCATTTTCCTCAAGCACGTCGGTTCCAAGGTTGAGTTCCACCAGATTATCGGCAGGGCCGCAAGGATTTACACAAGGGGGGATGTCATTAAGAAGAAGTACACCTTCAGGATAGTGGACTTCACTGGGGCCACGAGATTGTTGGACAGGTGGGATTTCCCCCCGTATAAACCCAAAAAAGAAAGGCCCACCGACTGGTATCTAAACATGGCCATAGTGGACGATGAGACGCTGGAACCCGTCAAAGGGGCCGATGTTGTTATTCACGTTAAACCCGGAAAGCCCCTCCATGTTGTGGCCGGAGATGATGGGAGGGTCTTTCAAAGCAACGTGCCCAGAGAGGCGGTGCTGATTGATATACGGGCAAGTGGCTACCGCCCGAAGAAGACGTACGTTACAACCTTCCCACGGCCCGACAGCACAACCACCGTAACCCTGAGGAAGCTCAACCCTGAGAACAAAGCCCCGATAACCGTCCATGGCTTAAATGTCTTCATCGAGGAAGAAAACAAAATCAGGATAGAGGTCCGCGGCAACAAGGTTCTTGAGGCGGAGTACGTCAAATACACCAGAGAGCAGGTGAAAAGGAGGGTCGCGAGCCTGAACGACCTGAAAAAAGTGTGGCTCAACCGCAACATGAGGCTCCAGTTCAAGAAAGACCTCAAGAAGTCCGGTATAGACCTCAAACTCCTCTCGCTTATAGAGAAGGTTCCCGAAGCGGACGAGTTCGACCTTCTGGCCCACCTCCTCTTTGACGCACCAATAGTAACGCGCGATGAGAGGGCCGAGCTGTTCAGGGAGGTAAAGAAAGAATTCATAAAGAAGTTCGGCCAGAAAGGAAGGGACGTTATACTCACGCTCCTCGACCACTACAGGCTCTACGGTCTGAGTGAGATAGAGGATCCGAAGGTGTTTGAGTTACCAACGTTCAGGGAATACGGCAACCTTAAGGGAGTGTTGAGGATCCTTGGTGGAGGAGAGGGATTAAAGAAGCTCCTCGAAGAGCTTGAAAAAGGTCTGTACGCTGATCTGATGGAGGGCTGAAAATGGAAAGGCAGGCTCTTGCGAATAAAATCGAGCACATTTACGAAATAATGCGCGCTGAAGGTTTAAGCATACTGGATTACGTTGAACAGCTCTCGTGGATGCTCTTCCTCAAAATACTGAGCGACAGGGAGGAGGAAAGGAAACTCACCGCAGAGCTGAAGGGGGAAAAGTACCGGCCGGTGATAAAGGAGGAGTACCTCTTCCACAACTGGCCGAGGCGCTTCGATGCCCCCAGTCTAAAAAAGGTAAAGGACGTCAGGGCATTTTACGAGTTCATATCCACCGAACTCTGGCCCTACCTGGGCTCCCTGGGTGGTAGCGACGAGCTCAACAAGATAGGGGAAATATTCTCGAACGTGAGCCTGAAGATACACGACCCCCACAACCTCCTTGAGATATTCCAGAGTATAGAGGACATCAGGACGGATGAGGAGGACACCCACATAATGTCCCAGCTCTACGAGGAGACGCTGATGCTCATGGGGCGCGAGGGTGGAGCGGCCGGAGAGTACTACACGCCGAGGCCCATTGTGAGGTTCATGGTGAAGGTGGTTGATCCGGAGATAGGGGAGACCGTCTTCGATCCCTTCTGCGGCTCCGGCGGCTTCCTCGTGGAGGCCTACAACCACGCCTACGAGAAGGCGAAGAGCGTCGAAGATCTAAAGAAGCTTGAGGAGTCCTTCTACGGCCAGGAGCTGAAGCCCCAAGCTTACCTCATAGCCAGCATGAACACCCTCCTCCACGGTGTTAACGCCAAGCTCACCAAGACCGACACCTTCAGCGAAGACCTGCACAGTCCCGGTGAGCTCTACAAAATCATCCTCACGAACCCGCCTTTTGGTGGAAAGATAAAGGAATCAAACCTCCAGAACCTCCCGGTTAGGACGCGCTCCACGGAGCTTGCAGCTCTTCAATACGTCATGAGAAAGGTGAAGCCGGGGGGAAGGGTCGGGATAGTCCTGCCCGATGGCGTCCTTTCGAACGTTACGAAGTCCTACATCAAGGTCAGGAAGGAGCTCCTCGAGAGGAACAACGTCTTCGCGGTGGTCAGCCTCCCGCAGGGGGTCTTCGCCAACATCTCGCCCAAGGGTGGAACCGGGCCGAAGACTAGTTTGCTCTTCTTCGAGCGCGGTAAGCCCACGAGGGAGATCTGGTACTACGAGCTCGTTCCTCCCAACGGGAAGAACTACACGAGGGCGAACCCGATAAAGGACGAGGACTTAAGCGACGCCCTGGACAAGTTCGAGGCCTGGAGGAAGTACCTTGAAACGGGCGACGAGGAGTGGAAGAAGAAGGCCCTCTCTGAGAACTCGTGGGTTGTGGGCATTGACAAGATAAAGGAGAGGGACTACGATTTAAGCGCGAGGAACCCGAACAGAAAGCTAACCATCGAGTACCCCGCACCAGAGGAAATAATAGCCTCTCTTGAGGAGAAGGAGAGGGGGATAAGCGAGCTCCTGAACGAGATAAAGGCAGTGCTCGGTGAGAAGCCATGAAGGAGAAGCCGCTCACGGCGTTCCTTGGGAAGACGAGAAAGGCAGAAAAGGCCGAGAAGAAGGCGGAAAAGCCGAAGAAGCACGAAGGCCCGTGGGAGCTTCCGGAAGGGTGGAGATGGGTGAGGCTGGGCGATTTAGGGAAGTTTGGGTATGGTTATACTGCATCGGCTATAGAGAACAATACTGGGGTAAAGTTTCTTAGGATAACCGACATTGATGAAACTGGAAACATAAATTGGGAAGAAGTTCCCTTCTGTGAAATTTCCAAAAAGGAGTTAGAGAAATATCGCTTAAGAATTGGGGATTTACTATTCGCAAGAATCGGAGCAACGACAGGCAAGGCAACTTATATTGATCGGGAGATAAATTCTGTTTTTGCTTCATACTTAATCCGACTAAAAGTTAAAAGAACAGATGTGTTCCCCAAGTTTGTGTTTTATTTTGCCCAAACTCCATACTATTGGGCTAATGTCAAAGCGGAGATGGGAGATAAGCTGAGAAAGGGAATAAATGCCAAAGAACTTTCCCGTATCTTAGTTCCCCTCCCACCCCTCGAAGAACAAAAGCGCATCGTGGCGAAGCTCGACGAGGTGAGCAAGAGGCTTGAGGAAGCCAAAAGGCTCGCGAGGGAAGCGAGGGAAGAGGCGGAAAATCTCGTGGCTTCCGCTCTGCACGAGGTCTTCTCGCGGGCGGACAAGAGGGGCTGGGAGTGGGTGAGGCTTGGTGAAGTTGCTAAGGATATGAAACCAGGCTTTGCAAGAAATAAAAAGCACATTAGTGAAGATGGCGTTCCTCACTTGAGGCCAAATAACATTGATGTTGGTCATTTAAATCTAGAGAAGGTTGTAAAGGTTAAGCTTGATGAGAAAATTAACATCAAAGACTACTACCTCCAAAAGGGGGATGTTCTCTTTAACAATACTAACAGCTTTGAGCTTGTAGGTAGAGCGGCGTTAGTAACTGAGGAGCTCCCATGGGGGTACAGCAATCACATAACAAGAATTCGTGTTAAAGAGGAAGTAATTTTGCCCGAGTGGCTTACAGTTTCCATTAATTACCTTTGGATGCAGGGGTATTTTAGAAGTGTATGCACTCGCTGGGTGGGGCAAGCTGGAGTTAATATGGATACCCTCAAAAAGACTCCAATACCCCTCCCGCCCCTCGAAGAACAGAAACGCATAGTAGCTTACCTCGACAGGATCAGCGAGCGCGCGCAGAAGCTTGTAAAGCTCTACGAGGAGAGGGAGAAGGAGCTTGAGAGGCTATTCCCCTCGATACTCGACAGGGCGTTCAGGGGTGAGTTGTGATGTATAACTTTGAAATTCCAGATCCAACAAGTGTGGGAGTTTTAGGCATTGTTCTTGCTTTTGTAATGATATTGGCATTATTCATATTCAAAATGAAAAAAGAACGCCTTGATATAACTGATCTCCTTAGGGTTTCAAGTATTGTTTTAGTATCGTCAATAGCTCTAATTGCCAGGGACTCATTAATTTATTTTCTTGCTATTGTTATCATCGCAACGGGAATCACGAGATTAGACTTTCTTTTGAATCTTGTAGCAATACTTAGAGGTGGGGAAGCAGCACGTACATTTTTTGAAGTTCTTGTTAAGCTTCCATATGCGACCCCTCAAGAAGTACAAGAAAAGGAAAGAAGTGAACTCGAGGAAATCCCGGAAGTATCAAAGAACAAGGACAAAGCTTCTCCAGGGGTTAAACTGAAGTTCAATCAAAAAGACAAAATTCCTCCGTACATTATCGAAGAATTTGCAATTAGGGAACTTGAGCGGAAGTATAACTCTATAGCAAAACGACAGGTCAGAATTGAGAGACATGTTGCAGATGCTGTCATGCCACTTGATGAAAAAACGGATGCTATAATCGAGATAAAACTTAGTCCTCTTCCTCTAGAAGTTGTACGTAGTCAAATATTTCGCTTAGATGCTGCCAGGAAAGCATATGAACGTAGATACCGGCGAGACGCAGTGATACTACTTGGTATTGTTGGTGCAACCCCCGAATATATTAACAAATTGAAGCACCTTATTGAGCTGGAATTTCCTAAAACTCCAATAAAGATTGAAGCAATAAATCTTGATTTAGCACAGCTAATAAGAGACTGAACCTAGAATCGGCCCCCGGGCCGCCATTTCTGCGTACCTCAGGGTACGCGGCGGACACCGGGACTTACCCTCATCTCCACTCTTTTCTCTGTTAAACTTCTATTTAAAGGTTAGTGGCTAAATATATGCATGGGTGAACACAAAAGGTTATTAAGCTTCCCGTTTATAGAGTGGTGGGGGTGACCTCCATGACCTACTGGCTCTGCATTACCAACCGTGCGAACTGGAAGGTGATTAAGGAGAAGAACGTCTGGGGCGTGCCGAGGAGGCACAGGAATACCATCGCCAAAGTCAAGCTCGGCGATAAGCTCGTCATCTACCTCAAGCAGGAGCGCGAAAACAAGGAAGTCCTTGAACCCAGAATTGTCGGCATTTTTGAAGTGATAAGCGAGCCTTACGAGGACTCAAGCAGGATTTTCAAGGCTCATATGCCGAACGAGACTTATCCACTCAGGGTGAAGATCAAGCCGGCCAAACTCGGCGAGATTGATTTCAAGCCGCTCATTCCAAAGCTGAAGTTCATCACGAACAAGAAGCGCTGGAGCGGCCACTTGATGGGTAAATCGATGAGGCAAATTCCAGAGGAGGATTACAAGCTCATCGAAAGCCTGCTTTGAATGGCCTCCTTCCCGAAGGCATCCAATGAAGGGAGAGAGGTAGCCAAAAGTTAAAGGGCAGAAAAGGCGACTAAAGCATCTCCCCGTTGTTTATCTCTATCCCCTCTTCGTCCGTTCCGTCGTGGAGTTCTTTAATCTCAAACACCTTCAGGGGCACCTTCTTGAGGGCCTTTCCGACAACGGCCTTGGCTATCCTCTCGGCGTGCTCAACGCTCTGGGCGTTGAACACTCTGAGCGTCAGGTAAATCCCAACGAGTCCGACGTTCCCTATGACAAACGCGCTCTCGAAGTGGTTCCCGCAGACCGGGCACTGGGAGTACCCGAGCTCAACCCTCACAAAATCGAGCTTCTCTTTATTCAAAGCCTTTGCAACCTTTGAAACGGCCACGTTTATTGCATCCTCAGCCGTCTCAACGTCTCTCACTATGATTGGTGCTTCCAACACCACAACGTAGTCTCCCATGCTCTCACCTCATCCGAAGGCGAACAGCCTGTCGTCTTCGCCCTTAAACACTCCAAGCCTTACCCCTGCGTCAATGAAGCCGTGTGCGTAGTTCAAAGCCGCGAAAGCCGTCACGTAGTCGCCCTTTTCGTAGTAGTACCGGGCGTCTTCATAGTAGCTTCTGGCCATGGTTAAAAAGTCTTTCGCAACGGGGTACAGAAGACTCTTCTCATGGACGGCAATTTCGAGGGTTTCCAGGGCTTCTCTGGCAATTTGAAAGTACTTCTGTAGTTTTTCTTCCGTTATCTCCCTCATTGGCTTTCGCCTCGGTAGGGGATAAAGTGATAGACTTATAAACGTATCGCCCTAGAAGTCCCTCACTATCAGGCGCAGCCTTCCGGGCCTTGGCTGGAAGATGTAGCCCTCCTTTATCAGCATGTCCGTTATCCTCGAAGCGTCAGCCGGCCTGAAACCAGCCCCAACGAGGGCCCTCTCAAACTCCGCCCTTCCAACCAGTCCTCCCGAGGAGGTGGCCTCAAGGTCGAGGAACACGCGAAGGGCCATGCGCATCCTCTTGTCCCTGCTCACGAAGGTCTCGTAATCCTTGACGGCCCTCATTATCGTCTCCTCCGGCACCTCGTTTATCCACGTGTCGAGGAGCTCCTGGTTGATCTCGAGCACATTGCCCTTGAGCGAGTTCGTAACCTTCCCCTCGAAGCGGGCCATCTCCCCGAGGAGGGCGAGGCTGAGCCTGAAGCGGGTGTCCGCGTCAAAGACGCTTCCGTGGAGCATGAGGGCGTCCATCATCTCGCCGTACTCGAAGCGGTTTTTGGTCAACCAGCGCTGGAAGCGCTCTCCAAAGTCCTCAACGGCGGGGTCCCCGCTTGAGAGAGTTTTTACCCTCTCGCGGGCGAGCGCTATGGTGACCAGTATGTTGGGGATGAGCTGTTCGAACTCGCGGTTCCTCTCGACTCCAGCCGGCTCCTGACGTATGAACGGGAACTCCGAGAGGTGGGCGAGGGAGTCCGCGGGGGTCAGCTTTCCAGCGGCCTTGGGGGTTATGAAAACCGCTCCGTGGGAGGTGAAGTACTCCCTCGCCCACTTCGCGACGGGCACTTCCCTCTTCAGGAGCGCCGAGGAGGTGGGAGAGTAGTACCTCATTGAGCCGCCCGGGAGGAAGAGCGGGAAGTCAATGTCAAGCTCGGGGTCAACGTAGAGCCTTCTCGCCATTCCCCTACGGAGCAGGAGCTCCGGTGGAAGGAGCCCCACGAGGTAACGCCCCACCTCCCAGAAGGATTTTACGACCCTCTCGTCCGTCTCGATTACGGAGAGCGTTCCCCCCTCGCTCATGCGGTACTCCGGGAGCGTGGGGGAGGAGAAGAGGGTGTACAAAAAGGCCGTCCTGAGCTGAAAGTTCATGTCAAAGGTTGAAGCGAAGAGCTCCTCCATCTCCCGTCTGCTGAGGGCGTACCCGCGGTAGTCCCTCCAGTATGAGGTGTAATCCTCCCCCTCAATGGAAAGGGCGTTCACGGCCCGCAGGGTGCCGTAGGGATAGGGCTCGAGAAGGCCCCTCACCCTGACGTAGGCCCCTCCCCGAAAGTCTGCATCCTTTGACACCCTCGTCCTCTCGGTTATCTTGAGGACCGCGAAAGTTCGGAAACGGCTTTTTTCAAGCTCCGAAGGGCTCAGGGGCGATAGGAGGTAGTAGAGGGCATCGTGCGGTGAGTTAGGGGGCTCCCTCATGAGGAGAAATCCCCTTACCTCGATTTCATCGCCGGGTCTGGCCGACTGCAGGAGTGATTGGAAGTCCCGGGCCCTCTTCTCGGGGGTGAGGGGTTCCGGTTTCTTGAGGCTCACGAGGAGGGAGAACACGTCCATGGTCACACCCGTATGTAGTTGGGGGAGGGAATTTAAAGGGTTTGGGTGTCGCGTGGCCTGCGCTTTTTCCCCTTCTTCCTATCGCTCAGTAGGTAGAGCAGGAGCACATCCTCGAGCATGGCCCCACCTCCCGGTGTTTTTTGGGTTTGCCAAGGCGCTCCAAGAAGAGGCGATTTAACTATGGACGGGAGATTTTAAAAACTTTTCGTTATTAAAAGTGCAAAGGGATATAAAGGCCTACGCCCTACTTTGACAGGGGTTTGTATGATAGGCCTGTACGACATAGCCCAGAGGGAGCTGGCCAAGGATTTAATCTTCGAGGTTGAGGGAGAGAGCGTCATACTCTCGATAAAGGGGGTTATGCTAGCCACCATCGGCTCAACCCAGTACTCATTCTCCTTCGTTGAGGTGAGCGAGAACGAGTTCGTGATAGTCATACAGCTGAGGGGGTACGCGATCTACGTCGGGATAGAGAGCGATGAAGGACTTGACGAGGACGTTTACGTTGACCTGTTCAGGGAGCTCATAATCCAGCTCCTGCCCGCGATAGAGCTCCTCCTCCAGAGGGCGGATAGGATGAACTACCGTGAGAAGAGAAAGGCCGACATAATCCTCGACGACGGGATGAGCGCCGAGATGAAGGAGTTCTTCTACAGGACGCTGTCAAGGCATATGAAGAACCTCCCCATATACGACCAGACGGAGGTTGCATGATGTTGGAGATTTTACAACCAGTATTGTAAATTTTTCAACAAAAGAAGAACTTACTTGGAAATATTACCACATTTTAATGCAATACTAAAAACTTGTCCAAAATTTTGGGAAAAATTTATATACTTTTAGGACAATTTTCAATTGGCGAGAGGAGGTGGTTAAGATGGTTGAGGAGATTATGGTCATCGCCGAGAATCCCACTTATCATTCAATCATAAGGAGTCACTACGTGAACCCAATCCTATCGGGCATACAGGCAGTGGGAATGGAGCCCGTGAAGGTCCTTGTGAGGGTGGAGACCAGGACGCTTGGGGACGGACGGAGGGTGTTAATTCCCCTCACCTACCTTGCCGTGGACGACTCCCAGAGCTACATCCTCTTCGACGAGGAGGAGCTCATAACGTCAATAGTCCAGAAGGTAGCGGAGAACCTCACGGAGAAGCTGAAGGGAAGGGGCCTACTAGTTTACGTCCCGGAGGAGGTCCTCAGGATAGAGTTCACCACAGGCGATGTCGAGGAGAGGGGAAAGCTCACGGTGCTCGTGGACTGTCCCGAGGAGTACAGGGAAGAGCTTGAGAGGTTCGCCAAGGGTGTGGCCATACACCTTAGGGAGAAGGGCGTTGACGTGAACAACCTCGTCCTGTCCACCCAGGTGTTCCATGCTCCCATCGGAAAGAAGGTGGATTTAAAGTTAGATTTCGCCGTCACCGTGAAGCCCGAGGGGCTCAAGTACTCGAGGGAGGCCATCGAGGAGCTCATTCACGGAATCGTGCAGAAGTACGGACCTTTCCTCATAAAGAGGCTCAACCTTGGGGCCATAATAATGGGCAACATCCACGTGATAGTCCCCGGCGAGGACAGGGCCTCCGGAATCGTCATCAGCCAGAAGGAGAGAATACTGGAAGAGGTGGAGGAGCTCACGCAGAGCGAGGAGATACAAGAGCTTGTTACGATCCTCCGTTAGGCACCCCCGTTTTGCGTTCCATGGTGTAATCAGTGGATTAAATCAGCCCCCGCCACCGAAGGGTTTAAAGCCCCCCGCCCCTTTCTCTTTTTTGGTGACGCTCATGAGAGAGACCCCTTATTTTTCCTATTCCGTGAGAGAGCTTCCAAAGGGCTGCCAGCTCTGCGTTAGGGGCGAGAAGCTTGTCCTTTTCACAACGGGGGCATGTCCAAGGGACTGCTTCTACTGCCCTCTCAGCCCGTGGAGGAGGGAGGACGTTGTTTATGCCAACGAGAGGCCCGTTGAGAGGGTAAGAGATATCATCGAGGAGGCCAAAATTCAGGAGGCTAAAGGTGCAGGGGTTACAGGGGGAGACCCTCTCGCCAGGCTCGACAGGACTGTGGAGTACATAAAGACCCTCAAGGACAGCTTCGGGGAGAGGTTCCACGTCCACCTCTACACAACCGGAGCGCTCGCAACGAAGAAGAACCTCGAAAAGCTCTACGACGCCGGTTTAGACGAAATAAGATTCCACCCTGATCTCTTCAACCCGAACTCGAAGCTCTTCAAAGTTGAGATAGAGAACATTCGCAACGCCTTCGACTTCGGCTGGGACGTTGGAGGAGAGATACCCTCCATCCCAGGCCAGCTGGAGAGGATGAGGTGGTACGCCGGGTTCCTGGATAAGCTCGGCGCGAAGTTCCTCAACGTGAACGAGCTTGAGTTCAGCGAGACCAACCTAAGGGCCATACTCAACAGGGGCTTCAAGCCCATAAGCGACGAGAGTTCCGCCATAAAGGGCTCCCTCGAGCTCGGGCTTGAGCTCCTCCGCTGGGGGGAGGAGAACACCTCCCTCAGCTACCACCTGTGCACCGCGAAGCTCAAGGACGCGGTTCAGCTCAAGAACCGCCTGAGGAGGATGGCGAAGAACGTCGCGAGGCCATACATGGAGATAACTGAAGAGGGAACTCTCCGCTTTGGAATAGCGGAGTACGAAGATTTGAATGAGCTCTACGAGTTCCTCGTTGAGGAGGCGGAAGTCCCGGGAGAGTGGCTCTACATCAACCGCGAGAGGGGAAGGCTTGAGATGCCCGAGGAGGTGGCGGTTGAGCTGGCGGATGCGATAGAAGGCGACGTGAGGTTCTTCATAGTGGAGGAGTACCCCACGTGGGACAGAATAGAGGTGGAGAGGATTCCCCTCCCCTGATCACGCCTTAGTCCAGTACTCCTTCTCCTCCACCATCGCCCTTATCATCTCGTCCTCGTCCTTGAACATCGTCTTTCTCGAGGGGTTCTGCATGCCGTAGTACTCCATGAACGGGCTGGGACGGCGCTTGAAGGGGTAGTAGAGGTATATCGCCCCGAAGTTCCTGTGAGCCTCGGCCATCTCACTTATAACCCCAGCCGAGACGTGCTGTGTGTAGTGGTAAACCGCTATGGCCTTGCTCACCCTCACGAGGTTGAAGTCCCTGTCCACCAGCTGCCTCCTGAGGATTTCCGTGGCCTGCTCTATGTCCTCCCTGTCCAGCTCGTCCACCTCGTTGCCGTCGAGGAGGTGCTTTATGTGTATCTTTTTTATCTCCGGATCCTTCTCCACCTGGTTGTCGTATTCGGCAACGACCCACCAATCGTCGAGGGCACCGGGATCAAGAACCGTAAAGTGCTCGCTCAGCTTCTCGTAGAAGCCCCTGACGCGCTGATAGTACTCCTCCTCGTGGCCGGTCATGGGGTAGCTGAGGTAAACGAGCGGCTTCTCGTTCTCATGGAAGAGCAGGTCAAGGAAGGTTTCCTTTGGATGTCTTATTCCGAACTGGAGGACGTAGCGAACCTCTATGCCCTCCTTCTTGAGCTCGTGGACGAGCGTTTTGACGTGGTTTATCGCATCCTCGCGCCACATGACGAGGGTGGAGAGCTTTATGTTCTCTTCGCTTCCGAAGCGCTCGAACCACTCGGGGTCGTTTATGATCCTCCGCCTGACGCTGAGGATGTCGTCGAGGACTATTATCACCCTCTCCGGCTTGAGGAGCTTGAGGTTGCTCAGGGTGAAGCCTATAACGCTCCCGCTGCCCCACCGGAAGAGCGCCGGGGTTGAGACTATGTGGTAATCCTTCTCGCTATCATCTATCTCGCGCCTTATCCTGCTGAAGGCCTCATCCCGTATGTCGTTCATGAGCTCTGAGTGGTTGAGCGCAAAGTCGAGGACGTTCTTCCGGGTTATTTTAACGCCCATGTCCTTCGCTACTCTCCTGATGTAGTCAAAAACGTGGTAGTACTGGTAGATTTCCCCCGCCCCTTCCAGGGCCTCGCAGGCGTACTCGTCCCTCCCGTTGAGGGGGGCCCCGGTTAGAAGTATTACCTCCTTCATATGCACACCCCCAAGGTTTTCGCCCCCCTGGAACTTAAACCTTGCGGGACATCAGGTTTTTAAACTCCCCCCTGAAGTTGAGAGCATGAGAGTCCACGTCGAGACCTACGGATGCACGAGGAACAAGGCTGATGCGGAGATTATGGAGGCCCTCCTGGTTAGGGCGGGCTACGAGCTGGTCGAAGCTCCGGAAAAGGCGGACTACGTCGTGGTCAACACCTGCGCCGTCAAGGACCCCACAGAGAAGCACATGAGGGAGCGGATTAAGGAGCTCCTTGACTCCGAAAAGAGGGTCATCGTGACGGGCTGCCTGCCCCACGTGAACCCCGATGTCATAGATCCACGCGTTTCCGGGATGCTCGGAGTTAAGAGCATTGATAGAATCGTCGAGGCCATAGAGGTTGCCGAGAGCGGTGGAAAGCTGGTTAGTGTTGAGAACTGGAGGGAGAGGAGCATAGACAAGCTCGAGCTCCCGCGCCTCTGGAAGTCGGGCGTTGCCTTCGTCGTCCCGATAAGCGAGGGGTGCCTGAACGGGTGCACCTACTGCGCGACGAGGTTTGCTCGCGGCGTACTCAAGAGCTACAGGCCCGAGCTCGTGGTGAAGTGGGTTAAAGATGCCATAGCGAGGGGTTACAGGGAGATACAGCTCTCCAGTGAGGACACCGGCTGCTACGGCTTCGACATAGGCACCAACTTGGCAAAGCTCCTCGACGAGATAACCGCCATTGAAGGAGAGTTCAGGGTAAGGGTTGGCATGATGAACCCCAACCACGCGGTGAGGATACTCGACGAGCTGGTTGAGGCATACCGGAGCGAGAAGGTCTACAGGTTCCTCCACCTCCCCGTTCAGAGCGGCGATAACGAGGTTTTGAGGAGAATGGGTAGAACCTACGCCGTTGAGGAGTTCGAGGAGATAGTGAGGGCCTTCAGGAGGGCCATCCCCCACCTCAACCTCAACACTGACATCATAGTCGGCTTCCCTGGGGAGAGTGAGGAAGCCTTCGAGAACACTGTTGAACTGGTTAAGAGAGTCCGGCCGGACAAGATAAACGTCTCCCGCTACTCGCCGAGGCCCGGAACGATAGCGGCCAAGTGGAAGCAGCTCCCGGGATGGAAGATCAAGGAGCGGTCGAGGCTGCTGCACAGGCTCCGCCTTCAGATAGCCCACGAAATAAACCGCGCCTACGTGGGGAGAAGGGTGGAAGTTTTAGTGCACGGCGAGGGCAGAAAGGGCGGCGTTGAGGGGAGAACGTTCAACTACAAGGATATAATCATTGACTCGGGCGAGAGTGGGGAGTTCGTGAAGGCGAGGGTGAGGAAGGCAACGGCCACATACCTCCTCGGGGAGCGGGAGAGGGATTGAGAGCATAAGGGACGGCAGATCCATTGGGTCCAATAGTGTTGTGACGGGATGGGAGAGTCATCGGATTATTAGAATCCCTCGATTTTCAACTATTCAAATTTCTGGCTTCGGACTTTACACAATGCAAATGATAAGGCCAATAAGCCTTCTTTCCCAGTCCTTATTGGTGATGTGAATGACTGAAGTTGTTTTGAAGATACCCAACATGAGTTGTGGGCACTGTGTCATGAGGATAGAGAAGGCCATAAAGAGTGCTGGGGCTGATGGAAGGGCCGACCTCGAAACCAAAACGGCCGTGGTTGACTTCGACCCCGGAAAAACGAGGCTGGAGGATGTGATTAAAGCCATCAAGAAGTATGGTTACGAGGTGGAGGTGGTGTGAATGCCCATTGACCCAGTCTGTGGAATGGAGGTTGATGAGGGCACTGGTTTTAGGGTCGAGTACAAGGGTAGAGTGTACTACTTCTGCTCTCCAGGGTGTAAGGCTGAGTTCGAGGCGAATCCTGAGAAGTACGTTAGTGTTGGGCACTCCCACCACAGGATGCACCACATGGGCGGCTGCCACCACTGATTCTCTCACTTTTCTCGTTTTGGGGGAAATGGTATGGGTGAGTACGACTTTGTTATCATCGGCGGCGGTGCCGCCGGTTTTGCCGCGGCCCTGAAGGCTGACGAGCTTGGAGTAAGGACGCTTATGGTCAACAGGGGGCCGATAGGCGGGACGTGCGTAAACGTCGGATGCGTCCCAACGAAATACCTCCTTAGTGCTTTTGAACTTAAGAGGAAGGCACTTTTCAGCCCCTATCCGGGGATGGAGTTCTCCATCGAGAAATTTGACTTCGCCGAGCTGATGGAGGGAAAGGAGAGGCTTGTCAGGAAGCTCAGGAAAGAGAAGTACGAGAAAGTCATTGAGGGCCTCGAAAACGTTGACTACGTTGATGGCTCCGCCAGGTTCACCTCAAGAGACACCGTCAATGTCGATGGAAAGCGGTTCCGCTTCAAAAAGGCCCTCATAGCGACGGGCTCGAAGGCGAGAATAATCCCGCTTAAGGGACTTGAGGCGGTTAGGGAAAGAGTCCTCACCCATGTAGAGGCTCTGAACCTTAGGGAAGTTCCTGACTCCGTGATCGTTATCGGGGGGAGGGCGCAGGCCCTTGAGTTCGCCCAGGTCTTCGCGAGGGCGGGCAGTAAGGTCACACTCCTCCAGAGGAGCATAAGGATAATGCCCGATGCGGAGCCGGAGCTGGCACTGGAGCTTGAGGAGATTTTAGGAGAAGAGGTGGAAATCCACACCCTGGCAGCGCCGAGAGCTCTGAAGAGGGGCGGGGACGGCGTAGTCCTCGAGGCCACCGTTGACGGCGAAGCCAGGACCTTCGAAGGGGAGTACATCTTCTTCGCCACGGGGAGGGTTCCAAACACCGCTGGCCTCGGCCTTGAGAACCTTGGGGTGAGAACGGACGAGCGGGGCTTTATAGCTGTTGACGAAACCATGAGGGCCGGGGGGAACGTTTACGCCGCTGGTGATGTCGTTGGAGAGCCCATGCTTGAAACGGTGGCGGCGAGAGAGGGCTTCGTGGCCGCCTCTAACGCGCTTGGAGCCGGCCCGGTCGAGATGGACTACTCTGTGGTTCCGAAGGTGGTCTTCACCGATCCCCAGCTGGCCAGCGTGGGCCTGACCGACCGGGAGGCCTCAAAGGCAAGAAGGTGTCTCTGCAACACAGTTGAATTTTCGAGCGTCCCGAAGGCAAGGATCCTCGGGGAGGAGCGCGGGCTGATCAAGATGGTGGTGGACAACGAAACCGAGAGGATCCTCGGGGTTCACATCCTGGCCCACAACGCGGCGGAGATGATTCATGAGGCGGCGATGATAGTGAGGAACAATATGACCCTTGACGACGTGATAGAGACCCTCCACGTCTTTCCGACGATGAGCGAGGCGATAAAGCTGGTTGCGCTCTCCTTCAAGGGGGACGTATCAAAAATGCCGTGCTGTGCCCTTTAATCAAGTGTTACTTTGCTCAAAAGAATGAGACTTTGTATTACTCTACCAATTTTTTGTGTGAAATACGTTTATAACTTTCTTTATTGTATCCACCACCATGACCCACCACTACGGCTATGTAAGTGCAGTTTTGGCAGCCCTGCTCTTTGGAATAAGCTCAACGCTGAATAAAATAGCCCTTAAAACTGTTCACCCCATGATAATAGCAGGAAGTATCTACCTGACAGCTGGAATAGTTTTAATGTTCCTCCGTTTTACGCCCGTCAAAGAGAAGATCCTTGAAAGACTTGAATTTAAAGTCAAAACCCAAGAGGTCTTCTCAAGGCGAGATTTACTGTTGTTAACTTTTATCGTGCTTTTTGGCTCCTTCTTGGCGCCGCTCTTATTCATGTTTGGACTGAGTAAGACAACGGCCGTAAATGCTTCCCTCCTGCTCAACACGGAAACTCTGTTCACAGTTTTAATAGCCCTCATGGTCTTTAAGGAGAAAGCCTCAAGAAGAGGCATCCTAGGAATTCTCTTAATTTTAATTGGGGCCGCTGTGATCTCGACGGAGAACTTCATGGAGGTAGAGCTCAGCAAGGGTATCCTCGGGAATATTTTAATAATCTTAGCGGGCCTTTCATGGGCGATAGACAACAATCTGAGCAAGCTCCTGAGCGTTAAGCGAGATCTTCTATTGGTGACTTCTCTAAAAGGACTTTCTGGGGGAAGTGCATTGTTAGTTTTAGCTTCTCTAATTGGAATCCCCCTTCACATCCCACTTCAGAGCCTTCCATATGTATTGACGGTCGGTGCCTTCAGTATAGGCTTTTCCATCGTGCTCTTCCTCTTTGCCCTCAGGGAGATTGGGGCGATGAGGACGGGTGCGATTTTCTCAACCTCATCACTAATTGGTGCGTTCTTTGCTTTTCTCATACTTGGAGAAGGTTTTGGAATAGCTAAAGCGCTTTTTGGCATTTTAATGTTCCTCGGGGTATATCTGCTTTCTCTGGATGAATTTTAAAAAGAAAATTTAAAAGAGGAGCTCTACCCAGTTCTCGCGCCTCTTCTTGTAGACCCTCACGAGCCCTCTCTCTTCGAGACGCTTGAACATCCTCCAGGCGGTCGTCTTGGGGATGTTCAGCATCTTCTTCACTTCTGCCTGGGTCGTTCTGCCTCCCCTGTCGTAGATGTAGAGGAGCACCCTTATCTCGTCGCTGTTGAGGTCGCTCTCCTCCAGCTTTCTCTTGTACTCTTCCCTGCTTACGGGCAACCCCTCATCCTCCTCGTAGGGGTCTTCCCCTTTACGTTTTGTAACAATGGAGTAGCCCACGCCGAGGGACACAAGACCCAGTCCAATGAGGTAAAGTATCCCGCTTCTGCCGCCCTTTGAGGGGACATCTGAGCCGGCAGGGGACGCGTCTTCCCCAGCAGTTGTAGAGGGAGCATCTCCGCTCCCCTCCGCGGAATAGTCGGCCAGTTCTGCCCCCCCAAACTTCTCAAGGGTGTAGGACACGCTCACGTTCCCAGCGGGCATGAGGATGTGGTTCTTATCCACCTGGAGGGGCACCTCACTCAGCTTGACAACAACCGCGTTATCGGGAAGGTGAAACCTTACAGGGATTTCGGAGCTCAATTTAATCCTCCATATGGAGCCCTCCTTGGACGTGAGGGCTGGGGTGTGATAGGTAACCTTAATCAGGCTCGCGTTTTCGAAGTAGGCCGTTAGGGTAGAGTTGGTTATCTCGTAGGGGATGGGAGAGCCGGTCTCGTCCACCACAATAACCCCCTTGGGGGAGTCGTCAAGGAGAGGGATGCTAACCGCGACGGTGTATTCAGCGGGCCTTACAATTTCTATCACCTTAACGTACCCATCGGGGTAAACAACCAGTTCAGCGGATTCTACGGTGTACTGCGCCGCAGAGAGCGGAAGAAACAATGAAAGGAAAAGGAAAGCAGCGAAGATTTTTTTAATCACGTGAACTCACCTCCGGTCTGTTCAGTTTGATTCAACCGCCCCACCAGCCATTCCAGCTGCCGCTGGAGCCGCCGGAATCGTCGTTGTCCTGATCGTCATTCCCGCTGCCTCCCGAGCCATCTCCTGAGTCAGTCATGTTATTCTGGTCATCGCTGCCATCACCCATGTTGTTACTCATATCTCCCGCACCACTGTCCTGGTTGCTGTCTTCCATCTGGTCACCGTCCTGCATGGCGTTCCCTTCTGTGGTCTCGTTGCTCGTTTCAGTACTGTTAGTCTGGTTCATTGTCCAGTTGCCGTTGTTGGTTCCCATCCAGTTCTCGCTCCAGTCGTCGTAGACCATGCCGTACCTAGTACCGTTTCCACGGTGGCTGTCCTCCTGGCTTATCCAGCCCCCGCCCATGCTTCCATTACCGGGGGCTCTCCAGTTCATTCCCTCTTCATCATCGCTCCACCATGGACCGTTCCATCCGCCCATATTGTCCATTCCCATGCCGTTCCAGCTTCCGTTCTGGTTCATGCCCATTCCTGCGCCCATGTGGTCTGTCTCCTCGTTCCACCAACCGGTTCCCATCATATCGTCCATCTCTCTTTCCCACTGTCCCCACCAGCTCTGGTTGCAGTACTTCTGGTAGTCCGGACTCATGGGTTGGGTTGTTGTGTTGGCGTACTGACCGCAGTAGTCCATCATGTAACTGTTCTGGAACTCCATGGCCGCTTGTCCTATCTCACTTATGGCCTCCTCCAGCTCGAGGTTTATCTCCTTCACCATGCGGAGGGCCATTTCGTACCTACCTGAGTCGATGAGCCTCTGAACCATCGCAAGCATGTTCTGGAGCTCTGCCTTTCTCATTTCGATCATTCTTAACATCATGGACGCCCTGGGGTCGTCAGCGCTGGAGTTCCCCATCACGCTCTCCATAAGGGTCATTAACTCGGCGGTTCTGTTGAGCTCGACCTCGAGCTTTTTTGTGAAGGTCTCGGCTATGTCGCCGGCGTTGGCCGAGAGTATTCCCCTAACGAGCCCTTCGACGGCCATCTCGAGCCGCATCCTGAGGTTCTCTGCAACCCTCATGTCGTTTCTGAGGTTGCTCACATCGCCGTTCTTTATGTCCACTTCCACCCGGGTGTAAGCCTCGACGGTCTGATCGTAGAGCTCTGAGGCCTGAGAGGTATCAATGCCAAGCCCTGAGGCCTCGTCTATTATCTCTGCGGCGTAGGCGAGGTACTCTTTGGCCCTCTGAAGTTCAATACTGGCCCAGTAGAGAGCCTGGCTGTTCATGTTAGCGGAGGGATTCATCTGCTGCATGCCACTAGAGGGAGTCATCCTCTCGATCACAAGCTCGTAGGTCTCCATTGCGCTCATCGCAGCGGTTATCGCCTCGCTGTAGTTGCCGGCATTGTATGCTGCCCATGCACTTCCCCTGAGGTTCTCCGCTTGAGCGTAGAGGCTCAGGGTTTCGTTGTCCACGGTACCGGAGTTGTCAATTAGGATCGTGGTGTAGTTGGCCACCCTCTCAAGAATGATAAGCATATTGTATGCCCTCTCCTGGAGGGTGACGTTGGTAGTCACGTTCACACCCACCTGGAGGGTTCCACTGTTGCTGCCTCCCACTGTTCCTGTCACGTTGTCGGCAAACGCCTGCCCGCCCGCGAGGAGCAGGGCGAGCAAAAGGCCTGCGATCAGTTTTTTCATTTTCCTCAACTCTGCCCACATATCACATCACCAATCCTACCTTAATTCGTCACTTATTTTAGGGAAACGGCGGGATTTTAGGGTTTCAAGGGGTTTCTCCGGGTCCCATAGGGTTAATCCTCCTTTAACACCCGATTATTCTTGGGAATCGTGGAGTTGCTTTCTCCTCAACCTGGGAACTCCATGCCTATGCAATCCCCTCAATAGCAAGGTTTATAAACATTTGCACAAATGCTCAAATGTAAAGGTGATGAAAAATGACCGAGGTATGTAGGGTGTACGAGGAGCACCTCGACAAGGTGCTTGAGGCCCAATCAAAAATCCCGGAGGAGGAGACCGTATTGGAGGTGGCGGATTTTTTTGACGCCCTCGGCAACCCAACGAGGCTCAAAATCCTGCTGGCACTAATGGAGGCCGGCGAGCTCTGCACCTGCGACCTATCGGCGGTAACGAAGCTTTCGGTATCCGCCATTTCGCACCAGCTTAGAATCCTCAAAGACAGGAAGATAGTCGCCTACCGCAAGGAGGGCAAGAACGTCTTCTACCGCCTCGATGATGAGCACATCAAGGACATTCTGAGAACGGCTATGGAGCATCTCTCGGAGGTGAAGTGAATGCCAAAGAAGCTCAAGCTGGAGGGTCTCGACTGCGCAAGCTGCGCCTACGAGATAGAGGAGGCCTTAAAGAAAGAGGGTTTTGAGTTCGCTGTTGTGAACTTCACAACAAAGGAAGCTATAATCGAAGGCGACATCGGGAAGGCCAAGGAGATAATCAAGAAGGTCGAGCCGGACGTTGAAGTTTTGGAGGCGGACGAGCACGGGCACGGACACAGCCACGAGCACGGAGAGGAAGAGGAGTACGGGAAGACGGTGTACCTGATAGGAACCTCACTGCTGCTCTTCTTCATAGGGATAGTCCTGCGCTACTACTACGACATGGACAACGCCCTCGTGTTCGGAATATTCCTGGCGAGCTACGTCATCTCCGGCTGGAAAGTACTGAGGAGTGCTGTAGTCAACTCCATCCGCGGCAACGTCTTCGACGAGAACTTCCTGATAGCAGTGGCGACCGTAGGTGCTTTCATAATCAGGGAATATCCGGAAGGAGTAGCGGTCATGCTGTTCTACGTCGTTGGCGAGTTCTTCCAGGATCTTGCAGTTGGGAAGTCAAGACGCTCAATTAAGGCTCTACTCGCACTCAAAGCGGAGTACGCCAACCTGCTCAGGAACGGCGAGGTCGTCCAGGTCAAGCCGGAGGAGCTTAAGGTGGGGGACGTAATCCTCGTCAAGCCGGGCGAGAAGGTCCCCGTTGACGGTGTCATTATCGAAGGGACTTCGAGCGTTGATACATCTGCCTTAACCGGTGAGAGCGTGCCGAGGACGGTGAAAGAAGGGGAGGAGATCCTCTCCGGCATGGTCAACCTCAGCGGCCTCCTAAAGGTGAGAGTCACCAAGGAGCTGAGCGAATCAACCATCTCGCGCATCCTTGAGCTCGTCGAGAACGCCAGCGCCAGGAAGGCAAAGACGGAGAAGTTCATAACGCGCTTCGCCCACTACTACACGCCGGCTGTGGTGGGGATAGCGGCCCTGATAGCCCTCGTGCCGCCGCTCCTAACTGGAGACCCGTTCACTCCCTGGGTTTACAGGGCGCTTGTGATACTCGTCATCTCGTGCCCGTGTGCCCTCGTCCTCTCGATCCCGCTCGGCTACTTCGGCGGCATTGGGAGGTCCGCAAAGGAGGGAATACTTGTCAAGGGCTCCAACTATCTGGATGCCCTCAAGGAAGCCACGATAGTGGCTTTCGACAAGACCGGAACCCTAACCAAGGGCGTCTTCAAGGTCACGAAGGTGGAAACGCGGAACGGTTACACCGAGGAGGAGATAATAAGGTTCGCGGCATTAGCCGAGGCCCACTCCAACCACCCTATAGCGAAGGCCATCAGGGACGCCTACGGGAAGGAGATCAACGAGGCCGAAATCAAGGAGTATGAGGAGATAGCCGGCCACGGCGTGAGGGCAAAGATAGACGGCATTGAAGTGATGGTCGGAAACGACAGGCTCCTCCATAGGTTCAACATCGAGCACGACACCTGCCGCGTAAAGGGAACCGTAGCTCACGTCGTCATCAACGGGAAGTACGCGGGCTACATCATAATCTCGGACGAAATAAAGGAGGACTCACCCACAGCCGTGAAGGAGCTCAAGCGCCTTGGAGTGAAGAAAGTAGTCATGGTCACCGGCGACAGCAGGGAAGTCGCGGCGGAGATAGCGAAGGAGATAGGTCTCGACGGCTTCTACGCGGAGCTCCTCCCCGAGGACAAGGTGAAGGTCGTAGAGGAGCTTGAGAAGGAGAAGGGCAACGGGAAGGTCGTCTTCGTCGGGGACGGCATAAACGATGCTCCCGTCCTGGCCAGGGCAGACGTTGGCGTGGCAATGGGCGCCCTTGGAAGCGACGCGGCAATAGAGACGGCCGATGTGGTCATAATGGACGACAAACCCTCGAAGCTGCCAAGGGGAATAAAGATCGCCAGAAGGACGCAGAGGATAGTCTGGCAGAACATAATCCTTGCGCTCGCCGTTAAGCTGACCTTCGTAAGCCTTGGAATCCTTGGCGAGGCGACCATGTGGGAGGCGGTGTTTGCAGACGTGGGCGTCTCCCTGATAGCGGTCTTCAACGCGATGAGGATTCTGAGGTGAGGGCATGCTCTATGCGCTTGGGATACTTTTTACCTTTTTTCTCTCCGTATACTCATGGTTTGAACTAAAGCGTGCCTGTGAGAGTGGAACAAGCATCCCCTTCCGCGTTTTTACGTTAATTGGACTAAACGATGCGGTGCACTTCGCTCTGATCGGCGGGGCCGTAATATGGAGGATATGGCCAATTCCTATTGATGGTACCTACACGATGATTGTTGGCTCGATACTGGCTTTTACTGGGCTTCTCATGATAGCTACCAACGTTATGAAATACAACAACCCAAAAGGGCTCTATAAACTGAATACCTCTAAAGTTCTCACCGCGGGGATCTACCAATACAGCGGGAACCCCAGATACACTGGGTGGTTTATAGCCCTAACTGGGATTTCGGTAATAGGGCGCTCACTACTCGCCCTCCTCCTCACAGTGGCACTCATCGTCAGAATTGGCCTGTATAACCTCACGCTTGGAAAGTCCTGCCTGGAAGAATGTTTGAAGGGGAATGCTAAAGATATGGAGGCAGACCCTGTGGCGTTTTGGAGTAATGGAGGTGGTAAACGATGAGCTGGTCTTATGCAGCTCTCTTTGCTATCTGGGGGATTGTGGTTATCTATATGCTCTTGAAAATTGGGAAAATCTATGACAGGGGAGAAACTTTGCCAACTAACGTTGTCGTTGCGGTATGGGCATTGTATATACTCCATTTCGTCCTGATAGCATGGGCCTCATTAAAGGGATTCTGGGAGGTTCCCATCAACACAACCGTTGCCCTAATCGGAGGGTTCATCTTTGTTGCTGCAGGCTTCATCATAATGCTTCTCGGCGTGCTGGAGTTCCGCTCATTCAAACGAATGTCGGGAGTAGATACATCTAAGCTCGTAACCACGGGGATATACCGCTACAGCAGGAATCCTCAAAATCTAGGGTTACTCCTGGTTTTCCTGGGTATATCAACTGCAGGTCGGTCGTTCCTCGCCCTCCTGCTCACCGCAGTGTTTGCCCTCGGGTTTCATACGTATGTTGTTAGACTCGAGGAACCGTATCTTGAGAGGATATTCGGAGAAGGGTACAGGAGATACAAAGAAAGAACTCCCCGATACTTTGGAAGGCCCGGGCGGAAAAGGGTATCTGAGTAAGGGCGCGTATCCACACGTAAAGTTTCAAACCTAGGGTTTCGGAAGGTCTTATAAAATTAGATATGCCGAATAAATATCGGAGGATAAAACAAAGGGGGGTAAACATGAAGCTGGAACTTCGACTTCACCGGGAAAGGGATTCCAAAGGAGAAGCAAGGAACGCCTCGTGCTCATGTCACGGTGGCGTGATGGAGGATCTGGGGGATGTGCCAAAGATAGCGCTGGTCGGCAATCCAAACGTCGGGAAGAGCGTTATCTTCAACCACCTTACCGGAAGGTACGTTACGGTGTCTAACTATCCAGGTACAACTGTGGACATATCAACCGGGAAGGCCACGATAGGTGGAAGGGAGTTCGGGGTCATAGATACCCCCGGGATGTACTCCCTCATCTCCCCAATAACCCAGGAGGAAGAAATCGCGAGGGACATAATCCTCAACGACAATCCCGATGTTGTGGTTCACGTTGTGGATGCAAAGAACCTCGAGAGGATGATACCCCTGACGCTCCAGCTTATTGAGGCCGGTAAGAACGTTGCCCTCGTTCTCAACCTGATGGACGAGGCTCAAAGATACGGCGTTTCCATAGATGTTGGGAAGCTTGCGGAAGTTCTCGGAATCCCCGTGGTTGACACGGTGGCCATCGAAGGGAGGAATCTCGATAGGCTGAGGGAGGTGATAGTTAACTACAGAAAGAGGGCTCCAAAGGTTAAGGTGCTTCATGAGGAGGGTATTGAGAGGGAGTTGGAGAACCTGGCCTCTGGCCACGGCTACACACGGCTCGAAGCGGTGCTGGCCCTCATTGACCCCGATAGGTTTGCGAGGGATGACGCTGCCAGAGAAGCCGCCCGGAGGCTCTCACAGAGATACGGCGATTCACTGGCATACAGGATAATGTCAAAATACTATGAGGTCGCGTCGGCCATAGCGGAGGAAGTTACGGAGAAAAAGGGGCAGAAAAAGGAGACCTTAGGTGAGAAGCTCAGCAGGCTGACGATGAACCCGATAACGGGGCTACCGATACTATTGGGAGTGCTCTACGGGTTCTACCTCTTCGTGGGCGTCTTCGGTGCGCAGACCCTCGTGGACTTCATCGAGGGGACGGTCTTTGAGGGCCACATAAACCCCTACATGAACAGGCTCTTCGAGAGCATAATCCCCTGGCCCGTGATCCAGGACCTCTTCGTACACGAGTACGGCATCATCACACTTGGGATAAGGTACGCCGTGGCCATAATCCTCCCAATAGTGGGTACGTTCTTCCTGGCGTTCTCCATCCTTGAAGACAGCGGCTATCTGCCGAGGCTGGCGATGCTCGTGGACAGGGTCTTCAAAAGGATAGGGCTGAACGGCAGGGCGGTGATCCCGATAGTCCTCGGCTTCGGGTGCGACACAATGGCCACAATCGTTACGAGAACCCTTGAAACGAAGAGGGAGCGCGTCATAGCGACCTTCCTCCTCGCCCTGGCCATTCCGTGCTCCGCCCAGCTCGGGGTTATACTCGCCCTCCTCGCGGGCAACTCGAAAGCTCTGGCAATCTGGCTCGCGGTTGACGTACTGGTTCTGCTCCTCATAGGATGGCTGGCTGCAAAGCTCATGCCCGGTGAGAGGCCCCAGTTCTTCATGGAAATACCGCCCCTCAGGATGCCGAAGCTCTCGAACGTGGTCATCAAAACATGGGCCAGGATGGAGTGGTACTTCAAGGAGGTCTTTCCAATCTTCGTAATAGCGAGCGTCCTGATATGGGCGGGGAGGATTACCGGAGTGTTCGACTTCGTGGTCGGCCTCGTGAGCTATCCTGTGACTTGGATAGGCCTGCCGAGGGAGAGTGCGGTGGCCTTCCTCTTCGGGTTCTTCAGGAGGGACTACGGTGCAGCTGGACTCTACGACCTGGCCCAGGCGGGTGCGCTGAGCGGCATCCCCCTCGTGGTGTCCGCGGTGGTGCTTACGCTCTTCGTACCGTGTATAGCCCAGTTCTCGGTCATGTGGAAGGAGCGCGGACCAAAGATTGCCCTGTCGGTGTTTGCCTTTAACATAACCTTTGCCTTTACGGTGGGGGCTGTACTGAGCCTCCTCCTGACTTCCCTGGGGGTGAGCCTGTGAAGTGTCCCCTCTGCGGGTTTGAGTTCACCGAGGGATCAAAGGCATGTAAGGGATGCCCCCTTGCAGGCTCCTGCTCGCTGGTAAAATGTCCCAACTGCGGCTATGAGATGGTCCCTGAGCCCAGAACGCTGAACTCGCTTAAAAACACCTGGAGGTGGATTTATGGAAAGGTTAAGGGAAGCCCTACCACTGAGTAAGGCAAGAGAGGGGATTCTTAGAATAGTGCACATCGCCCAGGAGGACGTTAGAACTCTGAGGAAGCTGGTATCAATGGGCATCATGCCGGGGAGAAGGGTGGAAGTGTTGCACAGGTTCCCTTCCTACGTGATTCGGGTGGGGAACACGACGGTTGCACTTGGAGAAGAGGTAGCAGGGAAAATATACGTTGCTGCCGCCAAAGGAGAGGAGGAAACATAGGGCCGGTTAACGCCGGCTTCATTTTGACCTTTTCCCTTTGATAACCTCCTCGAGAGCCCTGTAGGCTTCCAGGGCCGCCAGCGCCACAGCCTCTGTGGAATCATAATATCCAAGCTCATAAGCCACCCTGGCGCTTTCTATGAGGTTTTCGATTTCCAGCATAAGGTTTGCGACCTCCGGGAGGGCCATCTCCTTGATACTCATCCTGTTCCTGAGGGATTTCAATGCAAACTCAATGCCCTCAAGTATGGCGTAGGTATCCTCGGTGGGGGTCTTCTCTGCCGCCCGGAACATTTTCTCCATGTTCCCCATGTAGCCGTTCTGTGCCGTTATGCCCGGGTTCGCCCAATCAGCTCCGCCGATAATCTCCATAGTGCTTACAATCCTTCCACTCTGCATGTTGCATCACCATACTCTACTTGTTCCCTCTGCTATTTCAGGGAACCGGCGGGAAGAGGACGTTCCAGATGGTTTCACGTGAAAAGCCGCGCTTGGATTTGAAAAGTTGAGGGCCGTTCAGGTTCACGTGGTTTCAGCAGGTTCCAAACACGTAAAGAACCGTTGAAATGCCAGAAGCACAGAGATACGAAGCACACGAGGTGTTTTTACACTCTCCCCGAGGGATGGCGTTCTACCTCCATGCAAGGGTGTCGTGTTTTGGGCATATAACAGGCTCCTGAAAGCGGAGTTCGGTACTGGACTGTCCCCCAATCAGGAAGACATTCCCTCATCGCAAAGGTTCCCAACGGCTAAACAGACCCCAGACCGATAAACTACCTCCCGGACGGTAGCATGGCCCATATTATTTTGATTAGCTATTATTAAGTTTGTAACCATCTTCTTGTTCAAAAGATTTTTATACTTTAATAGATAACATGTGTTGGTGATTTCCATGGCGAACTTTGGACTGTGGTGGATCAGATGGAATGGCTCGAACTACGAATCGAGGATGAGCGGGAGCCTAAATGAGTTTAGAGAACTAGGTTTTGGCTATGCTGTAGTACTAGGACAGCCAGCTCACATCCAGTATACCGGAGATGCAGAGACTGACGCATATAACCTTTCAGAATATCTGAGTGAGCACATGAACATGCCATACTATGTTACAATACCTTTCTTTACGCCCTCAAAGACACCTCGTGGCAACATAACAGGAAGTTTTGAAGGGTCCTATTGGGAAAAATGGATCAATGTATTTACTGGATCATCAGACCCTAATTTAAGGGGATTCTATTGGAGCCTTGAGAATGCTTGGATGTTTAAACAGGATCAGATAGAGAGGGGAGTGGGAATCTCCCACGAATTGATCAAAGAAATGTCACAAAAGATACACAGCACGGGATTTGAATTCATCTGGATTCCAAGTGTACCAACAATGAATATTGAGGGGACGAATATATTCCCCTGGTATTATCCTCCAAACTATCCCGGAGCCTGCGAATATTTTGACTATATTTTCGCACAGCCAAATTATTATATGGGCCGGATAAGTAACATAAATGGCTGGGTACTTAATCTTGAGGGATCAAAGCTTAAGTACAATTGCTGGAACGTGTTCATGGAAATGGAAGCTGATGAATGTGTTATAGGTGGTGGAGGAAACTGCAAAACTTGCAGTGACTCAAACAACTGCACAAAATTAGCAAGCGACTACATACAGGCTCAGATTAATAATATTGGCAGAAAATATTCTCAGAGGGCATACTACTTTGGAGTGACTTTTGATGTTGTTAGACACGTTGATTCATACTGCAGAAACAATTTGGGGGTATCGTATGTATAACCCCACATGGAAATTGGGCTTTTTTGTTTTTCTTCTGTTTTTGTTCTTGTCCCCGGTTTTAGCTACCGAGTCTCTCTGCGGCCCGCATCCTGTTCTCGGCCCCACGGAATACTGCAGTTTCGCCCCATTTATTAAAGTCGGAAAAGACGACGCGATAATAACCCTCTCCTGGGACGCACTGGGCTCGGGAATGCAGGGGGTACCCACCCCGAGCATGGTTGGGGGGTACTACTTCTACTTCAGGGATGGGAAGCTCTACTACCTTGGCAGCACCACCGGGGCGGAGGAGCTCTTTTATACATTCTACAGGGGGCTTTGGTATTTGAGCGACGGAAGGGCCATAGACCCGGAAAAACCGTGCGTAACCAACAACGTTATGATTCCGGAGGAAATCCGAAATGAGCTGTGCTCCTGCGGCAACGTTTCCATAACCTCGCCCTCGTACCCGGTCGAATTCAACGGCTCAAAGCTCCACGTTTCGAACGGCAGAGTGTCCTACACAATTAAAGTCCCCGACAACATGACTCTTCATCTTCCGAGCAACACAACCCTGCGTGCAGTCTTCCTGGGAGAAGGGGCCCTTATCTACATCCAGCCTAAAAATCCCTTCGTCCCCCTTGACTGGAAGGACATTACCGTGCTTTACTACGATGGGAGCTCCCTTTGGAGGTTGAATCTCACGAGGGGTCTTGAAAAAGAGCTACCGACCTGTCCTGTTGCCAGTGGGGTTGGGTATCTGGAGTTCTACCCGATGCTTTTTGCTGGGCTTGTGCTGGTGCTCGTGCTGGCGTACCGGAGGGTGAGGAGGTGAACTCTGTTTCCAGCCGCTCACCTGAGGTAACAACCCATAAATAATTCCTTGAACAAAACTCCACCGGGCGAGCCGGATGGGTTCAAAAGTATCGCGGGTTTGCCGGACTCAGGAGGAGGCAAAGAAGCTCTACGACAGAATCAGCAGATTCTACGATTTGTTCGCTTTTCCCGAGAGGAAATACAGAGACAGGGCGCTGGAGCTCCTCAACATCCAAACTGGGGAAACGGTTCTGGAGATAGGCTTTGGAACGGGCCATGCCTTGGTGGAGATGGCCGGGCTCGTGGGGGAGAAAGGAAAGGTTTACGGTATTGATATCTCTTCCGGGATGCTGGAGGTCAGTAAAAAGAGACTCCAGAAAGCTGGACTGTTGGATAGGGTTGAGCTGTACCGTGGAGATGCCTCACGATTACCCTATGAGGATAACACGTTTGATGCTGTCTTCATGAGCTTCACTCTCGAGCTCTTTGATACGCCCGAGATTCCGAAAGTGCTCGGTGAGGTTAAGAGAGTCCTGAAGCCTGGTGGAAGGCTTGGTGTGGTGGGTATGTCAAAGGGTGAAGGGCTGGCCGTGAGGCTCTACGAATGGCTTCACGAGAGGTTCCCCCGGTACCTGGACTGCCGGCCGATTTATCTCTCTGAGGTTTTAAAGGGTGCTGGTTTTGTGGTGGTGCAGGAGAAGAAGGGACGGATTTTCGGGCTTCCCGTTGAAATTGTCATCGCATTGAAACCCAGGAGGAAGGACTATGGGCAGAGCACTCGCTAGAAGACTTATCTCCACGCTTTCCCTCGGCTACATTCTCTACTTCTACTCCGAGCTCACCTTCTGGAGCCGGTGGAAAGCGGGAGACACTATCATCGGGGCGATTATGACGTGGCTGATATACTCAGTTTTAGCATTCTTCGTCCTCCTAATGGCGGAGCGCTTCAAAGCGGATTCCCTTTACTCCATCTTTCTGGTGGGGGCGGTCTTCGGCTGGCTCGTTGAGGGTGTTATCGTCCAGGAAGCATACAAGGCGTTTCCATTCCAGCTGGTGTGGACGCCTTTAGCGTGGCACGCCCTGATTTCCGTGCTCTTAGGGACTTACTTCGCGAGAAAGGCCATTGGTGAGTGGAGCCTCCTCCGGGCGATAGCCCTTTTTGCCGGCATCGGCGTTTTCTTCGGCCTCTGGGCGACCTACTGGAAGCTTGAGGACGGCTACGCCGTTAGTGTGGGGCACTTCGCGGCCTACACTTTAATCTCGACGGCTTTTCTCATGGTTGCATACTCCACCTTCGATTTAACCTCTCCTGCGGAGTTCATACCCACCAGATGGGAGGTTGGGGTGTTTGGCGCGGTGGTGGCGTTCTTTGCAGTCTTCACGTTTGTAGCGGTGACCTTTTCACCCCTTGTGCTTCTCCCCCTGCTTGCCCTAACTCTGTATACACTCAGGAGGCTGAAGGGCGAGAAAAACGCCCTTAAGGGTTCGAGAGCTCCCGCCCGCAGGTACCTTCTTCCCTTGATTATTCCGCTCTTCGCCGTTCCCACCTACGCCGCACTGAGAGGCCTCTGGTTTGAGGTGAACGTTCCTGTGGCACTGACCACCTCCACTGTCTGCATTCTTCTGCTCCTGAAGGCGGTTTATAAAGGACTCAAAGGATCGCCTTAATTGTGAGAATTTTTGGCCTCCAATTTTTCCATTTTGTAAAAGACAAACCTATTATTCCCTCCAATCAATTAAGTACTGTAAGGAATGAGGTGATTCAGAATGAACGGCAAAATGAATGAAATGGGTGGAATGAAGGGAAAAGACAAGGAAGGCATGGAAGGCGGCATGCAGGGAATGAAGGGCAAAGGCAAGATGAAAGGTGGCTGCAAGGGGCACGGAAAGGGCATGAAAGGTCGCGGAATGCACGGGATGGAAGAGCCCACGAAGGAGTACGCCTACGTCTTGGGGGTCGAGGCAGGATTTGACGAGACCGTTGAGAAGGTCAAGGAGGAGCTGAAGAAGGAAGGCTTCGGAGTGCTCAGCGAGATAAGGGTTGATAAACTCTTTAAGGAGAAACTCGGCCTTGATATGGAGCCCTACGTAATCCTCGGGGCGTGCAATCCGAACTACTCAAGCGAGCTGATAGGCATAGACATCAACAGCGGCACGTTCCTGCCGTGCAACATGGTAGTCTACGTGGAGGAAGGGAAGACCCACGTGAGCTTACTTCTCCCGACGGTGGCCATGGGCGTTACCGGGAACGAGGAACTGCTCGAGGTGGCGGGGAAGGTTGAGGAGATACTGAAGGGCGTCGTTGAGAGGGTTTGATTTTCTTCATGAGTTTCTCCTCCTATTTTCCAACATTTAACAAAGTGGAAAATTTGACTGTATTGTACTTTTCTCCAAAATGCCGAAAACGTTATATACTCCCGATGCCCAACACAATCCAAAGGAAGTGCAGAGGTGAAGACCGTGACACACCTGTTCGTGGTGGTTTACGATAACGATGCTGAGCGAAAGCGCGTTGAATACCTAATTGACAAGTGGTCAAATCGGGCCAGGGTGTCCAAGCTGAAGGGCATCTCCTTCATGGTTGAGGCCTCCGATGTGTCCAAGCTCATGGAGGAACTCCTCTCAAAGCTCGACCCGCCGACGGAGGGCAAAGTTAGGGTGTACAGAGTCGAGCCGGAGGATATCGGCTCAAAGGTAACCCCCAAAGTAGTTGAAATACGCCACACGAGCAGCGAAGAGCCGGCAATCGTGGCCAAGCTCCTCAGGTACGTCCTCTCCAAGTTCGGCGCATATTACGTTTCCGGCGAGGGTAGCGTATCACGGTACAGGGCCTACACGAAGAAGGGCAGGCTGGAGATAACGGTGTCCGTTGAAGAGGAAGATGGAGGAACGGCCGTTAACATCAGCCTTGAAGGATACGGCAGCGCGGTGGAGGATATGGCAAAAAAACTCGAGAGGGAGCTTTCCCTGCTCCTGTGAGGTGATACCATGGTGATATTCAACGAAGGTAATCCCGACTGCGTGAGAACTCTTCTGAGACCTGCGGAGAGGGTCATCAGGCAGGGGCGAGATATCCTCGTGGAGAGCTTTGATACGAGAAAGGAGCTCTGGGAGCGGGTTCTTGAATCGTATTCACGCTATCTGGAGGGGGAATGCGGCGATTTCCTGAACGATGTTGATACGGCCTTCCGGGCAAAATTTGAGGCCGCCCTGGCGGTTCTCGCGTGGAGCTTCTGGAGGAAGGGGGAGGAGTTCTCTCCTGCCAGCGAGCGCTTTTCGGAGCGCGAAATAGGACTGATAGATGAGATACTGAAGTACAACGTTTTCGAAATAACCACGAAGGAGGACATCCTCGGAAAGCTCTACCGCAGGGATGAAGAGGTTCTCCAGCTGCTCAAAACCTACTACCTCGGCATGGACAGATGGATAGAGGAGCAGCTCGAAGACCCGGAGATAAAGCTCCCCCTCAGGTACCACCTCAAGAGAACCTGGAGGAGATACCGCGAGAAGATTGATGCGGCAATAAACGAGGCGAGCAAATACGGCTGGTTCCGGACGCTCATGGAGGAGTGGGAGAGGGAAAAGGCCGGGGAAGTCGAAGCCGTGAGGGAGACCTACGAGACCCGGGTTAGAGAGCTGAAGAGGAGAATGGCCGAGATGGTCGAGTTCTTCGAGGGTGAGCGCAGGAAGCTTGAGGAGGAGCTCTCCACGTCAAACTTGGCCGAGATAGAGAGGCTCCGCAGGGAGAAGGAGGAGCTGATCAGAAAGTTTGAGCGTGAGAAGGAGGAGCTGACTAAAAGGTTGCTCGAACTCAAGGACGAGGAGCTGAGGGAAAAACTGGAGGAAGAGCTTGCAAAGGCCAGGGAAGAGGCCCTGCGCGAGGCGAAGCTTCTCGAAGAAAGGATACGGAGAAGGGAGCTTGAGCTCAAGCAGAAGGAGATGGAGCTCAGGAAGAGGGAAATCGAGGTCTCACAGAGGGACGAGGAACTTAGGAGGAAGATAGAGGAAGTGCTCGCCATCTCGGGCAAGGTGGAGAAGGGCAGCAGGCTCGTTGTGAGGGAGGAGGCGAGAATTCAGGAGCTCAACTTCATCGGCAGGGTGAAGAGCAAGTTCAGGGATAAGATAAGCCTCCTTGGAAAGCGGTACTCCGTTGAGGACGTTGAGGAAAAGAAGGGGGTCGATGTTTCAGGCTTCAGGGGAAAGCTCGACGAAACGGCCCTCTGGAACCTGCCTGAGAACAGATACCTGGAGATCCGCCTGAAGGAGAGGAAGCTCCTCGGAAGAAAGGAGAGGATCCTCATAAAGGCGATTTACCTTACCCGCGTGGAGAGGCTCGCAGAGTTAGGTATGGATACTGACCCGCTGACCCTGGCGGAGCTGAACGTACACCTTGTGGGGGCGAGAGAATCCCCTGGCGGGGGAAGAACCGTGCTCGTGGTAGCTTCACCCCTCGGCTTTGAGGAGCGCATCAGGAGGTACGTCTCATCCGAGGACTTCCACAGGAACTTCTACTCCGAGAACGTCTCGCTCATACTCCTCGACACCGAGACGGGAGAGGTGATCCACAACCCCAACGACCGCTACGCCGGGGCTCTAGCTCCACTGGTGAGCCTTGAACTGGACGAGGAGGTCTATGCCAAGGTGAGGGAGTGCGTCAGGGAGAAGCTTGAGGGCAGGGACTACCTCCCCCTCAGCGAGTGCCTCGAATGCGGGGACGAGGAGCAGGTGAGGAGGGCGTTCTATGAACTCGGCCGGGAAGGCCATGTGGTGAAATACATAGACGGGTTTGGACTCGTGCTGATAAGGAAGTGAGGTGATTGTGATGGGGATACTCGACAGGTTTAGGAAGAACCCGATTGAAAAGCTCTCCCTCAGGGAGCTTCAGGAGGAGGAGATACGCCTGAGGAACAGGCTTGAGAGGGCGAAGAAGGAAATCGAGCGCATCGAGAAGAAAAAGAAGCAGCTTTTTCAGGAGGGCATCGGGGCGGACGTCCTCAAGAAGAAGATGCTCGCCCAAGAAATTAAGAGCCTCGACATGGAGCAGAAGCTCAAGCTGAGGGACTTCACCACCGCCCAGAAGCAGTACACCTTCATCAAGAACCTGATAGTGGTCAAGAAGTACGAGAAGGAGTTGAGGAAGATAGGCCTCTGGGACAAGCTCTCCAAGGTCGAGCCGGAGCAGCTTGAAAGCGTGCTCGTCAGGGTGAGTCTCGACGGCAGGGAGTTCGATGAGATGGTTGAGGGCCTCAACAGGGTCTTCGAGATGGACGTGGCCGAGTTTGAGGCGACGGAAGACCAGACCGAGAGGGAGCTCATGGAAGCCTGGGCCAAGGTCGAGACAGGGGAGGCAGACGCTGAGGAGGTATCCTCCGAGATAGCCTCGCCTAAGATCGAGAAGGATACGGAGGAGGAGCTGTGATGGGCCTCCTTTCAAGGTTTTTTGGAAAGAAGAACCCGCTCGACATACCGATTGACAAGCTCAGGGAGAACCAGGTTAAGCTTGACATGCAGATAGGGAAGATCGAGAACGAGATAGCTGAGATAGACAGAGAAATAGCCCTCCTCTTCGAGAGGGCCAAGAATGCCAGAAGCAAAAGCGAGGAACTCACGATAGCTACGAAGATAAAAACCCTCAACCAGCGCAAGAAGAGCCTCCAGAACACCCACGCCCAGCTCAACAAACAGCTAATGCTCGTCAGCAACCTGCTGATAATCAAGGAGAACGAGGCCATCCTCAGGGGCACGCCCACGTGGGAACTCCTGAGAAAGATGTCCCCCGAGGAGCTGGAGAAGAACCTCGTGAGCATGAGGCTCGATGCCCAGAACCTCAACGAGAACCTGAACACGATGCTCGAGTACACCGACCAGGCTCTAGGTGCGGGCGTTGAGTTCGAGGAGGACGAAGAGCTCGCTGAGATAATGAAGACGATAGAGGCGGTGAAGGAGGGCGAGCTGGAGCCGGAGAAAGCTGCCGAGAAAGTGGCGGGGGAGAAGGAGGAGACAGAGGAAGTCGTTACGGAGTGACTTCCACTTTGTTGCTAACCTCCCTTCAATATTTGCCCTAAATGAAAGATAACCTCCTGCAGATTTTCAAAACGACACCAAAAAGGGTTAAATGTTTGCCAGAGATGGTGACCATGGGAGAACGGAGGGATTGACGTGCACATGGGCCATATGTTCGATGACGACATCCTGGAAGGGATAGTCAAGCTCTTCATAGTTATAGTGCTGATCTCCGTCATCTTCGGGAGGGCCGCGGGGTTTATAATTTTCATCGTGATAGCCATGTGGATTGGACACCTGATAAAGCACCTGCTCAAAGACGTTTCGAAGTCCAGTAAAAGGTACAAGTATCGCTATCCTAAACCCGTTCCACCGGCTCCGCCGGTTCCGAGAGAGGATATGAAGGAGCTTCTCCGTAAGTCAGTGATAGTCGAGCTTCCGCCGAAGGTTCACGCCGGCGAGGAGATACCCCTCAACGTCGGCTTCAGGAACCTGCTCAGGGGGACGATAAACGTTGAGATAAACCTCAGCGACCTCTCAAGGCACTTCGACCTCAGCTCCACGAGGATTTACTTCAAGAGTGTGAGGCCAGGTGAATACGTCTCCCAGAGCGTGAGGGCGGTCCCGAGGAGGTCCGGAAAGGTCAGCGCCAAGGTTGTCGCCCGCTCCGGAATTGTGAGTGCTAAAGTTAAGGTGAGCACTGAGATAATCGAGAGGCCAAAGGTGGAGCCCAAAACTCCCCTTCCAGTCCCCGTTCCGGCACAAGGAGGTTCGAAAAATTCAGCGGAAGGGCCTCGCACCCCGCTGGAGGAGCTCTTTGCGAGGTATAAGAACGTCGAGCTAATAGGTGAGGGCGGCTTTGCGAGGGTTTACAGGGCGGAGAGGGAAGACGGAAGCGTCGTGGCCCTCAAGATACCCATAAGCCTGACTGAAGCGGGGGGAAAGGCATTCCTCCGGGAAGTGCGGAACTGGTCCCTCCTCAGCCACCCCAACATAGTCGAGCTCTACGACTACAACATCTTCCCAGTTCCCTATTTGGAAATGGAGTACTGTGAGAGTTCGCTGGCCAAGCTCGAGAAGCCCCTAAATCCGGAGAGGGCCGCGAGAATCATCTTCGACGTTGCAGAGGGCATAAAGTACGCCCACTCCAAGGGTATCATCCACCGCGACCTCAAGCCCAGCAACATCCTCCTCAAGAACGGCAGGGCAAAGGTGAGCGACTGGGGGCTGAGCAAGCTCCTCAAGGAGAGCAGAACCACCCAGGCCGTGAGCTTCACGCCGCTCTACGCCGCTCCGGAACAGATAAGCTCCCGCTTCGGAGGCACCGACGAGAGGACCGACGTATGGCAGATTGGAGCGGTGCTCTACGAGCTTCTCACGGGAAGGCCACCCTTCGAGGGCGAGGACTTCGTCGAGGTGGCCTCAAAGATAACCCTTGAGGAACCCGTTCCTCCGAGCCAGCTTAACCCGGAAGCAAAGCCCCTTGAGCATGTAGTAATGAAGTGCCTCGCGAAGAAAAAGGAGGAGCGCTACGGGAGCGTTGAAGAACTCCAGAAGGACATAGCAGAGTTCCTCGGCACCAGCTACCGCGAAAAACTCGGCAGGAGCGTTTCGGTTAGGGACCTTTCGAGGAGTGCGTACTTTGCCGGAGAGCTGTTTCTCCTGTATCTAAAGCTCAACGACCTCGTGAACGCGCTCAAGTACGCCGATGACTTGGTTCACTACGCAAGGGGCGAGACAAGGAGGGAGCTTATGAAGCTGAGGGAGCAGCTGAAACTGCGCCTTGAGAACGGCCTGGAGGTTCCCGAGGAACTCATAGAGAAGGCCGAGATAATAGTCCACAGGGTAAAACTTGGCTTTAAGGAGGTGTGAAAATGCCTGTTGACCTCTCGGGGCCCCTCCTCACGGAGTTCGAGAGGGCCAAAAAGGAGTTCGAGAAGGCCGTTGCCGCTGGGAACATGGAGAGGGCTAAGAAGAGCGCCCTCCGCTGTGCCTCCATACTCAGACAGCTGGCCAAACACGTGCCCTACAACGGGGAGCTGTACCTGAAGAAGGCCAAGAAGTGGGAGGATGTAGCCGGTCAGATTGAGAGGGGGGAGTACGGCAGGAAAGCCATCGTCGGGGCCGAAGGAAAGAGCACTACCCAGGAGAAGGAAGAAGAGGACCAGTTCAGGGAGTACGTCCTGGGGCTTGTGTCGAAGTCCCGTGTAACCTGGGACGACATAGGGGGCCTTGATAACGTCAAGCTCCTCATGATGGAGACCGTGGTCATCTCGGCCCTTAGAAAGCCCGCCTCAATCCAGCCCTGGAAGGGCATCCTTCTCTTTGGGCCGCCAGGAACCGGGAAGACCCTCCTAGCTTCGGCCGCCGCTGGAAGCCTGGACGCGACGTTCTTCAACGTTAAGGCGTCAAGCGTCCTCAGCAAGTACTTTGGTGAGTCGAGTAAGATAATCTCCGCACTCTACGAGGTGGCGAGGGAGAAGGCACCCAGCATAGTGTTCCTCGACGAGATAGACGCCCTCACCACGAGGCGCTCAAACGACACAAGCGAGGCAACGAGGAGGATGCTCTCCACACTCCTCACCGAGCTTGAGGGGTTCCACGAAGGGGAGAGTGAGAGGCTAGTCCTCACGCTAGCGGCGACTAACACACCGTGGGACCTAGACGAGGCGGTACTCTCGCGCTTCCCCAAGAGGATCTACGTGCCCCTGCCCGATAAAGAGGCCGTCAAGGCGATAGTCCGGATACATACGAAGGGCCTGGACGTTTCGAGACTCGATTTAGACGCGATTGCCGAAGAGAGCGTCAGAAGGCTGTACTCGGGCAGGGACGTGAGAAATCTCTGCCAGGAGGCGGTGTGGAACATGATACGCGAGGAAAACAGGGATCTGCACAAGCTCGCCTCCCTCCCCCTGGAGGAACTGAGAAAGAGGTCATTAAGAACGCGTCCGCTTGAGATGAGGGACTTCGAGGAGGCGTTCAGGAAGATCAAGTCTCCGTTAACAAAGAGGGACATCGAGAGGTATGAGAAGTGGGCGGAGGAGTTCGGGGGATGAGCAGGGTCATCTCAACGGGTGTTGGGAATAGGGCGTGGGGCATCTCACACCCGGGGCCGAGGGAGAAAAACGAGGACGCGCTTCTGATACTGCCCCTTGGAAATGCGTACCTCCTTGCCGTCGCGGACGGCCTCGGGGGGCATGAGGGAGGAGAAATAGCCTCGAAGGCGGCGGTGGAGACGCTCCGGGAGACGTTTGAGAGGGAATACACCGAGGGGTTTGCACTGAGAGAAGTTGAAGAGCTCCTGAAAACGGCCTACAAGGACGCACACCGCCGGATAATGGAGATGTCCCCAGAGCCAGGAAAGACCGGCACGACGATGGTGGCTGCCTTCGTGAGGGAGGACACGGCAGTGATAGCGAACACCGGCGACAGCAGGGCCTACCTGATAAGGGATGGTAAGGTGATCTCAAGGACGAGGGACCACTCCATCGTGGGGGAACTGCTTGAAAGGGGCGTTATATGGGAGGAGGAGGTTCGCTCCCATCCGATGAGACACGTCGTGACGAAGGCCCTGGGAATAGAGCTGGCGGTTGATACGTACGTGTGGGAAATTGAAGAGACCGACGTCCTGCTCCTGAGCACGGACGGCCTTCACGATACCCTAGATGACGGGGAGATAGCGGAACTCGCCTCCCAGGGTGGCCCGAAGGAGGCTGCGGAGCGGCTCGTTGGGGAGGCTTTGAAAGTCGCCGAAGACAACATCACGGTAATCGTGTTCAAACGGGGGTAGTGTTAATGGTGAGGCTCTGGAAATCCAAGGAGGAGAAGGAGATAGAGCGGAAGATTCGGATGAGAAAGGCCAAGATGGCTCTGAAGCAGTACATAAACAACCTTGAGAACCTGAAGCGCAAGATTTTTCTCCAGGGAAAGGAAGCTGCCAAACTCGGGGACGAGGCCCTTCTCAAGAGAAGCGCTGTAAAGTATCTGACTCTGGAGCAGAGGATAAAGCAGGCAAAGAGGCTGCTTCTCCTCATGGAGGAGGCCGAGATACAGAGGGAGCTCGTTAAGGTCTCGGCCGAGTTCATAGGGTTCAGCAAGGACGTTGTCAAAAGCATAGCCGAAGGGCCGGGGGCGGAGGATGTTGCAAAGATGCAGGTGGAGTTTGAGAAGGCAATGGGGAAGGTCGAGAGCCTTGAGGAGGCCCTCAGCACGATGATAGACCTCACGAGCGAGAGCATACTCACCGGAGAGTTCGATGCCGAGACGGTAGAGATGGCGGAAGGTCTGATGACATCCTCGGCCGAGAAGGAGCTCGAACCTGGAAAGAGGCTGAAGGAAATCGAGGAGATGATGAAGGGGTAGCCTTTCTCTTTTTTATTATTTGGAAGAATTGGTGCATCAAATTTTCTCTTTTGTACAGGAAAAGGTTAAGTATTCTTGGCACAATAGTAAGTCACGAGGGTGATGTGTTATGAAAGAAGAAGACAGCGTGCACCGTGAGCACGCACACATGCACGATGATGGAGATGGTTCTGAGATGGAACATATGGAGCACGAGGGGCATGAGATGCAGATGGCCGGAAACCACGAACATGCCCACGGAAGCGGAGGAATGGAAGAACACGCCGGACATGGGGGCATGGAGCACGAACACAGGGGACATGGCGAGCACAAGCACTCCCACGCGGAGCACCACAGGATGATGATGGAGGACTTCAAGAGGAGGTTCATCGTTTCCTCGATACTCACGATTCCGATACTCCTTCTCTCGCCGCTGATACAGAACTTCTTCGGCTTCGAGCTGAGCTTTCCCGGGGATCACTACGTTCTCTTCGGCCTCTCGGCGGTGGTCTACTTCTACGGCGGCTGGCCTTTCCTCAAGGGGATGCAGGACGAGCTGAGGAAGAGGAACCCGGGAATGATGACGCTGATAGGGCTGGCAATCACGGTTGCCTTCTCTTACAGCGTCGCGGTGACCTTCGGAGTACCGGGCAAGACCTTCTACTGGGAGCTGGCAACGCTTATTGACATCATGCTAGTGGGGCACTACATCGAGATGCGCTCCGTCCTCGGTGCTTCGAGGGCGCTGGAGGAGCTCATAAAGCTCATGCCGACGGAAGCCCACCTCGTGACGCCGGAGGGAATAAAGGACGTCCCGGTCAGCGAGCTGAAGAAAGGTGACATTGTCCTCGTCAAGCCCGGAGAGAAGATACCCTCCGATGGCGTCATCGTCGAGGGTGAAACGAGCGTGAACGAGGCTATGCTCACCGGTGAGTCGAAGCCCGTCTACAAAAAGCCCGGTGATACCGTTATAGGCGGCTCGATAAACCTCGAAGGCGCAATAAAGGTCAGGATAGAGAAGACGGGGAAGGACACCTACCTCATGCAGGTCGTCGAACTGGTGAGACAGGCCCAGGAGACGCGCTCTAAAACCCAGGATTTGGCCAACAGGGCCGCATTCTACCTCACTCTGATAGCGATTACAGCCGGCAGTATAACGCTCGGGACGTGGCTCTACCTCGGAAAGCCCTTCGTCTTTGCCCTGGAAAGAATGGTGACGGTAATGGTCATAACGTGTCCCCATGCCTTAGGACTGGCCGTTCCGCTGGTCGTTTCGGTCTCTACTTCCATCTCCGCCGAGAAGGGGATCCTCATCAGGAACAGGGAGGCCTTTGAGAGGGCTAAGGACGTTGAAGTTGTTGTCTTCGACAAGACGGGGACGCTGACCGAGGGCAGGTTCGAGGTCACGGACGTTATTCCGCTGGACGAGCTTAGTGAGGAGGAAATCCTGAAGTACGCCGCGGCGCTTGAATCGCATTCAAGCCACCCGATAGCGCAGGGAGTAGTTGAAAAGGCCAGGGAGCTCGGCCTTAAGCCCTATGACGTGAAGGAGTCAAAGGTCCTTCCCGGCAAGGGCGTTCAGGGAGTTATCAACGGAAGGGAAGTCCTCGTTGTGAGCCCCGGTTTCCTGAAGGAGAACGGGCTCTGGAAAGAGGACGAGCGCGTGAACAGGGTTTTGGAGCAGGGAAAGACGGTGGTTTTCCTGGTGGTTGATGGAAAGCTCGCCGGAGCGATGGCCCTGGCGGACAGGATAAGGCCGGAGTCAAGGGAAGCCGTCAAGAGGCTCCACGAGATGGGGATAAAGGCCTACATGCTTACCGGCGACAACGCCAAGGTGGCGAAGTGGGTGGCTGAAGAACTAGGTCTGGACGGCTTCTTTGCGGAGGTTCTGCCCCACCAGAAGTCGGAGAAGGTCAAGGAGCTCCAGAGCCAGGGGTTGGTAACGGCAATGGTCGGCGACGGCATAAACGATGCTCCGGCTTTGATACAGGCCGATGTGGGCATAGCCATCGGAGCTGGAACCGACGTTGCAATAGAGAGCGCGGACATAATCCTCGTCAAGAACGACCCAAGGGATGTGATAACGGCGGTACACCTCGCGAGGAAGACCTACGGGAAGATGGTGCAGAATTTAGCGTGGGCGACTGGCTATAACTCCTTCGCAATCCCTCTCGCCGCTGGAGCCCTCTACTCCTACGGGATACTGCTCAGTCCGGCCCTCGGAGCACTGCTGATGAGCATGAGCACGGTGATAGTGGCTATCAACGCGAAGTTCCTGAAGGCTTGAAACTTTTATTTTTGGAATTTTTGTCCCTTACTCTTCCCATTCTGGTAAGGATAAGGGTTATACCGGTTCCTATTGAGTAGTAGTTGGAGGTACGAAAATGATGTTTGAAAGCACTGGCAGTAGCGGGTTTTTGGTTCACGCTGGAGAAGGAACGTGGGGGTGGCACGACATGATGGGATTCGGCTGGTTTGGATGGTTTGGCATGCTCTTCATGCTGATCTTCTGGGTCCTGATAATAGTCGGGATAGTGTGGCTCGTCAAGTGGCTCCTGAATCAGGGGTCAGGGGGTTCAAAGGTCTCGACATCGAAGGAGAGGGCCCTTGAGCTCCTCGACGAGGCGTACGCTCGCGGTGAGATAGACGACGAGGAGTACGAGAGGAGAAGGCGGAAGATACTTGAGGAGTGAATCTCCCTTTATCCATTCTTTTTTGGCCATATCTAAGACATAACAATAGGTACACCCCTTAGTTTGAACGAACGGGATTAACCCTTCCTTTTTAGAAGCCCTCTTCTTCAGGGGAGAATAGGCCACTACTCCCTGAACACATCCCCGGTAACTAAATCCACGCCTATTCTCCTCACTTTGAGCTTCCAGAGCTTCTCCGGTGCACCACCTCCCTGCTCCCTGTAACCGACCATTTCAATTATTCCGGCTTTCTGGAGCGCGGAAAGGTGGTAGTAAAGCGTTGACCGGGGCATGTGAAAGCCGTTTCTCTGGAGTTCGATGTAGATATCGTTCGTACCCTTAACGCCGTCCGCGAGAGCCCGTATAATACTCCTCCTGGGCTCCGATAGTAGGGACTTCAGCATCGCCGTAAATGCCCTCATGTTTGAAGGGTCGCATCGCATCCATCTTGGCATTCTATCACCGTAGCCACTTATCTCCCAACCTTTATAATTCTATCTGTTTACCTGTGCTTTAACAATAATATAACAGAAAACTTTATAAATACTTTTGTGATATTCTAAAACGAAGATACAGTGGAGGTGGTGTGAATGAGGTTTGGAATGCCGAGGTGGATGCACATGATGAGAAGGTTCGGAAGAATGTGGGGTATGGAGATGCCGGAGGAGGCTATGGATATGGGGCCCGAGATGGACATGATGCCTGGGGCCTACGGTGGCCCGATGGGCGGCTGCAGGATGGGCATGTTCCAGGGAATGGGCGGCATGGGGCCCATGTCAGGAATGGGCGCCAGCTTTGAGGAGATAAAGTCCAGGGCCAAAGAGGCACTCCAGAACGCCTCGAAGGGAACTCCGTGGCAGAACTTCTGGGGGCCGGTCAGGATACCGATAATCATCAACGGCCAGATAGCCGGCCAGCTCTGGGAGGACGTTGACCTGAATGAGGTTGAAATTGGAACCTACGTCCAGGGAATGTGGGGCACCAGGGTTCAGCTCCTCAAGGACGGCCGCGTGGTGGGCTTCCTCAGGCTCGCCTGACTTATTTTTTATTCTCCGGCAGGTTTTTGCAGGTTAGAGAACTCGAGAATTCGCACTTAAAGAGCCCCTTTAAAAAAATGGAACGTTGGGGGAGTGTCTCAGAAGAACACCGCCTTGTAGAGGCCGACCATCACACCGTTGACCTCACAGTGGAGCCCAAGGGGTCGGGCATCAATCTCACGGAACACCTTTGAGCCCATCTCTTGAATTTCCTCTAGGGAGAACCCGGTGTGGGTGTCCTTTAGGGCCTCCCTGAACTCCTCATGGCTGTGCTTGAGGACATCAACGATTATCGCCCTGCCCTCTTCCCCAAGGACGTCTTTGATGCTTCTCAGGACCTCCTCCGGGTTGAGGAAATGGTGAAATGCCAGTGTGGAGACCACGATGTCGAACTTCTCCGGCACTTCGAGTCCGTAGTACTCGTTGGCTATCCGTATCGAGTCCCCGATTCTCTCGGCGACGCCCCAGATTGGGGTTATGCCCTTATCTCTAAGCCTCTTCAGCATGCTTGGCGTTATGTCCAGCCCGTAAACCTCCACACTGATTCCGTTTTCCTCGAGCTTCCTCATGATCCCCTCGGTGAAAAAACCCGAGCCAGCGGCAACGTCGAGGAGCTTCACCCTTCCCTTTCCCAGCCGCAGGATTTCCCTCACTATCTCCTTCACGAGCCGCTCTATGCACTCGTCCCTGAGGTAGTCCCTGACGATGTCGTCCCTCTCGGGAGCCTCCGTCTCAAAGTATTCTATCTGCTCTATCAGCTCTCTGAGTGAACTTTCCTCAAAGCCCAGCCTCCGAAGGAAGAGCCGCACCTCATCAATATCGGGTATCATGCTCTCACCGCCTGGAATCCCCTCTCAAGGTCTTCGATGAGGTCTTCAACGTCCTCTATCCCCACCGAGACCCTGATGAGCGAGTCTTTTATTCCCACCTTCTCCCTCTCTTCCCGGGGGACAGAGGCGTGCGTCATGATCGCCGGCAGCTCTATGAGCGACTCGACACCTCCGAGGCTCTCCGCCAGAGCGAATATCTCAAGGCTCTCCACGAACCTCACCGCCTCCTCAAGGCCGCCTTTGAGCTCAAAGGAGAGCATTCCGCCGAAGCCGCGCATCTGTCTCTTCGCGAGCTCGTGCTGCGGGTGTGAGGGCAATCCAGGATAGTAGACCCTCTCAACCAGCGGGTGCCCTTCGAGGTACTCCGCTATTGCCATGGCGTTCTTCTCGTGCCTCTCCATCCTGATGGCGAGGGTTTTGATGCCCCTCATGACCAGCCAGGAGTCAAAGGGCGAAAGAACAGCTCCAACCGCGTTCTGGTGGAACCTGAGCTTTTCATAGAGCTCACCATCGTTTACCATAACCGCCCCACCGACGACATCCGAGTGCCCGCCGAGGTACTTGGTGACGCTGTGGAGGGTTATATCCGCTCCGAGGTCAAGGGGGTTCTGGAAGTAGGGGCTCGCGAAGGTGTTGTCCACTACCAGTATGATGTCCCCCTCGTGGGCGATCTCGGCTATCGCCTTTATGTCTGCAAGCTTCAGGAGCGGGTTCGTGGGGGTTTCGAGCCAGATCATCCGCGTATTTTCTCTTATTGCCTTTCTAACGTTCTCTGGATTTCTTGCATCGACGTAGGTGAACTCAAGTCCAAAGCGCTCCATCACCTGGTTGAAGAGCCTTTTAGTGCCGCCGTAGAGGTCATCGAACGCTATAACGTGGTCCCCTCTCTTTAACAGCGCCAGGAGCACCGTTGACTCGGCTGCAAGTCCGGAAGAGAAGGCGAGTCCGTACTTTGCGTTCTCAAGCGCCGCTAACTTTCTCTCAAGACCGTCCCTCGTTGGATTGCCGCTCCTCGAGTAGACGTAGTCCTCTTCAACCTCCTTTATGCTCTTCTTTGCAAAGGTTGTTGAGAGGTGGATCGGTGATACCACATCGCCGTATTGCATTCTCTCCGGCTCTTCGCCGACGTGGATTGCCCTGGTTGAGAACCTCATCTCAGCACCTCCAGAACCTTTTCATCGTCAATCTCGAAGCCGTTCTCCAGCATCCATTCATCGTTGAAGATCTTCGTCAGGTAGTTTCTTCCCGTATCCGGGAATATCACGACGGCCTTCTTGCCCTCAACACCATTTTCTTTGAGGTACTTTATAGTTCCATAGAGAGCTGCTCCCGAAGAGCCTCCCGCGAGGATTCCCTCCTTCCTCGCGAGGAATCGAGTCATCGCAAAGGCCTCCTGGTCGTTGACGACCACCATGCCATCGACGAGGCTCAGGTCAACGGTCTCCGGAAGGATGTCTTCGCCTATTCCCTCGACGAGGTAGGGGTGGGCCTTCTTGAGGGCTTCTTCAAGGCTCATTCCACCCTTAACAAGGCTGTATATGGAGCCTACCGGGTCAACGCCTATTATCCTTACATCTTTCTTCCTCTCCTTTAGATAGCGCCCGATCCCGGTTATCGTCCCGCCGGTGCCTATTCCTGCGAAAAGGTAATTCATCTCCCCTCCGGTCTGTTCCCATATCTCCCTCGCTGTGGTTTCGTAGTGTGCCAGGGGGTTGTATTTGTTGAAGTACTGGTTGGGGATGTAGGCGTAGGGGGTTTCCTCAACTTCCTCCTCAAGGATCGCCCTGAGCTCGTCGAGCCTTTCCTCATCAACGAGCCGCTGGACGTACTTGACTATCTCCCCGAGCTCCTCCCTGCTGATGGACCTCCCCTTCTTCCAGATGAGGTTCCTCACGGCCTCGGCCACCCTGTAGTATGAGTTCGGATCACTTGGGGCAACGGCCGTTGGAGTTCTTATGACGAACGCTCCTAGTGCCTTAAGGAGGAGCTCCTTCTCGGTGCTCATCTTGTCCGGCATCGTGAAGACCGTCATGTAGCCCTCATCCGCTGCCACCAGTGCGAGGCCTACACCGGTGTTTCCTGAGGTCGGCTCCACTATAACGCCGCCCTCGACGATTTTACCCTCCCTCTTCGCTCCCTCGATCATGTACTTACCTATCCTGTCCTTTATGCTACCCCCTGGGTTGAAGAACTCCACCTTGGCATACAGTTCGTTTCTAAGGTTGAAGTACCTCTCCATCTTCCTGAGTCTCACCAGGGGAGTGTTGCCTATCGTCTGCACAATGTCATTATGAATACCCATTTTTGTATAATCTTCTATCATTTTGCCCATCACCTGCCCATTCTTGAATAAAGATGCATATATATCTTTCGATTACGGCAAGGCTTCTTTTTTGGAGAACAGGACTTACAAACGCCAGTTTAACAATAGGTTTATAATAAATGGTTATGGACATAAATGGGGCTGGGAGCTGTCCCCTTATATGCCCGCGTATCTATCCCTTAAAAACCAGCAACTTTTCAGCCTGTCCTCTGTCCTTCAGGTATATCTTTCCGTCTTCCATATAGAGTATCCTGTCCGCGAAGCCGAGTATCCTCGGGTCGTGGGTGGCTATCATCACGCACTTGCCCCCGTTCTTTGCCTTCTCGTGGATGAGTTTTATGACCTCCTTTCCGTTTTTGGAGTCCAGGTTTGCCGTGGGCTCGTCGGCTATTATGATGTCCGGGTCGGTTATCAGGGCCCTCGCTATTGCAACGCGCTGTTGCTCACCCCCGGAAAGCTCGGAGGGCCTGCTGTCAAGTCTGTCCTCCATGCCCAGCTCCACCAGGAGGCGCTCGGCCCCCTCCCTTGCCTCCACCTTTTTTACGCCCTTGATCAGCAGGGGCACCATGACGTTCTCCACAGCGGTCAGTGCCTCAAGCAGGTTGGAGTGCTGGAAGATGAAGCCCATCCTCTCCCGCCTGAGCCTTGCAAGTGCATCCCGTGTTAGCCCCGTTAGTTCTATGGTCCTTTTGGGGTTTTCTGGCGGGTACAGCTCTATGCTCCCGGAGGTCGGCCTTAGGAGCCCGCTGAGCATGGTGAGGAGCGTCGTCTTCCCCGAACCGGACGGCCCCATGAGGAGTACCACCTCGCCCCTCTTGAGGATAAGGGACACGTTATCAACGGCCCTCACGGCGGTTCTGCCCGAGCCGTACACCTTTGTAATGTTCTTTGCCCTCAGGATGGCCTCAGGCATTGAATACCACCACCGGGTCGACTCTGTTGAGCCTCCTTATCGGGACCAGCGGCGCGGTCAGCCCCATGAGCAGGACTGCCGCGAACGTTACGCCCACTGTCGTGGGGTTCATCTCAACGAAGAACTCCGGGGCGAACCTTGGCACAAGGGCCGTGGCGAGCAGGGAGAGGCTGATGCCGGCTATAAAGCCCAGCATGGTTATGATGGCCGCTTGTTCAAATACTATCCTCCTCAGGAAGCTGTTCTGGGCCCCAATTGCCTTCAGTATTGCGTACTCTCTCATCTTCTCCATCGTCATGGTGTAGAGTGTAAGGCCTATGACCGCCGCCCCGATTATGAAGCCTATGAACACCAGCGGGAAGAGTATCGAGTTGAAGCTCTCGTTTATCACATCTTTATGGTTCTGGATGAACCGCTCCTTCGTCAGTATCTCGACCGCTACACTCCTCTCTGCCAGCCTTTCGGTGATGTCACTGATCACCCCGTCGGCCGGCCTCTCGCCGGAGAGCTGGACGAGGTAGTAGTTCACGTACTGCGTGGTGCCGAATATCTCCGCCGCGTCCTCGGTTGTCACGAAGATGTAGGGATAGACCACCGCGAACGTCCCCTTTGAAACGCCGACTATCTCCAGCTCCTTGTTCCCAATCTTAAGCGTCTGGCCGAGTTTAAGGCCGTTCCTCGTAAAAAACACCTGATCAACCACGGCCTCGCCCCTCTGCGGTTTCCCCGTGCCCCTGACAATGTCCCAGGGACCCCCGACCCCGCTGGCGGGATCAAAGCCGACTATGTAGACGGTCTTCCTGGCGCCGGTGTTTGGGACCTCTATCTGAACGGCCCTCCCTATGAGCTCGTGGACGCCTTTGACGCCGTCCACACTTTTTATTTCGTCACTTAGGCCCCGTGGGAGGAGGGAATACGTGTGCCAGAGGTCGTGGATCCCCTCCTGCCCGACCCACAGATCGGCATCGGTATGTACAATGTAGTTTGTTCCAAGCGTTGTCATGCCGTAGTAGACTCCAAGGAGTATGATAACCAGCGTGACCGAGAGGGCCACACCGGCCACGCTCATCGCCAGCCTGCCCCTGTCATGGAACAGGTTTTTCTTCGCTATCATATTCACCACCCGGTTTCCTCGCAATTATCAGCCTCACAATGTCAAAAAACAGGTTCTCCACCTTCTCTATTTGGAACCCGGCCCTCTCGATGTTCTTCTGGGTCTCCCTGAGCATTGAGGTCCCCAGGAGCGCCCGTGTGAAAGGCTCCATCATGTAGAGGGAAATGTTTAACAGTCCTGAGCCGCTCTTCATGTGTTCGAGGAATATCGCCTTCCCTCCAGGTTTTAGAACCCTGTATACCTCCTTCAGGCCCTTAACAGGATCGGGTACTGTGCAGAAGACGAATGTACTCACGGCGGTGTCAAAGGTGTTGTCCTCAAACTCGAGGCTCTGAGCGTCCATGTGTAAAAGCATAACGTTTTCCAAGCCGAGTCTTTCTACCTTCCTCTCAGCCTTCTCCAGCATTCCCCTACTGAAGTCTATACCTACAACCTCCACCCCCCGGGGGTAGTACGGCAGGTTCTTTCCGGTTCCCACCCCCACCTCGAGGACTTTGCCTTCTGCTAGGCGGAGGGCCTTTCTTCTGTACTTTGAGAAAGCCCTCCTTTCAGCGAGTCCCTCAAAAGAGTCGTATATCCAAGAAAACCTATCGTATTTTTTGGCAGTTTTTGACATTTTCATCACTGTTCCTTCGTGCAAATTACTGATGGCATTTATCCTTTCACTCCAGAAAAATATCCATTTACGCGTTCTCACTTTGTAAATAATAAGCCTATTAGCCTTTATTCCCCAACATATCAATGGAAGCAGTATAAGAGGTGATGCGAAGTGGAATGGAAGTCCCTGTTTATAGGGCTCATAGTCGGAGTACTCGTTGCTGTCCCCCTTGGGATGGCCCACAGTGGCGGGTTTGACGTAGGAGAAAAGACCGGTTCGCGCTGGGGCTTTGGCCCAATGGGCGGCCATGGAATGGGCATGGGAATGATGGGCTACGGCATGCGCGGCATGATGGACGACGAGATGTACGAGCAGATGCAGGATTACATGGCGAGCGGCAACTTCACCGAGATCCACGAGGAGATGGAGCCCTACATGAACCAGTACATGGGCAACAACTGGGCAGAAATGCACGAGGCCTGCGAGAAGGCAATGGGCATCGAGGACGAGAGTTGATGGAGTATTTTTCCTCCCCTTACTTTTGATTTCAAGTCATCGTGAATAGTGTTGCTGTTTTTTGAACATCACTTTCAATATTCATGACCATAATGGACTGGGTTTATGAGTTTGGAAAGCGTTTTCACGTTTTTATGTTCATTTAGAAGGGGGTAAGGTTAAATGGGAGAAAACTGATTCAACTATGGTCTCTGTTCATAACTATCCCTTGAGGTGGAGGCGATGGATGCGGTGCTAACAGTGGCAGCCGGAGAAATACCATTAGGAGCTCAGAATATTGCTGAGTTCACCGGTGTCACGCTCTCTGTGGTGGCCCTCGGTGTTCTAAACGCCCTCCGCCCCTCAATCTTTCTAATGATAATTTTCCTCCTCTCGATGATAGCCCTGACAGATGAGAGAAGGGTTCTCAGGGTAGGCTTTGCCTTCACACTCGGCGCGTTTTTAGGTTATTCTGTTATTGCTGTCGCCCTCATGAATCTGCACTCTAAAATACCTTTCCTGAGGTACTTTGTGGTGGCCTTTGGGGTCACCGTTGGCATTTACAAAATACTTTCCGCTTTGGGATACGTGGCACTCTCCATTTCCAGTCCCCTGAGGGAGAAGAGCAACCGAATTCTGGAAAAAGCAACGTCCCCTCCTGCAGCATTCGTAATAGGAAGCGTCATGGCGTTCCTCTCACTATCCTGTGTCCTCCCCTCGTACCTGCTGGTCAGCTCCCTCCTTTCTGGAGGGTTCTCTGCAAGCACAACCACCGCACTTCTCATAGTCTTCGTGGGAATCTCCGTACTGCCCTTTGCCCTTGTGACCCTGGGGTTCCACTACGGGGCGAAATATGCCAAACTGGGGAGTGCCGTTGACAGGCTCTCTTCAATGAGCGGAAGAGGAAACCTGGTTATGGGTGTGGTGCTCGTGCTCGTGAGTATCCTTTATGCTCTTTTGTTTATACTCTGACATTATTCCTTTTAGCGAGTCTCGTCCTTCAGGCGGGGAGAAGGTCAGTGCTTGATACCCCAACAGTTTAATAAACGTGAAGGGTGCACATGAATTAGGTGACCCAAATGAAAGCTGAAAGGGCCAAGGAGGTTCTTGTTAATCTCCTCAAAATACCCTCGCCTTCGGGCCATGAGGACAGGGTAGCGCTCCACATCATGGAATTCCTCCACAAACTCGACTACGACGTTCACATCGAGAGCGACGGCGAGATAATTGACCTTGTCGTTAATCCGGACGCGGAGCTCTTCTTCGAGGTGCACATTGACACAATCCCCGTCAGGACGGAGCCCTTCGTGAGGGGCAACATAGTCTACGGAACCGGCGCGAGCGACATAAAGGGCGGAGCGGCAGCAATACTCCTCATGATGGAGAACATCAAGAAGCTCAATCAGGAGCTGAACGTTGGTGTTGTCTTCGTCAGCGACGAGGAGCACGGCGGGAAGGGAAGCGCCCTCTTCATGGAGCGCTACAAGCCCAAGATGGCCGTAGTTCTCGAACCGACGGATCTGGAAGTCCACATCGCCCACGCCGGCAACATAGAGGCCTACTTTGAGGTGGACGGCAAGGAAGCGCATGGAGCGTGCCCCGAGAGCGGCATCAACGCAATAGAGGAGACCTACAAGATGGTAACCGAACTGAAGAACCTGGAACCCTTTAAGAGGAGTGGAAAGTACTTCGACCCCCACATAGGCATCCAGGAGCTCATATGCGAGAATCCCGTCTACCTCATCCCCGCCCTCTGCAGGGGAAGGCTTGAGGCGAGGCTCCTTCCGGACCAGGAGGTGGAGGACATACTCGACCTCCTCGACCCCATACTGGATGAGTACACGCTCAGCTACGAGTACACGGAGATATGGGATGGCTACGAGCTTGAGGAGGACGAGGAGATAGTCCAGCTGGCGAAGAGGGCGATGGAGATAACGGACATAGACGAGTTCGGCGGAATGAGGAGCTGGACGGATGCGATAAACTTCATGTACAACGGAACCAGAACCATAGTCTTTGGGCCCGGGAACCTCGACATATCACACACGAAAAACGAGCACATTGACGTGAGGGACATAGTAACGGCGAGCGAGTTTCTCATGGCATTGAACGAACTCTACGGCAAAAGTTAGAAGAAAAATAGGGCTCACGGCCTCTGTCCATGCCTTCGGCCCCTCTGGATCCGTTCTTTTATCTTCTCCCTCATTTTCTCCCTGATCTCGAGCTTCTTCTCATGGATGAGACCCCTGAGCATGTCCTCCGCTTCCTTGGCCAGTGAGTAGGCCTCGCCGTACCTGCCCCCATCGTAAGCGGCTTTGGCCTGCTGGAGGGTCTCGTTGGCAGCTGTTACGTTGAAGCCCATCTCACCGAAGCGCTCCACCATGCGCTCGACCTTGGCTATCTCGACCTTCGCCCTGACCTCAAGGTTGTTCCTGAACTTCTCGCTGAACTTCTCGGTGCTCATCCTTATCACAGCCTCGGCGTGCACCTTGGCGGCCATTGCCTGGCCGTAGGCTTTTCCATAGTTGCTCTCGTTGTAGGCCTCAAGGGCCCTGTCAAGCTCCTTCTTGGCGAGCTCAAGGAGCTTTGGCGCGGCTGGGATGGTCGCGTTCTCCACCATGCTCTCTGCAAGGGCAGTCTTGTTCTGGGCGATTTCAATGGCCTCCCACGCAACCTCCGCCGTTATGTTCTCCTCGACCTCCGTAACGTTCTCGGCCCTCTCCCTGACGCGCTCCCTTATGCGCTCCGTAATGTTGCCCGAAATCGGGGTTTTTATTATCACAACGCCCGAGACCTTTATTATTCCGAGGAGGTCCGTCTGGTTCTCATGACCGTTATCCACGTATATCGGAAAGACGTTGCTCCTGTTCTCTATGTCCTTTATCGCTCCAAGGTCGCGGCCGTGGGCGATGACGATTTTGACGTTCTTCATGAGCTCGGGGTAGTTCTTAACGAGGTACTCAAGGGCCTGCGCGTTGGTTCCGTAGCGGTCTTTGCCCCAGACCCTCGCGTAGCTTATGTTGAGGCTCACGAGGTCGTCCTCGTAGAGCTTTGGAACCGCCGCAGGGCCGCCTATGATGAGCACCTTATCCGGAGCGTAGCTCGCTATCTCCGACGTCACGTTGGGGTCGTAGACGCCCCAGGGGGTCACAACAATCGAGACGTTAAGGCTCTCCGCTATCTTCTCCGCCAGCGCTGAGTCCGCCTCGTTGTCGCTGACGAGGATTACCATGCTGAGGTCAACGGTGTTATTCTCCTCGGCACTTATTAGGGGCACAATCCCGGCCAAGAGCAGCACTCCAAAGAGGCTAGCCAGGACTTTCTTCCACATCATACCACATCACCTCGCTATTATGTAGTGAAAAAGTCCTATTTAAGCTTTTTTCACGAAATCGTTTGCGTAAATTACTGATTGTTCACAGAGAAGGCAGCATCTTCCGTTTTTGCCGGAAGAACGTTAAAAAATGTTTTTAACCGTTTATCTTCGTTAAATCAGGCATTTCATGGGAGCTTTTAGGGGTTCCGGGCGTTAAACAACGGTTACGGACGGAACAAAACCGTTCTCTCCCTAGGCATGATGGTTCCGAGTGAGATAACCTGACCGAACGGATTTTAAGGGCCAACCCCAACATCTTTGGGGTGATGCTCATGGAGATGAGGTACAGGCCCGAGGAACTCACGAGGCTCCCGAGGAGCGTGACCTACGAGAGGGGAAGGGTTGTCATGATCGACCAGACCCTCCTCCCGAGAGAGTTTAAGACGATAGAGCTCAGAACCATCGATGAGGTCGCCGAGGCTATCATTACCATGAAGGTTCGCGGTGCTCCGGCGATAGGTGCCGCTGCCGCCTTTGGATTGGCCCTCTACGCGGACACTTCCAACGCTAAAACAAAGGACGAGTTCATGGATGGGTTTTATTCGGCCTACGAGAGGCTCAAGAACACGAGACCTACAGCGGTGAACCTCTTCTGGGCGCTCAACAGGATAAAGGGTCTCGTAGAGGAGCATATGGAAGACAACCTCGACGAGATAAAGAGGCTCATAGTCGCGGAAGCGGGGAAGATAGCGGACGAAGATGTGGAAGCTAACCTCAGGATGGGTCACTACGGTGCCGAGGTTCTCCCTGAGGGGAACGTTCTAACCCACTGCAACGCGGGAAGCCTTGCAACGGTTCAGCTCGGAACCGTCGGTGCAGTTCTGAGGGTCATGCACCGCGATGGAACGCTGAAGCTCCTCTGGGTGGACGAGACGAGACCCGTCCTCCAGGGCGCGAGACTCTCAGCCTGGGAGTACCACTACGACGGCATTCTCCTAAAGCTCATAAGCGATAACATGGCGGGCTTCGTGATGCAACAGGGTAAAGTCGATGCCATCATCGTCGGCGCCGACAGGATAGTTGCCAACGGAGACTTCGCCAACAAGATAGGGACGTACAGCCTGGCGGTTCTCGCGAGGGAGCACGGGATTCCCTTCTTCACGGTCGCGCCGCTCTCGACGATAGACATGAGCCTCAAGAGCGGGAAGGAGATACCCATAGAGGAGCGCAAGCCCGAGGAGGTTCTCACCTGCGGCGGCTGCAAGATAGCTCCAGATGTGGACGTTTACAACCCCGCCTTTGACGTGACACCCCACAAGTACCTGACCGGGATAATCACCGACCAAGGTGTAGTGTGGCCGCCCTTCGAAAGGAATCTGAAAAAATTGTTCAAAGAATGAAAAGCCCTACCCTTTCATTTCTTCCATGGGCTCCTTAAGGGTCGGGACGGCGATATAGGCGTATATAATCTCGTTTTCACCGTAGTCCCTCTTGAAGATCAGGGAGGGCTGGAGGTAGCTCTGCCCTGAGTATCTGCCGCCGTCGTAGTAGCCGAAGGCCGCGGAGTAAACCGTTATGTCCGATGTGGTGAGGTTCCGCGAGTCGTCGAGCGTCTTCATCCTCGAAAAGGCCGTCTCTATGCCGTCGTTGGGCATCTCACCGGTGAGCTCCTTTAGGGGCTTCCAGTCGCGGTACAGGCCTATGAGGTTCCCCTCGTTGTCGAGGTAGACCACCATCATCGATCCCGGGCCGAGAACGGGGATGCCGTTTATCTTGCGCCGGTAGATGACCTCTGTGTCCTCTATCCTCGTCTCCCCGCTCCCGGTGGCGCTGTAGAGGTGTCTTATGTTGTAGAAGTATGCTTTATCCCTGGGATCAGAGGGCAGGAGGTTGTAGCGTTCGAGCACCTGGTCGGCTATCCTCCTCGCCTCATCATCGGTTAGGGAGTAATTCCCCTTGGAGAGCTTGAAGAGCCTCTCTGTGTCCTGGTAGAAGACTGCCCCCGATTTTTTGTAGACCTTCACCGCGTACCTTCCGTCGAAGACGCGGTAGTAGTTGCTCCTCTCCGTGACGTTCTTGGGTTCGACGTTGAAGGCCCTGGCCACGGTTATGGCGTACTCCCCGTTTACCTCCGGCCTGTCAAGAACGACCACGGGGCTCTTCTCGGGAATCTCTGGTAGAGTAGCGGTTATTTTGTAGCCGAACTCCTTCTCGAGCTCCTCCCTCGTTGGCGCTGGAGTTTTCGTTTGCGATGGAGGGGAACTCTCCGTGGGGGTCTCGCTCACCGTCTCGGTAACCGTATAGGTCGAGGTCGAGCTCTCGCTTATGGTCTCCGTCACCGTCTCCGTTTTCGTTGGGGTTTCGCTTCCCGATGTTCCGGGTGTTCCAAAGTTCTGAAGGGTGAAGTAGGCCGCCGCGATGAGCACGAGGATTAGAATTGCAGCAACAGCTCCCTTTCCCATCTTCCTCACCTCAGCAGCTGTCAAGCCCCCAGCAGTCAGTGTAACCAACCCACACCATTCTGGAGGGGTCTGCCTTTTCGTTCGGCACGTAAACGACCTCGCCCTCGCCAGGCAGATGGTCGTGGTCAAGAACGTACGGATTCACCGCCATCACTGCTGGCTTGTTGCAGCACGCCCAGTCCGTTGCCGCATCGAGCCACGCCTGCGCGAAGGTATCGCCGTCCTTGAGGTTGTCGGCGAAGTCCTCGCCGATTTCGATGGTTGTCCACCCAATCCACGCTACTCCATTGAAGCCCATTATCATGTGAAGGCCGTGGAAGGTCCCGTTCCATGCCTCCAGCCACTGATTATTTCCGTCGCTGTTCTCAAGGGAGTGGCAGGAGTAGAGTATCAGCCAGTCCAGGTCTTCGTCAAAGCGCAGGTACCAGCTTAGCATGCTACATGAGTCTTTCTTCACCCCAAAGGCTCCCGTGTACACCCAGGAGGAGACCCCACCTCTGGTTCCATTTGACATACCACCGTGTCCTCCGTAGAAGACCAGGTCAACGCTGTCCACGTAGAGGTCATCCTCCCCAAAAACTGTGCTGTTGTTCACCCACCTACTACAGTTCTTATCCCGGAACATGCGCTCGTAGGCGGCGCTCCACGAGCGGTCAAATTTCTTTACCCACCTCTCGGGGAGGTTGTTCCCAAAGCCGTGGACAATGTAGTATATATCCCCAATGTCGTGCTGCTCACATGGCGGCTCATAGTAGCCCACGGAGACAAGACCGTATTCATAGGGGTTGCAGTCGTCGCAGACGCCACCGCAGTCCACCCCCTCCTCATTCTGGTTGAGCACCATGTCGTTGCACCTGCCTACCAGCGTTGTTTCGTTTTCTATTGTGAGAAGATTCTCCTCGTCATAGGCGTAGGCGGTGACGGTGTACGCCCTTACTCCTCTCTCCGCCCTTATGTAATAGGTCTTGTTGAACTTGTACTGGAGCATGGGAGTGTCCTCAAGAACCTGAAAGTCCATGGGCGTGGAGTTGACATAGACCTGCATTCTGGTCAGTCTCTGGGGAAGGGAGTCGGCGGTGACCTCTATCGCGACAATGTCACCGATCGCTGGATGCTCCGGCTCAAATTTTATGGAAACTTTAGGAGGGTGGTATCCTCCGATGTGCACTCCATGGGTCTCCTCGGCGCTGTTGCCACCGTAATCGAGGGCCACGACCCTAATGACGTGGTCCCCATAGCTTTCCACCCTAAGCTCCTTCCTGTAATTCGTGTACCGGTAGTCATCCTCGGAGAAAAGCAGCTCCCCGTTCTCGTAAATCCTTATGCCTTTTATTCCATGGTTGTCCGTGATGCGGATTTCGCAGTCCTTGAAGTTCAACCCTTCCATCACCTCGGATATGATTATAGAGGGAGGAATTGTGTCGTTCGCAACAGCTCCGCTGGACTCCGTTACGTTGAGCTCCCCGGGGGAGTTGTAGTAGATGACCAGCTTGGGTGGATGGATGTTCTCCCTGCTCTCAAAATCGAAGAAGGCAGTGGTGGGGAGGTCGTCGGTGTATATCACGAAACCCTTGTTCGTGGGCATGCTGAGGCATGCTGGAGTGGGGCATCCAATGTAGGGCGTCGAGACCCAGTACTTCACCTCGTCACTCACGTCCCAGCAGTAGTACCTCTCCGTCCCGCGGTCGATCTTCAGGGAGGAGACGTTCTTTGCTATGGATGGACGGTTGTTCCATGTGACGCGCTCTTCACTCCATGAGTCGCCGGGCACCGCAACCCTCACATCGTAGGCGCTCACAAGGTCATTGCGAGCAGGCACCTGGTTTTTGAGGTAGATGCACATGTATGCGGCGGTTACGTTCGTGTCCTGCGGGATTTCGCTCAGGTTGAACCAAACGTAGGAGTACCAGAGGCCCCCGAACTCAGAGCCGTCGTAGCCCACACGGAGGTAGAATTCCTCCTCGAAGTTGTCCCGGGGGAGAGCCTCGGAGACGTAGGTGTCGGCGTCCGCTATGAGGGTAACGTTCCTGGAGTTGAGGATGGCCGGAGGAATGATGATTGGGGGAATGACGATCCCTGGAAAACCATCACTCAGGCCGAGGCCAGCAAGGGCCCCGAGAACCAAAAGGCCAACAACAAAGGCCGCAGCTTTCCGCATATTGTTCCCCTCCAAAACGACCGTTGGACGAAGAACCGAAAGTTTGGAAATGAATTTCAGTGATTAAGAATGGCTCGTGATTCCCAATGTAGGACAAGGTTAACTTTGTATAAATACGTTTTGTTATGTATGGCTTAAGCACTACGTTTTTTGCAGTTTAATCACTTGAAAGATGGCATAAGAGGGACTTTTCCAAAAGTTTGTATCAATCACAATGCTAACCATCAGAATGGGAAGAAGCGTTGAGAAGGCAGACCCAAACAAGGTAAGACCCACACTCCCAAAGGTCACTCTCAAGGGCAGAGGTTTCTGAAAGCACGGGGAGGCTGGGGATATCGGGGAGTTATTGGAAATGAACGAAACAAAAGAAAAGAGTGAAGAGCATCACTCCACCACGACCTCTTTCTCGCCCCCATCTTCAACCTCGTGGATTTTTCCTCCCTTCATAACCTCCCTTACTCCCAGTACGAGGAGAGCAAGGAAGAGATAGACTCCAGCGGCTCCTCCAAAGAGCACGCGGTAGGCCTCTTCCGTCGGGATTCTGATCTGGACGAAGGCCGGTGCCCTCGGAGGGTGGAAGAGAACGTAGTAGGTGCTCATCACCGTTCCCGCTATTGCCGGCCCCCAGGTTGAACCGAAGTTCCTGAAGAGGCTGTTGGAGCCTGTTGCCACGCCCATCATCCTCGGCGGGACTGAGAAGACCAGCACGTTGATGAGGGATATGTTCATTAGCGTTATGCCCGCCCCGATGAGGGATATCATGCCCACGAACTGCCCCAGGGAGAGCGTCGTCGCGTACTTCGACATGAATGCGAGGCCTGCGCTGGCGGTCAGGGCTCCGGTTACCGCTATGGGCTTTGCTCCCGTCTTCGGCATCAGCTTGCCCGCTATCGGGGCTATTACCAGCATCGTGAGGGCCATCGGCGTCATGAGGAGGCCGCTCTGGAGTATCGTCTTGCCGAAGCCGTACGGTGCCGGAAGCTGGAGGATGTAGGTGTTCGCCTGACTCATCATGGAGATTCCGAAGGCGGCGAACATTATGCCGAGGTTGACTATCGCGGGGTTTCTCGAGGAGATTATCTTAAGGGGCAGCAGCGGGTTTTCCACTCTCCTCTCCCAGAGGGCGAGGAGAACTGTACCGATTATACCCACCCCGAAGAGGGTTAGGGTTTCCCTTGCAGTCCAGCCGACGTTAGGGGCTCTCGTGACGCCCACGAGCAGGGGAACAACGGCGACCGTAAGAAGGAGCACTCCGACCCAGTCAATCTTTCCGGGGTTTATATAGCGGCTCTCCCGTAGTATCATCCAGGCGAGGAAAAACATCAGCACGGCGAAGGGCGCGGCCGAGTGGTACGTCCACCTCCACCCGTAGTTCTGAGTAACGTAGGCCCCAAGCGGGAGCGCTATGACCATACCGACGCCGAACATGGCGCTTATCATTCCCTGCACCTGAGGCACCATGCTCGGCGGGAACTCCTCACGGACGAGGGAGAAAGCGAGAGGGAAGATAGCCATTCCAAAGCCCTGGATGGCCCTCGTTACGAGCAGCCACTGGAAGCTCGGCGCGAAGCCGTTGAGGATGACGCCCGCTGTGTAGAATCCCAACGCTACCAGAAACATCCTCTTTTTCCCGTACATGTCGCCGAGCTTCCCGAAGAGGGCCACGCTGACCGTTCCGACGAGGAGATATATGGTCAGAACCCAGCTGACGTCGTTGGGGTTTATCGTGAACTCCTTCTGGATTGTGGGCAAAGCGGGCGTGAGCATTGCCTCGGTGTACATGATGAGGAGAGGCAACAGGACGACAACGAACATGGCTTTCTTCGCGTATGAGAGGTCGTATGTCTCACCCTTCTCGACAACCTGCATTTTTCATCACCGACCTATCGAACGATATATCAGTTTATAAGGTTGTTGGTTGGAAGTGAGCTGCGGAAGTGTGAAGGCCCATTCCCCTCAAGAACCCGAGCCTACACCGCCCCTTCTATGCTTTTTAAACTTTTCCGGCAAGGCTTAAATAATCTCCCGGCTAGTAGCCATCAGGTGGTGTGAATGAACTACGACGGGCTGAAGCCAGAGGTCAAGAACGCCTACGCACGCGTTAGAAGCCTTGACGACTACAGGTGGGACATCCTCGGGGAGGAACTCCTTGGGGTTCACAAGAAGAGCGAGCTTCCGGTGAGAATTAAGTTCGCCTCAACCAGGGAAGAGGCCGAGAAGCTCAGCGAGAGCAAAGAAGGCTACGGAATAGACATCGTGGTTGTTCCGAAGAGGGGCGTGTTCTACATCCAGAATGGAACCTTCATAGTCAGCATCAACTACCTCCGCTCTACCCTCGTTGACATAAACGACCACATAGTGTGGCACGGCTTCAAGGTGGTCGCGGACGACGGCAAGCTCATCCAGGAGGACTACTACGAATACCTCGGCGGCCTTATGGTAGATCACCTCCGCAACAACATGACCAGCGGGCAGGACTACGTGTTCTGGCAGTTCTACAAGTGCGAGAAGTGCGGTAAGTACGTTGACATAGACAGCGTGCCCGACCACATGGAGGAGCACGGGGTAAACATCGCGGACAGGAACGAGGAGCTCTACGAGGTCTTCGAACTCAACTTCATCAGGGGCAAGGTCTTCAATAAGTTCGGCAAGGAGGTCAAGGAGAGCGAGCTCAGCAAGGAGGCGAAGGCGTTCATAAAGGAGATGTTCAGGGGCATAACCCCAATGGAAGAGGAGTAGCTTCGATACCCTTTTATACCATTTGCGAAAACCCGCCATCAGGGGTGGCGGGGATGGAGGATATTCTCAACATACCTCAAGAGGATGTTATCATAAGCGTGATATATGACAAGTTCTCGGTGGCATGGGCAGTGGGTTTCGCCCTTCTGGTGAGGGGACTCAACGAAGGTGCCTTCGGGGTGATCTCCAACTACAACATCCCTGTGCAAAAGCTCGTCAAAAAGTTCGAGTTCCTGGGCTACAACCTTAAAGAGGCAATCCGAGAAGACAACGTCGCGGTGATAGACCTGTTTGGTTCCAAATACGGCAGGGATTGCTCCCTCAAGAACGTTTTTCTGCTCGACAGCGTTGACCCCGCGACCATAAACCCGAAGATATCCCGGATATACGAGAAGCTAAAGCCGAACCTGGAGGGCAGACAGATCATACGGCTCGTGTATACGCTGGATGGAGCGGCCCTCATGCTTGGAGAAGAGCCCACGTTAAGGCTCCTCAATCAAACTATCGCCCTCAGGAGAATTGATGCCCCCGACTCAACGTTGATACTCCTTGTTAACAAGGACGTCGTCTCTGAAAAAACCGTCGCATGGGTGGCAGGGATAAGCGATTACGTCTTCTTGGGGACGTCCGCGTTGCGTGAAAAGGGCATTGAGGAGAGACTGCACCTCATGATGTCCCCCGAAGAGGGGTTTGAGCCCACCACGTTCAAGCTAACGGTCTCAAAGGGGAGAAAAGTTGAAAGGTTGAGGGCCAGAAGGCTCAGCCCCTGAACTTCGGCCTCCTCGAGAGAAGCAGCGGGAGGGGCCTCGGCTTGTAGGGGAAGCCCTCCGTCTGGCTCCTTATCTCCCTTATGAGGTCCCCGAGCTGCATCTCAACCTGCTTTCCGTCGCTCCTCCTCCTGACGGTGATGGTGTTCTGCTCCTTCTCCCTCTCGCCAACGACGATGATGTAGGGAACCCACTCCTTCTCCGCCTTCCTTATCTTCTTCCTGAGCGTGTCGTTGGTGTCGTCAACGTCGGCCCGTATCTTAGCGCCCTCGAGCTTGCCCGCAACGTAGAGGGCGTAGTCAAGGTACTCCTCGCCGACGGGGATGACCCTAACCTGTATCGGGCTGAGCCAGAGCGGGAACATGGGCTTTATTCCCTTTGTCTGGAGCTTGGCCTGCTTCTCAAGGATGGCATACATTACCCTCTCTATGGCACCGCTCGGCGAGCAGTGGAGTATGAGCGGGAATCTCTCTTTACCCTCCTCGTCGTAGTAGGTTACTCCGTAGCGCTGGGCGTTTTCTACATCTATCTGCACCGTGCTTAGGGCCGCTGCCTTGTCGAGGTTGTCCACGAAGTTGAACTCGAACTTGAGTATGAAGTAGAAGAACCTCTGGTCCCACATCTCGATGAGGACGGGCTTGCCTATTATCTTCGCCAGCTCCACTATGAAGTCCTTGTTCTCATTCCAGAAGTCGCGCGTGAACCTTATGGCCACCTCGTAGTCCTCCGGAGTAAGTCCAACGCCCTTGAGGACCTCCATGCTGAGCTTGTACTGCTTCTTGAACTCGTCCATGGCCTGCTGCAGGTCCTTCGCCACCGTGTGCATATCGGGCATGGTGAAAGCCCTGAGCCTCCTCAAACCGGAGAGCTCTCCCCTCTTCTCCCTCCTGAAGGAGTAGCGGGTAAGCTCGTACATCCTAAGCGGAAGGTTGCGGTAGCTTATGGTGGCGTCCTTCTTCATCAGGAACTGGCCGAAACAGGCAGCAAAGCGGAGGAAGAACTTCTTGTCGCCGCTTTTAACGATGTACTGCCTGGCGGGAAAGCGGTTGAGGTAGCTCTTGAGCGCCGGGTGCTCGAAGTCGTACATGAGAGGCGTTTCGACCTCCATAGCCCCGTACTCAATGACCTTTTCGGTAACGTAGTTCTCAAGGAGGCTCTTGATCAGCCTTCCCTTTGGATAGTAGCGGAGGTTTCCGGGATCGCTTCCGGGTTCGTAGTCCACCAATTCCTGTTCGAGCATTATCCTCACATGGGGCGGCTCCTTCTCGGCCACGCGGCTCTTGCTTATCTCGTAGTTCGCAAACTTTCTAAGGTTCTCGTGGCCCGTGAAGTCGAACTTATCAACCTCCACAAGCTCTCCTTCGGGCGTGAGTATGTACCAGTAGCTGACGAGCTCCTCCTCCTTCTCGAGGGCGATGTTGCGCTCCTCGCTGCTGACGGCCTCTCCGCTCGGGACTACCGTCCTGCTGAGCTCGGCCAGCGGGTGGCCCTTACATGAGAGCTTGAAAGCCTTGTAGTAGCCGAAGGGGGCCCTCTTAACTTCGAAACCCTCCTCTCTGAGGCGCTCCTCAATCCTCTTGAGTATCTTCATGGCCACGTCCGGATTTGCCAGCTCACTGCTGAGGTGGGCGAAGGGGTAGACAAAAACCCTCTCGGCCTTCACCTGGCCGGCAACGTCCTTGATTTCCTTAACGGCCTTCTCAGCGACTTCATCAGGGTTCGTCTCGTCAACTTTCTCAACGCTCATAAAAACCGCGAGAACCTCGTCGAGCCTTCCCTTCTTCTGCTCCTCGCTTATCTCCTCCGGCTGTTTCAGGGCCTTTCCCTTAACCTCATACTCCAGATAATCGCTGTGAATCAACAGCATTCTCATACGTTACCACCGCCTCCATTTGGGTCAACTGATAAAAATACTTTTTGGAGGGCTTATAACCTTTGGCATCCCAAAAGCTTATTATTCTTCGTGAGGATGAACGAGGGGGGGTCGGCATGAAGCCTGAAACCAAGAGAAAAATCTACGCTGGAATCCTGATACTGACTCTAATCGCCCTCTTCTGGTATTCCTACCGCGAGGCCTCGAGCGAGGAACTTATGGATTACATAGGGGACGAGGTGTGGTACGTCCCCGCCGCGAGGAACCTCCTTCACGAGATGGGCATAAGCGTTCACTACGAGGACAACGGCAGCGTTGGAGTGAACCTCATATTCCCCGAGGGGCTCGACGAGAGCGCAGCCTACACCCTCAAGCTCAAAATATGGCGTATAGCCGAGGGGTACAACTACACGGAATACGTCCCCTACGAGAAGTTTCCGGCCGTTTACTACGAGATTCCGGCCGGGAAGTACGACGCGTTCCTCTCGAACGTATCCGGTTTGAACCTCACGGTGGTTCCTGGGTTTAAGTATCCCGACAAGGAGGACATCCACACCTACCAGAACCTTGAGCACCCCTACCTCGGCAAGGGCATAATCTCCCTAGGCATGCTCCTCAAGGATGAACCCATAATGTGGCGCCTCCCCGGCATAATAGAACACCTTATTATTGCCCTCCTCGTATTCCTGGCCGCTTACGAAATCGCCAGAAGCTACCTGGCCGCTTTCATAGCGTTCTTCTTCGTGGTGCTCGACCCACTCCTCTTCGCCACATCAATAACGGCCATGCTCGATATCCACGTGACCTTCTTCACGGCCCTGTTCGTCTACTTCCTCATCAGGGACGACCTGGGAAGCAGCGGGCTGTCCATAGGGTTGGCCGCTGCTGTAAAGCTAAACGGCGGCTTTCCCTACCCGGTGCTCGCGATAAAGCTGTGGCGCGAGAAGGGAATAAAGAAAGGCCTCTACGAGGGCTTCGTCCTTCCACTCTCGGCATTCATCCTCGCAAACCTGCCGGCCATGTACGCCGTAGGCCCCTACTGGTGGGGCAGGCAGTTCGTGGGGTCTTTCAAGTGGCATTTAAGCTTCAAGGGGGAGCATCCAGCGACCTCGCCCTTCTGGCAGTGGTTCATCAACATGAAGCCCTTCCCCTTCCACTACAACCCCGATATCTTCGCGCACACTGACCCGGTGCTCATGCTCCTCATGCTCGCGATGGTTCTGGCAATCCCCTACACCGCCAGGAAGAGGGGGAAGATACTCGTACCCTTCGGGGCGTTCTGGAGCATAATAGGCTTCTACGCCCTCCAGTGGATTCTTGGAGGGAAGACGCAGTTCAGCTTCTACGCAACGCCCCTAGTTCCCCCCGCCGCGGTGGCCGTTGGTGTTTTCCTCTACGAGGTCGTGAAGTGGGAGTACTTCGAGGAATCCCTCTGGATGTACTGGAGATGGCTTAAGGGCGCATTTCTAAACGTTGTGGCCCTCTTCAGGGGCAAAGAAAGTTTAATAAATACGGGAGAAGAGGAGAAAAAAGGCGATGATGACATCGGCACTGGCTGACCTGTGATTGGCGCTACCGGGCTGAGCTCTATGGAGGGAAGGAAGTGAGCGGGATTGGCGAAATACTCAGCGCAGCACTGTTAATGACCATAATGATAGACCCGAGCGATAAGATACTCCTGGTTACCCTCCTCAAAGAGGACTTCCACATAGAGGACATAAAGACCCTCATAGTCAGGGCGAACCTCATCGGCCTTCTCCTCCTCGTCCTCTTCGCCGTTGCCGGAAAGATAATCCTCCAGGACATATTCCACATCGAGGTGGACGCTCTCCGCGTTGCCGGAGGCTTCGTCCTCTTCAAGATAGGTCTCGAGGCCCTCGAGGGCGGTGGAATGGTCACGCTGAAGAAGGAGAAGAACATACTGGCCCTGGCGGCTGTCCCCGTGGCGACTCCACTTATAGCCGGGCCGGCTGCTATAACAACCGCCATCACCCTGACCGCTGAAAGCGGGATAGTCGTCTCAACGGCGGCCACCTTCATAGCGATAGCCCTCACGGCGACCATAATGTTCCTCACGCTCTACCTTAGCGAGAACGTGAGCAAAACGACCCTTGGAGTCTTCATAAGGATAATAGGTCTCTTCACGATGGCGATAGGGGCGCAGATGATGATAAGCGGGGCGGGCGGCATTTTGATTAAGATTTTCCAGGCTGGCTCTCCCTAACCGCCTCGTAGAGCACCGTCCTTCCATCCAGCTTTAACGTCACCCTCGCGTAGGTGGAGTCCTTTGATATTTCTCCCATCGCATCGTAGAACTCCCGGGCATCTTCCTCGCTCGCCCATACCGTCTTCCAGAGGAGAACCTCGCTCCCGTTGGTGAAGAGGATTAACTTATCTCCCCTCCACCCTTCAGCAACCCTCCAGCCCGTCTCGTTTCCAAGGTGGCCGCTCACGAGGAGGTAGATGTAGAACTCGCCCATGGTGTCCTCGTGGATGACCTGCCCATCCGCTTCGAGCTCAACGTGAACGGGGAGCGTATAATTGAGGTAGAGCTCGGGGTGCATCACCTGCGCCGTTGAGAGGGGTCTTTTTGAATAGGCGGAGTTCACGAGCTCCCAGCCGCCTTTGTCGTAGAGGTACTCCACAAAGCGGTCGCCGAAGACGTAGGGGAAGTAGTGGAGCTCCACAGGGAGGTCCCTAAAGGAAAAAGAGGTTATCTTCTCGATTTTTATGCCATGAAGGCGGCAGTAGGTGTCCGCAACAAGATCTGCATCCCCCTCCACGAGGGCCTGCATTGCGAGCCTCTCATCCAGCGTGTTCCCGTAGGAGGGGTCGAAGTACTGCTTCTGGAGGACGTGGGTTAGCTCGTGGGCTATGACACGGTAGGCCGTATCACCGGTCTCCCTGAAGTTCTCCTCTATGATGTAAAGGGTGTTGCCGGATGTGGCCGCTATCCAGCCCGCTGTCGCCCTTTGCTCCCCCTTGATTAGGCTGTAGTCCGGAGATACAAGGAGGGTAAGCTTGTAGATTTCCTCCCACGCCATGAGCTCAGGGCTCGGTTTCGAGGGGGCCCACTTCCTAAGTGCCTCCTCCTTCGTGAGAACCACGACCCGGGGCTCCTGCCTGAACGTGAGGTTTCTTATGTCCTCAACGTCCTTCTCTATTGCCTTTACACTTGAGAGAACGTCCTCAGGGGCGTTGCTCGCGTAAAAGTTAACGTATGAGAAGTAGCCTCCCAGGAGCACAAAAACTAGAAGGAGGGCAAGGAGTGCCCTTTTTCTCATGCTATCACTCCTTGAACTCGACGAACTCCTCCTTCATGCCGTCTTTGGTGATGACCACCACCTGGACCTTCCTGTGGCCGGTGTAAACGTCCCTCTTTCCGGCCGTCCTTACGGCTCTAACGGCGAGTTCCCTGGCCTCCTCGATGCTCATGTCCTCCCTATACCCGTCCTCGAGGACGGCTATCGCGAAGGGACTTCCTGAGCCTGTTGCGGTGTAGTCATCGAAGACGAGGCCTCCGAGGGGGTCGAGGTTGGCCAGGGTCGGCTCGTCAACGTAGCCACCTATGATGATCTGCACGAGGTAGGGGAAGAACTTGTTCTCGTTGAGTATGTTGCTGAGCAGGTTGGCCATTGCCCTGGTGCTCATCGGCTTGTGCCATGTGAACTGGTAGTAGCGCGCCTCCGCCTCGAGCATCCTCGCGAGGGCCTGAACGTCTCCAACGCTCCCCGCGGTCGTTATGGCAATCCTGTCGGTTATCGGCACGATTTTCTTTATGTTGAGCGTCTCAACCATGTGATCAAGGGAAGCCTGAGTGTCAGCGGCCAGAACAACGCCCTCCTTAACCTTAATTCCTACGGTTGTGGTACCGGTCTTTTTGGTCTCCATTTCGATCACCCCTGATATGAGAAAGAGGCGATGACTTTTAACTCTATTGGGTGATGAGAGGGGGCAAAGAAATGACTAACCGGGCAAGGGAAACACGGGGAACGGTTTAAGCTCACTGTTCGTTGAGGAGCATGTCCTTGCAGCTCTCGCAGACCCAGAGTTCCCTCCCCTCGTGAATGACCTTCTCGAGGGGCTTGTACTGTCCGCAGACTTCGCAGTAGCCGTAGAATTCGGGCTCAACGTTCTCGACCTCTTCTTCCTCCTCTTCGTGGCTGTTTATCGCCGAGAGCACATCAACGGCCAGGAGAAACCCGATGGGCTTGCCGAGCTTGGTTACTATGACGCGCCTTATGCCCTTCTCGATCATGAGCTCCGCGGCGTCGCTTATGTCCTCGTCGTACTCGATTGTGTAGGGCTTGGGGGTCATTATCTCCTCAACCTTCACCTCGCGAGGGTTCCTGCCCTTGGCAACAACCTTATTGAGTATGTCCCTGTCCGTGATTATGCCCACTATGTCGTCCCTTTTCATGACGATGGCGCTGCCGACCTGGGCCCTCGAGAGTTTTTTCGCGACCTTATCAACTGTATCACTGGGCCTAACGACAACGGGCTTTCTCTTCAGCACCTGCTCCACAGTGATTCCTGAAGCCATTGAAATCCCTCCCAAATTTCACACTTGGGGGTTGGGAGGCAATTCTTAAAAACGTTTCGAGCTCAGAGGTTCCTGCGCGATAGGTAATAGTGAAGCAACAATGCTATGACAATGAATGCCAGCAATGCCCCCACAAACGCCTGTACACGGGGTTCAGACGCGGCTTTCTGTGTCACAGTGTAAAGGCTTGTTGTCGTGTTGGGCACCATGGGGAGCGCCTTTGAAGCGTTATCAACACCCACCTGGGCCGTCGTCATGGTCTCGAATTCCCGGGATGGAGGTGCTGAGGCTGCACCGAAGCCCCCGGCCAGCGCGCGGTAAACGGCGTAGCTTATGAGCCCCGCTATGGAGAGACTTATCACCTGTATCTTCTCTATCGTGCGGAGGAGGCGCTTCTTAAAGGAAGTTTTGGCGGGGAGAAGGAGGATTGGTCTTGGGGAGGCGCGGTAGAGCTTAACCTCCTGGAGCCGCTTGCCGTAGCGCTTTCCAACGACCTCAACGAGGCCAACACGGGACATCTTGTCCAGGTGATAGACCACGGTAGACAGGGGCATCCCGAGCTTTTCCGATATCTCGGAGGCGGAATAGGATTTCTCCTGGAGGAGACGGAGAATAGCGATGGCCTTATCGTTAACGATTATCTGGGCGAGCTCCTTCGCCTTCTCATCGCCAACGTCTATCGTCTCGAACTCGACCATGGATACCCCAAGTATAGTGGGAGGGAAACCTATTAAAACTTTTCACGGCTTCAAGTTGGCTTAAAGTGAAGGTTAAAAGGAGAGAAAAGCTAAATTTTACCAATTTACGGCTTCTCGAGAACGATCTCGATGGTTGAGGTGTTCGCGGTCCTACCGTCGGCGGTCGGAAGCTCCTCGGTGCCGATCTTGATCTCCTTGACCCTGACCTCTGGGAGGAACCTGTTCCTGACGATCTCTGCGACGTCAACGGCCCTGCTGATGGCCCTACCGCGAGCCTTCACGGTGACTTCCTTGGCACCCTCGTTGAACTGGGTTATAACGGCCAGGACGTAGTTCATAACAGGCTTCTTTCCTATGTAGACAACATGCTCCTCTGCCATCTTTGGCACCTCCGAAGTTTGTCATAGCCTAATCGCGGCTTTCGTGTTAAATACTTTTCGGTTTATCCTTTGGTTTTGTTAGGATAATGGCCAAGGCGGCTGTGGGCCGGGCCGTTGACACGCTCAAGCCACCCAAAGGGGAAAAAGAAAAGTGTCACTCAATGAGGAAGCCGGCCGCCTTGTCAATATCGTTCCGATAAGCCCTGAGGTATCGTCTGCAAGCGTTCTCCCACGTGAAAATTCCCGTGCGGGCCTTGCCGTTCTCCCGGAGCAGCCTTATCTTCTCCACGTCGTCCCTGAGGTGCACCGCCTTCCTCATGGCCTCCGCAAGGGCTTCCGCATCCCTGGGCGGCACAAGGATTCCCGTGGCTCCCTCCCGTTCCAGGGGCACTATCGTGTCCTTTATCCCTCCCACGGCGGAGCCTATCGGGATGGCCCCGAGGCACATGGCCTCCATCTGAACGAGGCCAAAGGGCTCGAAGTAGGACGGAACGATGGTGAAGTCCACACTGCCGTAGAGCTCCCTAACGAACTCCCTGCTCAGCATCTCCGTGATTACCTTGACGTTGGAATACCTCCCCTCGAGGGAGCGCGCCATACCCTCCAGCTCGGGGTCGCCTTTCCCTATTATGAGGAAGCAGGCCTTTGAGAACTCCTCGGGATAGCGCTCCGCGAACACTTCAATCGCCCTCAGGAGAGTGTCAACGCCCTTCTGCCCCCTGTCGAAGCGCCCTATGAACATGAAGGCGACGCCGTCCTCAAGGCCGAGTTCTTTAAGCATCACCTTTCTGCGCTCGTGCCTCGGCAGGTCTGCGTTCTTGAGAAGGTTCTCATTCCAGAAGGAGCAGTCAATGCCGTTGAAGACGTGCGTTGCCTTGCCCTCGAAGTTCCTGAAAAAGTCCCACTCCTCCAGGAGGTAGCTCCTGCTCACCGTCGTGACGACGTCCGCTATGTAGGCTCCAACGTACTCGGGGTCAATGTCGGGGTACGGCGCTAATTCACCGAGGTTAGCCTCGTGGAAGTAGTGGGCGGGAACCTTTGCCTTGTTGAGGCGGTGAATCGTGAAGACCGCCGGGAGCTGGAAGTACTTCTTCAGAAGCGCCCCCGCAAAGACGGTGTGCCAGTCGTGGAAGTGGAGCACGTCGGGCTTTCCTTCCTCCTCGATGAGCCTGTTTAGCAGCCCCACGCTCGCCTTCCCGAAGTGCACCGCCTTCTCGAGGAGTCCTTCCCATCCCGGGCCGTAAACATCGGGGTTGTCAAGGAGGGGGTCGCTGAGGGCAAATACCCTAACGCCGTTCTGGGACCTCTCGTAGGCGGTTACCTCCACGGTACCACCTTTAACATCCATCTTGAACCTCGCGAGGGGCTCCCCCTCCACGTGGCCGTGGCTGGGGGTGAAGACGAGCACCTCGTTGCCAAGCTTCGCGAGCGTTTCCGCTATGCTGGTTATGGCCTCCGCCAAACCTCCCACCTTGACGGGGAGGTACTCGAAGCCGAGTATGAGTATCCTCATACGTATCCCTCAGTCAATGAGTATGAACTTCTCACCCTCAATGTCCTCGAAATAGCTTCCGAGCCCTCCGACCTTCCATTCTCCTTCCCTGCCCCTTACGAGGACGCTGGCCGTCAGAGGAGTGTACTCGTATTCCACAACCTCACCGTCTATCGTGATTTCCTCCTTGTCCTCCACCGTTCTTCCCGCCACCTCTATGCGCCTCGGCAGGGTGGTCTGCTTGAGAACGGTTATGAGCGTCCTTATGTTGACAAGCTCCAGGGGCTTCTTTAGTCTATCGTACTCGAGGGGCTTGATCAGCTCGCTGTTGTCAAAGTACATCGTGTAGAACCAGTGCATGTAGTTCTGGATGAGCTTCGCGGACTTGCCCCAGAAGGAATAGAACTTCTCCCTTCTCCTGTCCTTCGGAAGGGCGCCGAAGAAGAGCGCATACTCCACATCACCTATGATCCAGCTGGCCATGAGCCACGGTGCCCCTCCGCTCCGGGCGAGTATGATGTTCTCCCCCTTGAGCCACTCGGGCACTTCCTCGAAGTTGCTGATGATTATGAAGAGCACGTCCTTGCGCTTCTTTATCTCCTCCCTCAGGAGGGACAGGAACTCGAAGGGAGTGTTTATGAGAACCTCGTAGCGGGCACTCCGTATAATGTACTCCGCCCTCTCGACGGTGTTCTCGAAGCCGTGTATCGTCCATATCTCCGGCAAATCCTCGCCGTGAACCGTTTTGTAGAGCTCGACGAACATCTCCTTTAGCCTGTCAATGTCGTTAACCAGGTCTTCCTTTATCTTTTCAAGCACGAGTTCCGGATTCACGGGCTTGTAGAGCCTCGGGGTGCCGGGCATCATGTCCACAAAGCCCTTCCTGTGAAGGGAGCTCAGGACGTCGTACACCCTCGTGTGGGGTATCCCGCTCTCCTTCGTGATGTCCGTAGCCTTGCTCGGGCCGAGCTTCAGCAGGGTTATGTAGGCGAGGCTCTCGTATTTAGTGAGTCCCAGCTTCTGGAGTTTTTCGATTATCTCCTCTTCGTTCATTTTCATTCCCCCAAACTTTATATTCACTCCTGCGAGTTTAAACATTGGGAGTGATACTACACTATAGGTGGTGTTTAATATGTATAAAACTTTCGGCTTTGTTCACGATGACGTCTTCGGAAGACTGGCCCGGGTTGAGTTTTCCCTGCCGGCCGATGGGGATTACGCCTACCTCATCGGAAGTTTCAACGCCTTCAACGAAGGCTCCTTCAGGATGAGGAGGGAGGGGGAGCGGTGGAGGATTGAGGTTCTCCTGCCCGAGGGGCGCTGGCACTACGCCTTCTCCGTGGGGGGAGAGTTTACCCCTGACCCCGAAAACCCCCTTCGGGAGCGGTACGTGAGGCCCTCCTACAAGTTCGACCGCGAAACGAGCGTGGCCGTTGTTGCAGGGGGGGAGGCTCTCTTCCACGCCCCGTCGCTCACGTACCTCTACTCAATCGCCGGCAGAACCCACGTGGTTCTGAGAGCCAGGAAGGGGCTCGTGAAGAAAGCGTACCTCCTCGACGGCGGGAGGGTTGAAATGAGGAGAAAGGCCAGCGATGGGCTCTTTGATTACTTCGAGGCGGTACTGGAGGGAGCGGATGAGTTTAGCTACTCCTTCGAAGCCCTTACAAAGGAGGGGACGGTGGAGTACGGGCCATTCACCGCCGCACCGGGAAGGCTTGAGGTTCCGGGGTGGGCCTTTGAGAGCGTCTTTTACCAGATAATGCCCGACCGCTTTGCCAAGGGCTTCGAAAAGTCCAGCCTCACCCCGGGAGAAAGGTTCCACGGCGGAGACCTGCGGGGGATAGTGGAGCACCTCAACCATTTGGAGGGGCTCGGAGTCAATGCACTCTACCTGACGCCCATCTTCGTCTCCAGAACATATCACGGCTACGACATAGAGGACTACTTCCACGTTGGGGAGCAGTTTGGCGGGGACGAGACCTTTGAGGAGCTCGTGAGGGTCCTCCGGGAGAGGGGAATGAAGCTCGTTCTGGACGGTGTGTTCCACCACACGAGCTTCTTCCACCCCTACTTCCAGGACGTGGTAGCCAAGGGGGAGAAAAGCGAATACCGCGACTTCTACCGCATTAAGGGCTTTCCAGCTCTACCAGAGGGCTTCCTTGAGGTGCTCAACTCAAGCCTACCCTGGGTGGAGAAGTACAGAAAGCTGAAGGAATTCGAGTGGAACTACGAGTCCTTCTTCTCCGTGTGGCTCATGCCGAGGCTTAACCACGACAATCCGAGGGTGAAGAAGTTTGTAAGGGACGTTCTGGTGCACTGGCTTGAGAGGGGGGCGGACGGCTTCAGGCTTGACGTCGCCCACGGCGTCCCCCCTGATTTCTGGCGCGATGTCCTCGAGGGGCTTGAGGGGAAAGCGTACCTCTTTGGAGAGGTCATGGACGACCCGTCCCTTTTCCTCGGCCCCTTCCACGGGACGATGAACTACCCACTCTACGAGCTGCTCCTGCGGTTCTTCGCGGGCGGTATGAGAGCAGAAGAGTTCCTCAACGGCATCGAGCTTTTAAGCGCGCGCTACGGGCCCTTTGAGTACGTCATGTACAACTTCCTCGACAACCACGACATTGACCGCTTCCTCCATATAGCGGGGAGGGAAAGATACCTCTGCGCCCTCGCCTTCCTCATGACGTACAGGGGGATCCCCTCGCTCTTCTATGGGGATGAGATTGGCCTTGACCACTTTGATGCGCCGTTCATGGAGCGCTCGAGGAAGCCCATGGAGTGGAACGAGGAGAGGTGGGACAGGGAGATACTGAACACGACCCGGGAGCTCATAAAACTCAGACGGAAAAGCAGGGCCCTTCAGGTCGGGGAGTTTGTACCCATCGTTGCCAGTGGGGGTGTCATTGTCTACGAACGCCACCACGATGGCGAGAGGGTAATCGTTGGGATAAACGTTTCAGATAGGGCCTTCGAAATTGAACTTCCGACGAATTTTATCCCTGTAGTTGGGCACGCCGATGGAAAATCACTGCCCCCTCGGTCGTTCTTTGTGGGACGTTGGGGGGAGTGAGACCCTCCCATCCCATTTATGTTCTTCCATGGGCATGGGAGCGCAAGGTATATATATCACCGTGGATGATACTCGAGTTGAAAAACATTTTATGGGTGGAAAGCATGAAGAAGGTGTTTGGATTGTTGTTGATTGGCCTCATGGCCTTCGCCGTGGTGGCCAGCGGATGTATAGGCGGTGGCGAAACCACCACCAGCTCCCCTGCGAGCACGACGACCTCCTCAGAAACCACAACCACCACGAGCAGCGCCGCTCAGGAAAAGGTCACCATAGTTCTCTGGCACGCCATCGGTCCCGCGGAGCTCAAGGCTTTTGAGGACCTCATCTCCGAGTTCGAGATTGAGCATCCCGAGATTGAAATAAAGCTCGAACAGAAGGCTGACCTCGAGACCTCACTCAAGGCCGCCATCCCGGCCGGTCAGGGGCCGGACCTCTTCATATGGGCCCACGACTGGATTGGAAAGTTCGCCGAGGCTGGAATGCTCGAACCCATTGACGAGTACGTGACACCGGATATCCTTGACAAGTTCAGCCCCATGGCTCAGGAGGCCATGCAGTACGGCGGGCACTATTACGCCATGCCCTTCGCGGCCGAGACCGTGGCCCTCATCTACAACAAGGACATGATAAGCGAGCCACCGAAGACCTTCGACGAGATGAAGGCGATAATGGAGAAGTACTACAACCCCGACAGCGAGACCTACGGCCTTGCCTCACCCATTGACCCATACTTCATCTCCGGATGGGTCCACGCCTTCGGAGGCTACTACTTCGACGACAAGACCAAGAAGCCGGGCCTCGACAAGCCGGAGACCCTCCAGGGCTTCAAGTTCTTCTTCGAGCAGGTTTACCCGTACATGGCCCAGACCCAGGACTACAACGCCCAGGTGAGCCTCTTCCACGATGGAAAGGCCCCCATGATGATCAACGGCCCGTGGAGCATAGCCGACGTCAAGAAGGCGGGCATAAACTTCGGTGTTGTTCCTCTCCCGGCCATTGACGACCAGCACAGGCCGCACCCCTACGGTGGAGTTAAGCTCATCTACGTGGCCAAGCTCAACGACCCGAGCAAGAAGGATGCAATATGGACCTTCCTCAAGTGGTTCACCACCAACCCAGAAGCGGTTAAGCAGCTCTCAATCCAGGATGGCTACATCCCCGTTCTCAAGGAAGTTCTCAACGACCCGGAGATTCAGAACGACCCGGTCCTCTACGGCTTTGGCCAGGCCGTGCAGTATGCAATTCCAATGCCCAAGAGCCCGGAGATGGGAAGCGTCTGGGGACCGGTTGGAACCGCAATAACCAACATAATGGGTGGAAAGCAGACCATTGACGAGGCCCTCCAGCAGGCCCAGCAGGACATACTCGCTGCCCTGCAGGGTTGATGGGGTTTCCTTTTCTCTTTATTATTGATGCGGGAGGTGAGACCTGTGGACAAAAAGACGATGGCAGCCCTTGCTTTAATCCTGCCCGGAATGGTGGCGTTCCTGTTCTTCAACATATATCCAATCGTTTATTCGATTTACATCGCGTTCACAAATGCAAAGCTCGGGAACTTCCCCATACAGGCTCCCAATGCGGAGCCCCTGAGGTTCGTGGGGATTGAGAACTTTAAATGGGCGCTGAGCGATAGTAAGTTTAGGAGCGCCTTTCTCTGGACGTGGGTTTTCGTGCTCACGAGCGTGAGCCTCAAGGTGTTTGCGGGTATCTTCTTGAGCGTCCTCTACAACAGCAAGTACGTTAAGGGGAAGGCCCTTTATAGAGCCCTCCTCATAATCCCCTGGGCCCTTCCGCTCCTCTTCTCCGTCATGGTGTGGCGCTTCATGTTCGACCCGGTCGTTGGGCCCATCAACATAATCCTCAGGGACCTCGGGTGGAGCAACCCGCCGGACTGGATGACCAACATAACGTGGGGCTTTGTCTCTCTCAACATAATCGAGGTGTGGCTGGCGTACCCCTTCATGATGACGGTCATAACCTCGGCCCTCCAGTCGGTCCCGGACACGCTCGTGGAAGCGGCCATCATAGATGGGGCAAACTACTGGCAGAGGCTCACAAGGGTGGTCATACCCATAGTCAGCAAGCCCATAGCCTTTGCCACCATACTAACGAGCGCCGCCAGCTTCCAGTACTTCCTCGTGCCCTTCCTCTACAACGGCAACCTCTTCGAGGACCGCTTCCTTCTGCTGTACGGTTATAGAAAGGCCTTCGGGTCGGCGCTTCCCGAGTATGGGAAGGCAGCTGCGGTGCTTCTCATCGCCACCATCGTGCTGGCGGTCTACATGTTCGTCAACATGAGAATAACCAGACTCCAGGAGGGGGCGGGAGCATGAAGTTCGAGATGCCCAAGCGGAAGAGCGAAATCCTGAAGATAACGGGCGCCACGCTACTGGCGCTCGTGGTTATGGGAATCCTGCTCTTCCCTGTCTACTACATGTTCACCATATCCCTTAAGCCATCGGGAACGCTCGCAACGAGCAACATTGACCTAATCCCAGACAAAATCACCCTCGAAAACTACCGTGAGATAATGTTCGGCCACCAGGAGGGCCTGATAAAGACATCGAGCTTCAAAATAACGGCGGATACGATAAAGATAAGGGACACCATCAACCGCTACGAGCTCATAGTGGAGGGTGGAACGGTTTCCTCCGACTACCCCGGAAAGCTGACCCTCGGCAACATGAAGGTTGACGAAGTGCGCGGGGGAACGACGAGCGAGGAAAGCGACGCCACGCTCATAAGAAACGGTGAATACCTCAGGGCCTCGGCGGAAAGCATGGAGGCGGTCGTTGGAATAAGGAAGCTCAACGTCGAGGGGAGGAGGGTAATCCTCAAGGTGAGCAAACCGGAGGATTCTCCCGTTGACCTCAGCAAGTTCACGAAGACGGGAGAGGACACCTACGAGGCCGAAAACGTCAAGCTCTACCTCCCGGACGGCGGAAAGATAGAGGCGAGCTCCGGAACCCTTGAGGCGAACAACTTCGCCTACATCAGAATAGCCAAGGTCGGCGGCCAGGTGTGGGGGTACATGAAGAGGAGCCTCATAATAGCAAGCCTTACAGTGGTGCTGACGCTGCTCTTCGTCATACCCTCCGCCTACGCCTTTTCGAGGCTCAAGTTCTTCGGCAGGGAGCACATCCTTTACTTCTACCTGATGTTCACGCAGGTCGCAGGGGGACTTGGAATCGCTGGACTCGTGGCCCTCTACGGTATGCTCGTCAAGCTCCACCTTACGAACAACATCTACGTGCTCCCCGTGATATATGCCGCTGGAAGCGTTCCCTTCAACACATGGCTCCTCAAGGGATACCTTGACTCCATAAGCCCCGACTTCGATGAAGCGGCCCTCGTTGACGGCGCGGGCTACCTCCAGATCATAAGGCACGTGCTCATTCCAATGTCCCTGCCGGGCCTTGCGACGGTGGCGATATTCGCCTTCATAGGCGGCTGGACGGAGCTTATCCTTGCCAACCTGCTCCTCAACCAGGAGAAACACCCACTCACGGTTTGGATTTACACCATGCTCGCCAACCTGCGCTCAGTATCGTGGAACCAGTTTGCCGCCGCCGCTCTCATATTTGCGCTGCCCGTCTTCGTAATGTTCCTGCTCGCCCAGAACTACGTCAGGAGCGGCCTGACGATGGGTGGTCTCAAAGAGTGAGGTGATGGAAATGAAGAAGGTTTTAGCCCTGCTTTCAATCTTTTTAATGCTCTTCGGCGCCCTCTCCGTTCCGGCCAGCGCCGAGGAGCCAAAGCCCCTTAACGTGGTTATAGTGTGGCACCAGCACCAGCCCTACTACTACGACCCCGTTCAGGACGTCTACATAAGGCCTTGGGTCAGGCTTCATGCAGCGAACGACTACTGGAAGATGGCCCACTACCTCAGCAAATACCCCGACGTCCACGTGGCCATAGACCTCTCCGGTTCGCTCATAGCTCAGATAGCGGACTACATGAACGGAAAGAAGGACATGGCGCAGATAGTGACGGAGAAGGTCATAAACAACAACCTCACCCTCGAGGATAAGTGGTTCATGCTCCAGGCTCCGGGAGGGTTCTTCGACCACACAACACCGTGGAACGGCGAACCCGTGGCCGACAGCAACGGCAACCCCACGAGAAAGTTCTGGAAGCGCTACACCGAGCTCAAGGACAAGAGGAACGAAGCCTTCAAGAAGTACGGGGACCTTCCCCTCGAGGAGCAGAAGGAGAAGATAACCGCCGAGTTCACGGATCAGGACTACATTGACCTTGCCGTCCTCTTCAACCTCGCGTGGATAGACTACGCCTACATAATGGAGCACCCGGAGCTGAAGGCCCTTTACGACAAGGTTGATGAAGGCGGCTACACGAGGGAGGACGTTAAAACTGTCCTCGACGCCCAGATGTGGCTCCTCAACCACACCTTCGAGGAGCACGAGAAGATAAACTACCTCCTCGGCAACGGGAACGTTGAGGTAACGGTTGTGCCCTACGCCCACCCGATAGGGCCGATACTCAACGACTTCGGCTGGGAGGACGACTTCAGGGCCCACGTGAAAAAGTCCCACGAGCTCTACAGGGAGTACCTCGGTGCCGGAAAGGTGGAGCCCCAGGGTGGCTGGGCCGCCGAGTCAGCACTCAACGACAAGACCCTTGAGATTCTCGCGGAGAACGGATGGAAGTGGGTCATGACCGACCAGATGGTTCTCGACAGAATGGGCATACCCAACACTGTGGAGAACTACTACAGGCCCTGGGTGGCCGAGTTCAACGGAAAGAAGATATGGCTCTTCCCGAGGAACCACGACCTTAGCGACCGCGTCGGCTTCAGGTATTCTGGCATGAACCAGGAGCAGGCGGTCGAGGACTTTGTGAACGAGCTCCTCAAGGTTCAGAAGCAGAACTACGACGGGTCGCTCGTCTACGTTGTGACCCTCGACGGCGAGAACGCATGGGAGCACTACCCATTCGACGGTAAGCTCTTCCTTGAGAAGCTCTACGAGAAACTCACGGAGCTCCAGAAGGAGGGACTCATAAGAACCGTTACCCCGAGCGAGTACGTAGAGCTCTACGGCGACAGGGCCAACAAGCTAACCCCCACCATGATGGAGCGCCTCGACCTGAGCACGGACGAGAAGGCCGAGAAGCTCCTCGAGGCGGACAGCCTCAACAACCTCTACAAGCTCGTTGGTGTGAAGGAGGAGATGCAGTGGCCCGAGAGCAGCTGGATTGATGGAACCCTCTCAACCTGGATAGGCGAGCCCCAGGAGAACATCGGATGGTACTGGCTCTACCTCGCGAGGAAGGCCCTCTTCGAGAACAGGGACAACGTGAAGGACTGGGAAACTGCCTACGAGTACCTCCTAAGGGCCGAGGCGAGCGACTGGTTCTGGTGGTACGGAAGCGACCAGTTCAGCGGCGAGGATCAGGCCTTTGACCGCTACCTCAAGCTCTACCTCTACGAGATGTACCGCTTTGCGGGCCTTGAGGTGCCGAGCTACCTCTACGGAAACTACTTCCCGGACGGTGAGCCCTACAGCCCGAGGGCCCTTGAGGGACTCGGAGAGGGACAAACGCTCGAGTGGTCGAGCCTCTCAACGAGGGCGGAAGGCTTCAAGGTGTTCTTCGATGGAGAGGGCCTCCACTTCGTCGTTAAGGGAAGCGAGAAGTTCGAGATAAGCGTGTGGGAGGCCGGTGAGAAGGTCGGCAACACGTTCACGCTCCTTCAGAAGAAGCCGAGCGAGTTCCGCTACGACCTCTTCCCCTACAGCAGGGACAGCGTCGGCCTCATGATAACGAAGCACATCCTCTACAAGGACGGAAAGGCCGAGCTCTACGCCGCGAAAGGCTACGATGAGTCCGAGAAGGTGGCCGACCTGAAGGCGGAGAAGAAAGATGGGGGCGTTGAGATCGTGGTGCCCTTCGACTACCTCAGCAACCCGAGCGACGTATACTTCGCCATCTCGACCGTTGACGATGAGGGCAACCTTGACGTAATAACCACCCCGATAGAGCTCAAGCTCCCGATGGAGGTTAAGGGCGTCCCGATAGTTGATGTGGCCGATATTGAAGGAGATGACCACGGGCCCGGAACCTACACCTACGCCACGAACAAGGTGTTCGTTCCGGGTCACCTCGACCTGCTCAGGTTTAGAATGCTCGAGCAGACGGATTCGTACGTCATGGAGTTCTACTTCAAGAACCTCGGCGACAACCCGTGGAACGGGCCCAACGGCTTCAGTCTGCAAATCATAGAGCTCTACCTCGACTTCAAGGATGGAGGTAACACCAGCGCCATCAAGATGTTCCCTGATGGGCCGGGTTCAAACGTTGACCTCGACCCGGACCACCCATGGGATGCGGCCTTTAGAATAGCGGGCTGGGACTACGGAAACCTCATCGTTCTGCCGGACGGGACCGCACTCCAGGGTGAGCTCCAGATAAGCGCTGACCCCGTTAAGAACGCCATCATAGTCAAGGTACCAAAGGATTACATAAAGATAAACGAGGACTACGGACTCTACGGCGTCCTCCTCGTGGGCTCCCAGGACGGTTACGGACCGGACAAGTGGAGACCTGTGGCAGTTGATGCAGAGGAGTGGAAGGGTGGAGGAGCAGATGCCCAAGCGGTAATAAACGGCGTCGCTCCGAGGGTCTACGACCTTCTTGCTCCTGAGGGCTTCAAACCGACCCAGGAGGAGCAGTTAAGCAGCTACGACGCGGCAAACTCAAAGAGGGCCACTGTGGTTATGATACCCATCATTGAGGGCAAGAAAGCGGAGAGCACGACAACCAGCCCATCAAGCACATCCAGTACAACCTCCCCAACGGGAACGCCCACGAGCAGCACGAGCACCAAAACCGGAACCTGTGGACCGGGCATGCTTGGTATCTTCGCCCTCCTCCCGCTCCTGGCGAGGAGGAGGCGCTGACCTCCAATATTTTTTCGAGGGGTGATGTGTATGGCTGGTGTCAGATTGGAGAACGTGTGGAAAATATTTGGCGAGTTTGAGGCAGTCAAGGATATGAATCTTGAGGTTAAAGATGGGGAGTTCATGATCCTCCTTGGCCCGAGCGGCTGTGGAAAGACCACAACCCTGAGAATGATCGCGGGTCTTGAGGAGCCCACCAAGGGTAAAATCTACGTTGGGGATAAGCTGGTTGCGGACCCGGAGAATGGCCTCTTCATCCCCCCAAAGGACAGGGACATCGCCATGGTCTTCCAGAGCTACGCCCTCTATCCACATATGACCGTCTACGACAACATAGCATTCCCCCTCAAGCTCAGGAAGGTTCCGAAGCAGGAGATTGACCAGAGGGTTAGAGAAGTCGCGGAAATGCTCGGCCTCAGCGAACTCCTCAACAGGAAGCCGAGGGAGCTTAGCGGCGGGCAGAGACAGCGCGTGGCATTGGGCAGGGCCATCGTGAGGAGACCGAAGGTCTTCCTCATGGACGAGCCGCTCTCAAACCTAGACGCCAAGCTGAGGGTGAAAATGCGCGCCGAGCTGAAGAAGCTTCAAAAACAGCTTGGGGTCACCACCATATACGTCACCCACGACCAGGTCGAGGCAATGACGATGGGGGACAGGGTGGCCGTTATCAACCAGGGCGTCCTTCAACAGGTCGGCTCTCCCGACGAGGTTTACAGCAAGCCGGCGAACACCTTCGTTGGTGGATTTATTGGAAGCCCGCCGATGAATTTCATGGACGCCACCGTTACGGAGGATGGCTTCGTGGATTTCGGAGAGTTCAGGTTAAAGCTCCTGCCCGAGCAGGTGGAAGTGCTTGAAGAGAGAGGCTACCTGAGTAAGGAGGCCATTTTTGGCATCCGCCCCGAGGACATCTACGACGCTTTCTTCGCCCAGGTGAAGGTTCCGGGGGAGAACATGGCAAGGGCGATGGTGGAGATTGTGGAGAACCTCGGCGGGGAGAAGGTTGTTCATTTGAGCGTTGGGGATTTGGCCTTTGTGGGCAAGTTCCCCGCGGAGTCGAGGGTTAAGGAAGGCGAGGAGCTGGACATAGTCTTCGACATGACGAAGGCACACATATTCGACAAGGGTACTGGCAGGGCCGTCTTTTAGTGCCGGTAAGCTTTTTAATCCCCCTTTCCTCTTTTCTTCATGCCACTTGAAGACCTCGCGTACTACCTCAACGAGAGAACCTCCGGAAGGCTCGCCGAGATTGGGGTGGGTTTTCAGTTCAAGGTGGCCCTAACCCTGCGCTCCCTTGGGAGGGACGTTTTTGTCGTTGACTGGAACCCCAAAGCGGTTGAGAGGGCAAGGGAGCTTGGCCTAAGGGCCTTCAGGGACGACGTCTTCAACCCGCGGCTCGAGCTTTACACGGGTGTTGGGGCGATTTACGCCGTTAGGCCCACACCGGAGATTATCAAACCCATTCTGGAGCTTGGGAGGAAGCTAGAGGTTCCCGTTATCATCCTCCCCCTCTCCGGAGATAGGGTTCCCAGAGGTATGAGGCTCGAGAACTACAGGGGTCTGGCGATATACAGCAAAGGTATTTAAGCATGCCCCGAAGTAGCTCTTGGTGGTACCATGAGACTCTTCGGAACCGCTGGAATCCGTGGAACGCTGTGGGAGAAGGTCACCCCTGAACTCGCCATGGACATTGGCAGGGCGGTTGGAACGTACATAGACGGTGAGAGGATTGCCGTCGCGAGGGACGGCAGGACGTCGAGCGTCATGCTCCAAAACGCGATGATTTCCGGGCTTCTAAGCACGGGCAAGGAAGTTCTCGACCTCGGTCTGCTCCCCACTCCAGCGCTGGCATGGGCCACGAGGGAGTACGCGGACGGGGGAATCATGATAACGGCCTCCCACAACCCTCCGACCGACAACGGGATAAAGGTCTTCAACTCCGATGGAACGGAGTTCTACGTCGAGCAGGAGCGCGAGCTTGAAGAGGTGGTCTTTTCCAGAAACTTCAAAAAAGCGGACTGGAATGAGATAAAAACCGTCAGGAAGCTGGAAGTAATTGACGATTATATAAACGCGGTTCTGGACTTCGTGAACCACGAGACAAACCTTAGGGTTCTCTACGACGGGGCAAACGGTGCCGGAAGCGTCCTCGCGCCGTACCTCCTCCGCGAGATGGGGGCGAAGGTGATAAGCGTCAACGCCCACGTGGACGGCCACTTCCCGGGAAGGAAGCCCGAACCCAGGTACGAGAACATAGCCTACCTTGGAGAACTCGCGAGGGAGCTGGGGGTGGATATTGTTATTGCCCAGGACGGCGACGCGGACAGGATAGCAGTCTTCGACGAGAAGGGCAACTACGTGGGCGAGGATACCGTGATAGCGCTCTTCGCGAAGCTCTACGTAGAGGAACACGGCGGGGGAACCGTTGTCGTCTCCATAGACACCGGCTCGAGGATAGACACCGTCGTTGAGAAAGGTGGAGGGAAGGTCGTCAGGATACCCCTCGGCCAGCCTCACGACGGGATAAAGCGCTATGGTGCAATCTTCGCGGCCGAGCCCTGGAAGCTGGTTCATCCAAATTTCGGGCCCTGGATAGATTCCTTTGTCACAATGGGCCTCCTGCTGAAGCTCATAGACGAGGAGGGGAAGCCCCTCTCGAAGATCATCGAGGAGAACATCCCCGACTTCTACCTCACAAAGAAGAACGTTCCCTGTCCCGATGAGCTCAAGAAGGCCGTGATGGAGCGTGCAACGGTAGAGCTTGAAGAAAAGCTCCGGGACGAGACGAAGGAACTCCTCACGATATCAGGCGTTCGCTTCAACCTCCGGGACGGCTCCTGGGTTCTCGTCAGGCCGAGTGGAACCGAGCCCAAGATAAGGGTGGTCGTTGAGGCCCCGAGCGAGAGGAGGAGGGACGAGCTCTTTGAACTCGCGTACGAAACCGTTAGAAGGGCCGTGGAAAGGGCCGCAAAGGCCTGATTTTCCATTTTTCCAAAAATAAAGGGATTAAACAAAGCGCACCGGCCGGAGGGTTCTCAAAGCGACCTCGTCGCCGTGAACCATGACCTTAAGCCCTTCCTTGGCCACTATCGTCTTGACCCCAGTGACGTTCTCGATGAACTTTGCCTCCTTGTGGGGATTGGCGAAGTGCATCTTCATACCCACGTGGTTCATCACGAAGAGCTCGGGCTTCTTCTTTAGCCCCCTGAGGAAGTAAACAGCATCCTCGGTCGTGAGATGATAGGGTATCTTCATGTCCTGGGGCCTTGTGACGGAGGCTATCACGATCCTCGCCCCGTCGTGGAGTTCCTTGAGACCCTCAAAGTATTCGGTGTCGGGAATGTAGGATATATCCCCCTCCGCCGTCCTCATGCGAAACCCGACCGTAGTCGGGTCCGAGTGAATAGAGGGCGTTATTATGAGCTCGTCCTCCCCGAGAACGAACCTGTCGCCGGGGTTGGCCACGTGTACCTCCTCAAGGGAGTCCGTGTGGTACTTGGATACGGCAGGGGTGTGGGTCTCATCACCCTCGATGACGCTCTTGGATGCTATCAGGACGCCGCGCTTCTTGGTAACGCCTATCGTCATCCCCTCCACCATCACCTCGAGGTCGCTGCAGTGGTCAACGTGCCTGTGGGAGACGAAGATGGCGTCGAGCTTTCTGGGGTCGAGCTTGTAGCGCCAGCTCCTCACCAGTGCTCCGGGACCGGGGTCAACGTAGAGGCGAACACTGGAGTTTATGAGAAAGCCACCGGTGGAACGCATCTGGGTTATGGTTATAAAACGCCCGCCCCCGCTTCCGAGGAATGTTATCTCTACCAACTTTGCACCCCCTTTTCTTTTGCAGACGTCTCTATATCCCCCCGCCACTATATAAGGGCATTGGCCGGGGGCAAAAAGCACAGGAACGCACATCCGCGCATGAAGTCATGAATTCATGGACTCATTAAACTAACATGTTGTTATGCCGTCGGCAATACATGGAAGAATAACATGACATTTTGTAACATAATACACGCAAATAGTAATTTATATGTGCCGTATAGGAAAATTATAGAAACATTTTTAACACAAGATGCACAGGGTTTTATGCTTAATTCGGAGGTGAACCGAAGTGGAGTTTAAACCATACATCCCCCCGGAAAAATCCCTACCTGAGTACACCGCCAAGGCGTTTGTGCTGGGCATCGTACTCTCGATTATCATGGGTGCCGCCAACGCCTACCTCGGAATGTACGCGGGAATGACCGTGAGCGCGAGCATTCCAGCGGCGGTCATATCCATGGCAATACTCTTCGCATTCAAGGATAGGAACATCCTGGAGAACAACATGGTTCAGACGGCGGCGTCCGCAGGTGAGTCACTCGCGGCAGGAGTCATATTCACCTTCCCCGCCCTTATCGTGCTCGAGTACTACACGACGTTCCCGTACTACATCGTGACCATCATAGCGGCCCTCGGTGGAGCCCTCGGTGCCCTCTTCACCATCGTTCTCAGGAGGGCCTTCATAGCCGAGGAAAAGCTCCCCTATCCAGAGGGTACCGCCTGTGCGGAAGTCCTCATCGCCGGTGACAGGGGAGGAAGCCACGCCAAGCCGATATTCTTCGGCGGACTCTTCGGTGCCCTCTACAAGCTCTTCGGAAGCCTCGGAGTCTGGAGGGGAACCCTTGAGAGCGCCAAGTTCCTTGGAAAGAGGGTCTTCTACTTCGGAAGCGACCTCTCGGCGGCGCTCATAAGCGTTGGCTACATCGTCGGCCTCAACATAGCCTTCCTCGTCTTCCTCGGCGGTGCGATAGCCTGGTTCGTGGCAATACCAATCTACGCCGCCAAGACAGGCAACCCCAACGGCCTGAGCGCGGTAGACCTCGCCTGGACCATCTGGAGCACCAAGATCAGGTACATGGGTGTCGGTGCGATGGTCGTCGGTGGTCTCTGGAGCCTCGTCAAGCTCAGGGGACCGATATCAAGGGGTGTCAGGGCAGGACTTGAAGCAGCAAAGCACAGACAGGCCGGGGGAACCCTCCTCAGGACCGAGGAGGACATGCCTCTGAACTACGTCATCGCCCTCATAGTGGCCTTCGTGGTTCCGCTGTTCCTCCTCTACGCCCACATCCTCGACTCAATAGGCATCGCGGCAATAATGGCGGTCCTGATGCTCATACTCGGCTTCTTCGGAAGCGCGATAGCCGGTTACCTCGCGGGTGTCGTCGGCTCCTCCAACAACCCGGTCTCGGGAATCACCATCATGAGCCTCCTCTTCACCGCCCTCGTTCTCAAGGGGCTCGGGCTCTCGGGAACCGGGGGAATGGCCGCTACAATCCTCGTGGCGGCAGTTGTTTGTACCGCCGCGGCGATAGCCGGTGACACCATGCAGGACCTCGCCACCGGTTACATCGTCGGTGCAACACCCAAGAGGCAGCAGGTCTTCGAGGTCGTCGGTGTCTTCGCCGCCGCCCTCGTCATGGCCCCGGTGCTCAACCTCCTCATCAGGGCCTACGGTATAGCGGGAACCCCGACCGCCACCGAGAACGCCCTCGCGGCCCCGCAGGCCTTCCTCATGGCCAAGGTCACAGAGGGTGTATTTGAGGGGACCCTCGAGTGGAGCATGGTCTTCATAGGCGCGGGCATAGCGGTCGTCCTCATAATCCTCGACGAGATACTCGCCAAGAAGGGCTCAAGCTTCAGGACACCGGTCATGCCCGTGGCGGTCGGCATATACCTGCCGCTCGAGCTCGGCGTTCCGATACTCCTCGGCGGTATCGTCAGGTACGCCGTCGATAAGGCGACCGGCAAGAGGGAAGAGGATGTCACCGACGCCGGAATCCTCGGTGCGGCGGGACTCATAGCCGGCGAGGCCCTCATGGGTATAACCTTCGCGGGCCTCATAGTTGCGAACGTGGCACCCTCTGTCCCGACGACCCTCATCGGCAACGTCCTCGGTGTCGTCTTCCTCCTCGGACTGCTCGGCTGGCTCTACACCATCGGCAAGAGGAGCCAGTGAGGCCTTTACTCTTTTTCCCAACCTTTAAATTTTGAAGGTCGGAGGAATACCCATGGAGAATTATCTACACCTCCACCCGGTGCGCAACGAGAACGTCGAGCTCAGGAAAATCGAGGGAAAGTACTACCTCCTCATCCCTATGGACTCACCCCTCGACGTTCTCGCGAGAAGGCTCCACGGTGACTACAGGAGGATTGAGCTCGACGAAGTTGGCGCCTACATCTGGGAGCTCTGCGACGGACGGAGAAGTGTGGAGGAGGTAGGAAAGGCCCTGAGGGCCCGCTTTGGGGATGAGGTTGAACCCCTCTACGAGCGTCTCGTTGTTTTTCTGCTCGACCTCCACAGGAGAAATTTGATTAGGTTTAAGAGACATGGGGAGAAATGAATGAAGGTGATACCCATGAGTGAAGCCCTCAAAAAAGTCACCCAAGAGGTTGAGAAGCTCCGCGACGAGATGGTGAACACCCTCATGGAGCTTATAAAAATCCCTGCGATGAGCCCCGACTACGGGGGAGAAGGGGAATACGACAAGGCCCAGAAGCTGCTCGAGATAATAACGGACTGGCCCTTCGACAAGGTCGAGGTTTACGAGGCCCCGGACGAGAGGGCCAAGAAGGGGGTAAGACCGAGCATTCTGGCGTACTACTACGGTCAGGAGGGCGAAAAAAGCCCGCGCCTCTGGATTCTGACACACCTCGACATCGTCCCGCCTGGAGATCTGAGCAAGTGGGAGAGCGACCCATTCAAGCCCGTCGTCAGGGACGGAAAGATTTACGGCAGGGGAAGCGAGGACAACGGGCAGAGCCTTGTTGCCTCTCTCTATGCCGTCAGGGCGCTCATGAACCTCGGAATCAGGCCGAAGAGGACGGTGGTTTTAGCTTTCGTGGCCGATGAGGAGACCGGAAGCAAGTACGGTGTCGAGTGGCTCATGAAGAACCACCCCGAGCTCTTCAGGAAGGACGACCTCGTTCTCGTCCCGGACGGAGGAAACGAGGACGGGACCTTCATAGAGGTTGCCGAGAAGAGCATACTCTGGTTCAAGCTCAAGGTGAGGGGAAAGCAGGTTCACGCGAGCATGCCCGACAAAGGGTTGAACGCCCACCACGTCGCCCTCGACCTGGCCTACCACCTCGATAAACTCCTCCACGAGAAGTACAACAAGAGGAACGAGCTCTTTGAGCCCCCAGAGAGCACCTTCGAGCCCACGATGGTTAAAAATCCAGCAGACTCTCCAAACATAGCACCCGGTGAACACGAGGTCGTCTTCGACTGCCGCGTTCTGCCTGAGTACAGCCTCGATGAGGTACTCAACGACGTTAAGGCCTTAGCCGAAGAGGTTAAAGCGAGGTACAGGAAGGAGATAGAGGGCATGGTTCTCCCGGAGATAGAGATTGAAATCCTCCAGCGCCTCGACGCTCCCGCTCCAACCGACCCGAAGGGCGAGATAGTGGTTCTCCTCAAGGAGGCGCTCAAGAAGCTCCGCGGAAAGGATGCAAAGGTTGGAGGAATCGGCGGAGGAACCTTCGCGGCATACTTCAGAAAGTTAGGGATTCCAGCGGTGGTTTGGGCCACGCTGGACGAGATGGCCCACCAGCCCAACGAGTACGCCAAGATAGAAAACCTTGTGGAGGACGCAAAGGTGATGGCGGCCTTAGCGCTCCTCTGACTTTCTTTTTTGGGCTAAAATTCCTCGTAGTTCATCCATTCAATCGCCCTGCACACCTGAACCGAAAAACCGAAGTCAACGATAACCCAATCCACAAAGGGGCACCTTTTACATTCCTCCCTCTCCATAGGGATTCCCCCGTAGGTTTCCAGGTACATCTTTAGGACGTCCACGCTGAGGTGGTCAACCACCGCGCCACATGGAAGCACTATCGTTGGATGGCTGCTCTGTTTTACCCCTTCCATGCGTTCAACCCCAACAGTTCCATTCTCAGAGAGATTTTTAACTTTTGTGATTTTTATTTCCTATTCCTGCACATCAGCTGATAAGTGTTACTACAAAAAGTAACCAACCCTTAATCTGACCGATATCGTGTTCTACGGACTTTTCAGAAGAGAGGCCGATAGTGATGGCACACTTTGCTTCAAAACCGACTGAAGTCATCGCCATGTATTTATACTTTCCTTGCATAGTAATTCCGGTGAGGGCATGAGGCGTGCCGTCCTATTCGCGTTAATTCTAATCGTCCTCATCGGGGGATGCCTCGGTGGGGATGGTGGGACGCCAACAAGCAGCCCGGAGCCCCAATTCACGCCCCCGATGACGAAGTACGACGTTCTGGAGGAGGGGCAGGAGAAGCCGGTGGTTAAAGCGCTCAACGCCTTCGCCTTCGACCTCTACCGCGAGCTGGCAAAGGATGATGACAACGTCTTCTTCTCCCCCTACAGCATCGAGGTCGCGCTGGCCATGGCCTACGAGGGGGCAAGGGGCGAAACCGCGGAGGGGATGGGAAGCGTCCTCCATCTTCCACTGGATGAGGATACGAGGTGGACGGGCTTCAGGTACCTGGTACTCTCCCTGAAAAGCCCCGAAGGCTCGCCCTTCATCCTCAGGAGCGCCAACGCCCTCTGGGTTCAGGAGGGATATCCACTGCGGGAGAAGTACCTATGGGTTGTGAGGGAGTTCTACCTCGGCGAGGTCAGGAAAGTTAACTTCCAGGGCGACCCGGAGGGGGCTGCAAAGGAGATAAACGAATGGGTGGAGAACCAGACGAACGGCAGGATTAGGGACATCGTGGGTAGACTAACTCCGGATACGAGGCTCATCCTGACGAACGCCATTTACTTCAAGGCCAACTGGTCCAGCAGGTTCGAGGCAATCAATACCCGGAACGAAACCTTCTACGCGCCTAACGAGACCGTCATCGTCCCCATGATGCATCAAACCGGAAGATTCCCCTACTTCGAAAACGACGACATTCAGGCCCTCGAGCTTCCCTACGAGGGCGAGAGGCTGAGCATGCTGATAATCCTGCCCAGGAAGGGCAAGTTTGAATTGGTGGAAGACAGCCTAAAAGCGGGGCTCATAGAATCCGCGCTGAAAAGCATGAAGCCCGAGAGCGTTGAGGTGATCATCCCGAAGTTCCAGTTTGAGAAGACCTACCGGCTCAGGGACGTTCTCATGGACATGGGGATGGAGAGGGCATTCACAAACGCCGACTTCTCGGGAATCTCCGATGGACCCCTCGCCATAAGCCAGGTCGTTCACAAGAGCTTCATAAGCGTCGCCGAGAACGGAACGGAGGCGGCTGCGGCCACCGCGGTCACGATGACCCTTAGTGCCCCCGTGGAGAAGGAGGAGCCCAAGATATTCAGAGCGGACCATCCGTTCATCTTCGTCATCTACGATAGAACGACCGGCGCGATGCTCTTCATGGGACGCTTAATGAATCCCAAGGGGTGAGCTTTTAAACCTCCCCTCCAAGTGTTTCCCATGCCAGCGTGGAAGGACGGAAAGCTCGGACTGCCGGTTAAAGAGGCCGTCAGGCTCTTCCCCGAGCTCGAAAAATACCTCGACGAGAGAGGAAGGCTCGACCTCTCGAACAGGGAAGCGAGGATACTCTACAACAGGGCGATAGCCAAGGCCGTCTTCGGGCTGGAGATAGAGTACCACCCGCGTGGTCTTGTGACCACCCCGGTTTCGCGCTACCTATTTCTCAAGACGTTTTTGAGGGGAGGCGAGAGGATTCTTGAGATTGGAACGGGGCACACGGCCATGATGGCACTCATGGCGGAGAAGCTCTTCAACTGCGACGTTACCGCGACGGAGCTCGACGAGGAGTTCTTCGAGTACGCGCGTCGAAATATAGAGAGGAACGGGGCAAAGGTTAGGCTCATCAAGAGTAACGGTGGAATCATTAAGGGTGTCATCCTCAAAGGTGAGAGGTTCGACGCAATCTTCTCGGCACCCCCCTACTACGAGGCCCCGACGAGGGGCGTTCTGACCGAGAGGGAAGGTGTCGGCGGGGGAAGGTACGGGGAAGGGTTCTCGGTGAGGCTGATCGAGGAGGCCCTTGACCACCTAAGGCCCGGCGGGAGGGTTGCGCTCTTCCTTCCGGACAAAGGAGCGTTGATAGAGGAAATATCCGAAAGGGGAAAAGAACTCGGCTACTCCGTTAGGGACGTCAAGTTCAAAGTGGGGACGCGGTGGAGACACAGTTTAATCCTGAGCCTCTAAGCAAAAAGCCTCTTATACTTCCGCACCGAGAGGCTAACGGCGGGGGCAGATGAGGAGAATGCACCTCCACTGACCCCGGCGTGGATGGGGAGACGCCCACGGGCCGATGCTCCCGCTAGTCTTCTCTCCAGAGCAGGACCAGGATGAAAGCCTCAAGGACGAGGAAAGCATAGCCGAGAAGCGGGCCGAGGAAGCGGTGTGTGAACCTCAGGAGGAGCGCGGGGGTGTTTACGAGCAGGGCCGCGAGGCCAAATATCACGAGGTTGTCCCCTATTGTCAAATAGGCGGGCATGAACGTGTACTCCCCCTTCGCTCCCCTCGTGAGCCAGAGCGTCATGAACTTGGCCATCAGCAGGTTGGAGAGAACCCCGAAGAGCGCGAGGTAGGGAAGGGTGGAGGCACCGTTGTAGCGGGCCACCGCGAGTCCGACGAGAAGGGATGGCGTGTAGAGGAGGGCCACCGTAAGGGACTTGGCGTTTCTGAAATCCTTCTCAGTGAGGGGGAGGGAGAAGAGGAACCAGCCACTCTTGTGCTCCTCAATGAGGAGAACCTGCGTGTTGAGCGCCTCCATGAGGGCCGTGCTCCCCACGATGAGCGTCCACGTAACGGGGTCGCCCCTTTCGAGAAAGACCATCGGGAGCAGAAAGACCACGGGGAGGAGGGTTATGAAGAGGGACGAGGTTCTACGGGAGGCGAGCTTGAGGTCTTTGAGGACGAGCGCTCCCATGGATGAGGTCGGTGAGGCTTTGAACTCTCCCCCGGTTTTCCCGGTGTAAACTCCCTCGATGAGCCTGCGCTCTACGAGAAGGTTGGCGAGGGCGAAGAGGGCCACCGAGAGGGTCAGGTAAGCGCCCAACGGCGGCCATCTAATGATCCCCTCAACCGCGTAGTATACGCTGAGGCTCTGAACGACTGGGAAGAGGTAGGAAGAGAGCTTAAGGGCCGTTATCCCCGTGAAGGCCTGGGGGAACAGTATGCCGTAGAATATGAAGAGCATCACCGCGAGCCCCGCAGTGCCGAGGCCAAGGAGTCTAAGAAAGGCCCACAGCGGGCTTCTTTTCTTCATCCTGAAGGCTAGAAGGGCAAAGAAAGCACCTATGGCGTAGCCGAGGAATATGGAGACGGCGCTCCAGAGGAGCTCGACGATGAAGACCTCGAACCCGTAGGAGAGTCCCTGCCAGTAGAAGGGGAGCATCATGAAGAGGAGGGGCGAGGCGTAGTAGAGGAGCCACGCCCTGAAGGGAAGGAGGGTTAGGCGCAGGGGATGGCTCAGGAGGGGAGCGAGCGCTCTTGTTTTACCGAGGGCGTGGAGGAACTCCACCGCGAGGAGCGCCGAGAGCAGGAGCATGAAGACGAGCATGGATGCCACTATGGATGTGAAGACCACCTCCCCGCCGCCGAGAAGTTTCTCTGCCCTCAGAAAGATGAGGGAGAAGATCAGAAAAACGGCCGACGCGAAGGCAAGCTGAAGGAGCGGCGTCCTCCGTATAAGCCGGCGAAACCTCTCGTCGTCCATCCTCGACAGGTTGTGCCTCAGCTCGTGGAAGAGGACCTCCCTCACCAGGATGTCCATTATTTCGCCTCCTCCACGTAAAAGAAGAGGGCCTTGAGGTACTCGGTGTCCTTGGAGGCCATGAGTATCGGATGGTCCGGCGCCTGCGTCCTGTAGGGCTCGAGGAGCTTGAGGAACTTTCCGGCCTTTGCAGCCGCCGCTATGATCATGTCTTTGAAGAGCTGCATGTCCACGTGCTGGGAGCAGGAGGCCGTAACCAGTATTCCTCCCTCCTTAACGAGCCTCAAACCGGAGTAGTTGACGTTGAAGTAAGCTCTTAATCCCCTCTTAAGATCCTTCTCGTGCTGGACGAAGGCTGGAGGATCGAGGATAACGATGTCGAACTTCTCCCCCCTCTTTATCATGTCCTCCATGACCTGGAAGGCGCTCCCCACGATGAACTCCATCCTCTCCTCGACGCCGTTCAGCTTTGCGTTCTCCCTCGCCATTTCTATGGCCTTTGGAGATTTGTCAACCGCCACGACCTCCTCAGCGCCTGAAACTGCTGCGTGGATTGCGAAGCCGCCGGTGTAGGTGAACACATCTAACACCCTCATTCCGGGCTTAACGTACTTTTCGAGGGCTATCCTGTTCTCCCTCTGGTCGAGGAAGAACCCCGTCTTCTGCCCGCGCATGTCCACTATGAACCTCGCCCGCCCCTCCTTGATGACAGTCCTGTACTTCTTCTTTCCAAGGAGAACCCTTTCCACCTCCGGAAGGCCTTCCCTCCTCCTTGCCCTCCCCGTGTTCTTCTCAAAGACGGTCTCTATCTCGGGCTCGGCCTCCATTATGGCCTCCGCCACGTCCATCTTGAAGCGCTCCATCCCCGCGCTGGAGATCTGGAGGGAGGCTATCTCGTTGAAGCGGTCAACTATGAGGCCCGGAAGGTAGTCGGCCTCGCCGTAGACCATTCGGTAGGCCTTATCATAGCCGAGAACCTTCTTCCGGTACTCGTTTGCCTTCCTTATCCTCTCGCGGAAGAGCTCTTTGTTAATATCCGTATCGGGGTCTTTCGTTACGAGCCTCACCATGATGTTGGAGTTCGGATTTGCGAAGCCCTTTCCGAGAAAGCGGCCCGCGCGCGTGTAAACCTCCACAACGTCGCCCGGCCTTATTGAGCCTTCAGTTCTCACCACCCCGGCTTTGAAAACTATCATCGCGCCCTTTCCAATGGCCCTCGCAGCCTGTGCATCCACGAACACCTTAGCCATCCTCTCACCCACCCCCCACTTGAGGCGATAGGTATTTAACCTTTGGGCCCGTATATGTTACCGGTGGTTTCTATGCACTTCGAGGTAATAAAGGAGTTCTTGGAGGATGTCGGGGCTGTGTATACAGAGCTTGATGGAGAAATCCACCTCGACCCCCAGACCTTCTTTGAGGTCTGGAAATACGTCGGGGAGCCCGACCTCGAGACATACTTCGTCGAGGACACCGTCGTGGAGCCCGGCTCCTACGACCCGCCCGAGATGAAGTACACTTCTGTGAAGAACGTTAAAATAAAGAAGGTGTATTTTGAGACCTTAGATGGAAAGAGGATTGTAACGGACTACTCCGAGTTTAGGAAGATCGCCGAAAGCCACAGGGCCTGAACTCTTTTGTTCCCCTTTGTCCTCTTCATTTTCCAAGCATTATAGGGAGCATGAGCACCCCCATGCAGTTTGTTCTCTTGACGCCAAGTTTTACGGCGCTCAGCCCTATCAGAGAGCCTGTCAAGAGCGTCAGGAGACCCAGAGACCCATCAAAATACAGCGATAGGAAAATCAGCATCAGGAGCGTTGAGATGTTCAGCTTCCTGTAGTCAAGGCGCGAGATTATGCGCAACAATGCCCGCGCCAGATGAATGCCGTAGAGGTTCACGAGGAACGCCACAAAGAGGGAAGCTACGAGAAGGGCCCTGAACTCGGCGGCGGCAAGGGGGTATTCGCGAAGGGCCACGAGAACGCCGTTTCTGGTTCGGCCAGTTAGGTAGAAGTTCGCAAGGGAGAGCACGAAGTTGGACGTGTTCACGGAGAAGGCCACGGTGAGGAAAGCCCTCTCGTCACGTGAGAAGAAAGTCGCCAGCATGGCCGCCTGCGAGGATGTGAACGCAGGAAACAGTGAAGCGGCACCCCCGAGAAGCGTCCCCAGAAAGGAATAAACAACAAACCGTGCCCGCGGCATGAGTATCTCCGTATCGTTCCCTTCAATCCTGCCTTCCCCGCTCAAAACTATCGTGGGGACGCCAAAGAGGCCCGCGAAGGCATGGTAGTAGGCCTGCTTCAGGGGCAGACCCTCGAGAAGAATGCCAAAGGCCCCGGATAGTAGAAAGACTGTAACCGCGGCCAGCCGCTTTACGCCCCTCTCCGTTGCCACGAGCAGAAAAAAGAGGAGGAAAACGAGGTACCTTCCCATCCCCTGCCGGTAGAGGGGGGCTATAAGGGCATAGAGGGGCAGAAAGGCCAGGGAAAACAGCACCGCCATCAGACTCGCCCTGAGGGCTATGGCCACCACCTCAAGCGCCCTCCCCTTGAGGGCAAGCCTGTGGGCGGGGAGAACGGCGAGCTCTGTGCCCTCATCGGGTACCCCTAAAAACGCCGAGGGAACCGCATCGAGGAACGTGTGGGTCAGCCCCATGGCGTAGAGCATAAGGAAAACCCCGAAGTCCACACCCCGGACGAGGGAGGAGAGCGTGTTCGTGTGTATTCCCGGGGTTATTCCCGTAACGCTTCCCCCGGCTATCCCGAGGAGGAGCTCGCCAAGCATACGTCCTCCCTTCCCCTCACCTCAAAGGCCGGCATCCCGCGATAGGTCGTGAACTCCCCAAAGGCCGTAACGCTATCGTTCTCCTTCACGGTGACCCCAAGACGCTTTGGGAGCTTCAGCAGGACCCAGCAGCCGTTTTCACTCACGTTTGCCAGTCCGAACCCGTTTTTGTACTCCCTCCCCCACTCAACCTTCCCAGCGATTTTAACCACCCCTTCCCGGGGGGAGCATATGGAGTTGGGGAGGGCCTCCCGCTTCACCACAACGGTGTAGTCGAGGGCGTAGAGTGAGTTTTCCCTCCTCAGGGCCCGGAACTTTATAACATCCCCCACGCGGGCGCGGGCGTTGTAGAGCCTTAAATCCGTGCAGTTGAGCCTCAGGAAGCGCGAGGAGGAGATCACGGCACACGTGGATGCTGCCACCTCCCCCACCTTCTCCTCCCCCAGGGGTCTCTCCAGGGGCTCACCGAGCCTCTCGACGTCCCCAATATCCTCCACATACACGGTCAGCACGGAGCGGAGCGCGGCTATACCCCTAACCCTAACGCGCTCGCCCGTGGAGAGGCTTAAGCCGTAGGGCAGGTAAACCCTAACCTCCTCGTCGCTCCAGAGGGTTGCGGGGTTTCCGCCGTAGAGAACGGTGCCGCTGAGCTCGAAGGGGTAGCCGTCCGTGGGTTCCTTTGGCTTCTCCAAGTCCTTCCACTCGAGGGGAAAGAGAGTGGAACCGTACAGGAGCCCTTTGATTACCACGAGGTGCCCATCCTCCCCGATGGGCCTGCTGAGCTTTAACTTTCCCCCTTCGGTTATAAGGCGCCCCTTCCACAGCGCGCCCTCGAACGTCTCGAGGGGGAACCCCGGTTCGCTTTCGTTCACCTCAAGTGGCCTCAACCAGCTTTCACCAGAGAGCTTCCCCCTCACGGTGTAGACCTTCCCCACCTCGAGCCGCCGGGAAAGCCTTACATCATCACTCCCATTGAAGAGCACGGAAAAGCTGCCGTTGTACACGCAGAGGCCGTTGAAGACGACAATGTCCCCCTCTTCCGCCGTGCTGAGCGTTTTAGGTGGTACGTCCTCCCCCACCGCATAAAGCAGGCCGAGTGAGGCGATTGCCATTATAACGAATATCACTCCGGATTTGTTGACCATGATTTAACGTAAAAAGCGAACTTTTTAAAATTTTCGGAATTAAAGAGGGCAGAGGAAATCCAATGGGCCAGCTCCCTTTGGCCCTTTCAAGAGCCCAATCGAAAAGATGAGGGCCTTTAAGAGTTCACTCCCCAACAGTCTTCTCCGGACAGTCGAACCTCGCTACAAAGGGCTTTATGTCGGCGACCGGCGTTCCATCATGTGCGTCAATCCAGTCTATGTAGAGCCGGTTTCCTTCGACGCTGTGTATCCGGACGGTGTAGAGCGCTATGGGGTTGGGCCTGACGGGCGAGCGCGTGGCAAAAACGCCCCTAAGGGGGTTCTCCGGATCTCCCCGCGGGTGGACTTTGAGGGTTCTCCTTTTCTCGGGCGTGTCGCTAAGATGGAACCAGAGGATAAGCTTTATCCAGTCGCCCTCTCGAAGACCTTCAATGGCTTCTCTGAACTCCGGGAGGATTTCGATGAATGTCTCTTGAAGCTCCTCGTCCTTTCTCACGTAGCCGACTGGAGTGATTTTGAAGGGCTCAAACTCCATAGGCATCACTGTGAATGTAGTTTAAAAACCCCAAACACTTTTCACTGCCACCACTTCAGGGGCTGCCCACTTGCTTATAGCGGCCACGGAGAGATTGTGTTTTCACTATAAGAGCGTTTTGATGTGGTCGAAATTGGTCATTACGATAGTAAATCCGATTAAAAATAAACTCCCAAAATCCAGACTTATTTCAAGCGAAAGTGTTATATATGATGGGTGAAAAAATTCTAATGCAAAATCTTGTTGGGGGGGGTCGATGCGGAGGCGTGCACTGCTGGCCGTATTTGTGATCTTCCTTATTGTTGGAGCGTATGGAGCATACGTGGTCAGCTACCCCAAGTACCCGGAAGTTGAAGGCTGTGTGAACCCGTTTAAGGCTGTTAAACCTGTCAATAATGTCGAAGAGAATTTTTCTAAGGTTCATGTATTCTTCAAGCTGGCAATGAGCAGGGACTTCCGGAAGCTGGCAAAACCTTGGCAGGTAGATTACTCCCACGTCAAGATTGTAAAACACACTCTTGAGTACAATGGAGAGAATATAACAATGCTCGCCATGGGAATCCCACTGAAGGACAAGAAGCATGTCATAGCCCTCTACGAGTTCTCAAAGCCGGTGCAAGGGGTGAAAGTAAGAGGATACCTAATTGAACTTTCTCAGGGTAAACTGAGACCTAAATTGGTAAGCGTGAATGGAGGCAAGCTCACAGTATTAAGTAGTTGTAGACATAAATGCACCAGCAACTCAGATTGTTCATATCCCCGAGAATTCTGTACCGAATATTGCTGTTCCTATAACAGGAATTACGCAATTGATTGTTGTGTTAATGCTGGACGGTGTGGGTTAGTATGTGGTGCAGGAGCAACAATATGTCTGATAAATCCGATAGGATGTCTAGTATGTACTGCTTGCGTAGTTGCAAATTGCTATTTCTGTATCGAAGAAAGTTGTCTCGAGTGGGGCACTGGGTGCGAGTATCATGGAGCTTAGAGGTGAAGGCCAATGGAGGCCAAAAAGCTTGCACTCGGAATGTTGTTTGTTGTTTTTCTAATGATTTTCACATCTCATGCAGGAATAGTTACCGGTGACTTCTGGAATGACCCTATACGCGGTATCTTAAAAGGCCTCTTCATGGGTTTCAGTGTGCTGGTGATCCCATTTATTGTGACTGCAAGTCTAATAAAGCGAACTTCCCTTTACGCTGCAATATTCGCGGCTGCTAGTGTGGAATTACTGCTGGCCGTTACCATGGTTGTGCTTGGACATATGCAGTATTCCAGAGTGCTCCTTGAAGCTGTCGTCATTGGTCTCCCTGGTGGAATACTAATCGCATGGGTCGCCAGTCAAAACAAATTCTGAAAATGGAAAAGAAAAATCACGTCCCGTGCTCCCAGCTGGCCAGATAGCGCCTCTGCTCCTCCGTGAGCTCCTCAATATTAATCCCCATCGAGGCGAGCTTGATCCTCGCCACCATCTCGTCTATCTCCCTCGGGAGGACGTAGACCTTTGGCTCAAGCCTTCCGCGGTTCTCCTTGATGTATTCTGCCGCCTTCGCCTGGAGGGCAAAGCTCATGTCCATTATCTCCGCGGGGTGACCGTCCGCAGCCGCTAAATTCACCAGCCTGCCCTCGGCTAAGAGGTACAGTCTCCTTCCATCGGCCATCTTGTACTCCGTGATGTTCGGCCTCGGCTCGTTTATCTCAACCGCGAGGGCCTCAAGGTCGGGCTTGGAAATCTCCACATCGAAGTGGCCGGCGTTGGCCATTATAACTCCGTCCTTCATGACCTCGAAGTGCTCTCTGCGTATGCAGTTGATATCTCCGGTCGAGGTCACAAAGATGTCGCCTACCTTCGCCGCTTCCATCATGTTCATGACGAGGAAGCCGTCCATTCTAGCTTCAAGGGCCCTTATCGGGTCAACCTCGACGACGATAACAGTTGCCCCCAGTCCGCGGGCGCGCATGGCTATGCCCCTTCCGCACCAGCCGTAGCCGACAACGACGACGTTTTTACCAGCCACCAGGAGGTTCGTCGTCCTTATTATGCCGTCCCAAGTGGACTGTCCCGTCCCGTAGCGGTTGTCGAAGAGGTATTTGGTGTAGGAATCGTTCACGGCTATGATCGGGAACTTCAGAACGCCGTCCTTCTCCATGGCGCGGAGCCTTATGACGCCGGTTGTGGTCTCTTCGCTCGCGCCCCAGAGGTCAGGGATGAGCTCCCCCCTCTCCTTGAGAACGGTTGAAACCATGTCTGCTCCATCGTCTATGATGATGTTCGGCCTGATGTCAAGGGCCTTGTGCATGAACTCGTAGTACTGTTCCCTGTCCTCTCCTCTAATCGCGTAGACCTTGACGCCTGCCTTCGCAAGGGCAGCGACAACGTCATCCTGCGTACTCAGCGGGTTGCTCGCGGCCGCTGAAACCTCGGCTCCGGCCGCTTTGAGCGTTAGGAGGAGAAAGGCCGTCTTCATCTCAAGGTGGAGCGTTGCCGCTATCCGGACTCCCTTGAAAGGCCTCCTCTTCTCAAAATCGGCCCTGATGCTTTGGAGAACGGGCATGAAGCGGGAGACCCAGTCTATCTTTTTCTCCCCGCTCGGCGCTAACGAGATGTCCTTAACGCAGTAATCCTTCGTGCAGTTCATAACCTTCACCGAGAAAAGCTGGGAGGGAAAATTAAAAAGGTTGCCGGTTACGGCAGAAGGGTTACTCTTCCTTCTCCCTCATGACGCGGGCTATCTTGTAGTGCTTCCCGCCGCACTCGATGTCGCCGACGAGCTCGACTATCTTAACCGTGTCCCCCTCAAAGAGGCCTTCCGGCCTTATCACTTCCCTCTTATCCTCATCATTACAGTTAACAAAGGAGAGGCGCATCTTAGAGCCAACGATGGCGTAGCGCGGTTCGATAGCTATGTCTATGGCCGGCTCGACGACGTCAACGACCCTGACCTTCCCCTCGTGTAGGGGACACGAGTGCTCTATGTTGCGTATCCTCACCACCTTGTAGCGCCTTCCCTTTTCGAGGTTTCCAACGCAGACCCTTGCGAGCTTGCACGTCCTGCAGGGGTCAGCCGGGCCGTAGAAAATGAACTCGACTCCCGGCTTTGCAAGTTTTTCCCCAACCAGAGTGACCACCATTTTAAACACCTCCGTGAACGATGATAGTCATATTACTCCCGTTATTCTTGCGGCTTTTTCTGCCGCTTCCCATGTGAGGCCGTCCCGGCCGAGTATTGTGTAGCGCTCTGGCCTTATGGTGTGTGCAATCGTGAGGGCCTTCACTATGTACTCGGGCTCAATACCGAGTTCGTAGGCGTTCGTTGGGGCCCTTACCTTCCTCAGGGTGTCCCTTATGCGCTCCCACTTGAGGCCGTGGAGGTAGGCGGTTATTATCGTGCCCACCCCCGTCTGCTCCCCATGGAGGGCAGGTTTTGGTGCTATGGCATCGAGCGCATGACTGAAGAGGTGTTCCGCACCGCTGGCCGGTCTTGAAGAACCTGCTATGCTCATTGCGACGCTGCTCGAGATGAGGCCCTTCACCACTTTCCTTACGGACTCCTCGTTGCCGAGGCGTATTATGTCGGCGTTTTTTATTATCATCTTGGCGCTCATGAGAGAGAGCGAAGCGGCGTATTCGCTGTAGTACTCTCCCCTGATGCGGTGGGCGAGCTGCCAGTCCCTGACGGCCGTTAGGTTGCTTATTATGTCACCCACTCCCGCGGCCAGAAAACGATAGGGCGCTGTCTTAATAACCTTAACGTCCGCTATGACCGCTATGGGCGGGCGGGCCTTGACGGAGGTTTTCGCCCCTAAATCCTTTATGGAGGCGTTCGCGCTCGCTATTCCGTCGTGGGACGCTGTCGTTGGGAAACTTACGAATGGTATGTCCGCGCGGTAGGAGGCGAGTTTCGCAACGTCTATCACACTTCCCCCGCCGACCGCCACGGCCCAGTTTATCGCGGCCTCTTTTATCAGCATCTCCGTCCTCCTTATCTCCTCCATAGAGGCCTCCCGTATTTCAACGTGGGTTACGTTGTAGGCTCCCTCGAGGTTTTCCTCCACTTCTCTTCCGGCTATTTCCTTGGTTTTCGGCCCGTAGAGAACGAGAGCGTTTTCTCCCAACTTGAGCCTTCTCGCAACCTCACCAACCCTGTCCTTCAGGTTCTCGCCGAGAAGGACCTCCCTGGGAAGCTCCATTAAGTGCATGAGCATCACCTCTTATTCCTACGCCCTCAGACCTTAAAAAATAATTGGCTTCACCCGTAGGAAAAGCATTTAACCCTCCCACTCCTATATGGGCTGGTGATAGAATGGGAGCTTGGGAAGTCTTCCAGAGGTACTTCGTGGACCCGATAAAGTACAACGAAGGCTACAACACAGTCAACACGCTCACCTACGCCGTAATCCTCGGGCTGGCCGCCCTTGGGGTGTACAAAATCCTCAAGAGGCTGGGCATAAAGTATGATAAGGCGTTTTTCAGGGCCCTCATCCCCTACATGATTCTCGGTGCCTTTGGACGGGCCCTCACCGACGCGGGCATAATCCCGAGGACGTACCTCACCGTAACGCCGGGGATATACATCTCAACCTTCATAATAACGTTCTCAGCACTCCTCATAACCCACAGGGCATTTGAGGACTGGAGAAGGGCCTTCCTCTACACCGGCTGGACACTCGTCGGCGTCGAGTTCATCCTCCTCCTGTCCCACCTCGACAAGATAGAGTTCAACACGAGGGTGCTCCTCTACTTCGTGCCCCTGGCATCCATCGCGCTGGCCGTGATTTACTTCCTCTCAAGGGAGTTTCCGCTCATCGAGAGAAACAGCTACCTCTTTTACGCCCACTTCTACGACGCAACGACCACCTTCGTTGGGGTTGACTTCCTGGGCTACTGGGAGCAGCACGTGCTCCCGCGCTACCTCATAGACCTCACGGGGACGGCCGCGGTCATGTACCTCCTCAAGTTCACCGTTCTGGCGGTGGCCCTCTACCTGATGGACGAGATAGAGGAGACCGAAGCCGACAGGGAACTCATGGACTTCATAAAGACGGTGATGTTCATACTGGGCTTCGCCCCCGGGACGAGGAACCTGCTCAGAATGCTTATGGGGGTGTGAGTATGGAGTGGAACGAAATCTCTCTTGAGCTCGCAAAGGAGGTTGAAAAGGCAGTAATGCCGCTCTTCGGTACAAAAAAGGCGGCCAGAACCGTGGGAAGGAGCCCAAGTGGGGACGTGACGAAGTTCGTGGACAGTGTGGCGGAGAACGTAATACTCAACCGGCTTTCGCCTCTCGGGGTGAACATCGTTAGCGAGGAAGTGGGTACCATCACGGGCGAGAGTGAGTACACTGTGGTGGTTGACCCCATTGACGGCTCCTACAACTTCGTGAGCGGCATTCCCATCTTTGCATTCAGCTTCGCGGTATTCAAAAACGAGAATCCCCTCTACGGCATGATATACGAGTTCGTAACGGGCAACGTTTACGAGGCCATCGCCGGGGAGGGCGCCTACTTGAACGGGGAGAGGATACGCGTGAGGAAGGCCGAGGAAGGTAAGTATGCGCTGAGCTTCTACACCCGCGGTTGGGGACTGGAACTCATAAAGCGGGTAAAGAGAACGCGCGTTCTGGGGGCTGTGGCTCTCGAGCTAGCCTATCTCGCGAGGGGAGCTATTGACGGGGTTCTCGACATTAGAAACTACGTCAGGCCGACGGACATAGCCGCAGGGGTGCTCATAGCGAGGGAAGCCGGGGCCATAGTGATGGACACCGAGGGGAAAGAGCTAAGGTTCTCGCTCAGCGCCGAGGAAAAGGGAAACATAATAGCGGTGAACGATGAGAGGGTCCTCAAGGTCGTGCTGGACTCTCTAAAGCAAAACACTTTTTAACTTTCTCCGCGTTTTATTTTCAGGTGTTGCCGTTGCTTGAGGGAATACTCGTTCCCCACGTTACCCCCTTCCGCGAGGATGAGAGCGTCAATGATGAGGCCCTTGGAGAGCTCGTTGAGTACTTCATCTTCTCGGGAGTTTCGGGACTCGTAACCCTCGGAAGCAACGGCGAATTCCCCTACCTCTCACGGGAGGAGAGGCTTCACGTTATTAAAACGGTTCTTGAGAGCGTTAACGGCCGCGTTCCAGTTATAGCGGGCACGGCTTACCCGTCCACGAAGGAAACCGTGGAGTTCTCGTGGGAGGCGTGGGACCTCGGGGTTGATGCCCTCCTCATAGCTCCCCCGTTCTACTTCAAGCCCTCCCCGAGGGAGATTTACCACCACTACTCGAGGATCGCCGAAAGCGTTGACGCCCCTATAGTGCTCTACAACGTGCCCAAGTTCACGGGCTATAACATCCCCCTTGATGTCATACAGGCCCTCGCCGAGGAGCACTCCAACATAATAGCCATAAAGGACTCGAGTGGTGAAGTGTCGAGGATAGCGGAACTCGTGAGGCGGCTTGGGGATGAGGTGAGCGTTCTCGCTGGGACGGGAGACATGATTTTCCCGGCGCTTAGTCTCGGCGCCCAGGGGGCGGTTGTGGCCATAGCCAACGTGGCCCCGAGGATGTGCGTTGAGCTCTACAGGGCCTTCACGGAGAACCAGCTCGAGAGGGCCAGAAAGCTCCAGCTCAAGCTCAACCTCCTCAACGAGGTTCTCGTGAAGAGCCACAACCAGCTGAGCGCGATAAAAGAAGCCATGAGGCTCCTCGGGCTTGAGGTAGGGTACCCAAGAAGCCCAACGCTACCCCTCTCCGAGGAGGAGTTCCTCGAGGTGGAGAGGGTTCTGACTTTCTCTTTTAACAAGCCTCGCCCTTTTTAGGGCGGGGTAGAGAATTCTAAAAATCAGCCTCAAATCAGGAGGTATTGTGGTTAAGCTCGTTGATGAGGCTTTCACTTCTCAGGTTTGCCCTCTCTGTGGCCAACGCCATAAGAATGCTCGCTTTGTTAGAGGTTTGTTTAAGTGCCATAGGGAGGGTGTCGTTATGAATGCTGAGTTGGTTGGTGCTTTCAATATTTTGAAAAAAGCCATAGGAAGCATAACCCCGAGCCTTCCAGCTTTAGCTGGGGGTAGGGGTAATGGGGGTATGGCCACCCCAGAGGAGTTCGAAGAACCCAACGTAAATTGGGTTCTAATGAAGACCCCTCGAACCTCTCCGCCCTTGGGGTAGGGGTTTCCTCTGTGAAAACCCCATCCTTTAGGGCGAGGAGGAGGTCATGGAGATAGGTCTCTTCTGATTGCCACTTTCATGGCAAAACGTCCAAGGGTTAAGCTTAAGAAGTGGACTATTGATGTTAAGCCGACAGCCTCTGGAGGTACTAAAGATGATACTTCAGGTTGCGCTCGACTTAACGGATATCGAAACGGCTATGAGCATAGCGGAAAAGGCGGCACGCGGCGGCGCCCACTGGCTCGAGGTGGGAACTCCCCTCGTGAAGACGGAGGGCATGAGGGCGGTTGAACTCATGAAGCGCCGCTTCCCGGACAGGAAGATAGTGGCCGATTTAAAGACCATGGACACAGGTGCCCTCGAGGTGGAGATAGCGGCGAGACACGGCGCCGATGTCGTTTCTATTCTCGCGGTCGCCGACGATAAGACCATAAAGGACGCCGTCAAGGTCGCCAGAAGGTACGGCGTCAGGGTCATGGTTGACCTCATAGGCGTCAAGGACAAGGTCAAGAGGGCCAAGGAGCTCGAGGCGATGGGCGTTGACTACATCCTAGTGCACACGGGGATAGACGAACAGCTCCAGGGCAAGAGCCCCCTCGAAGACCTCGAGAAGGTCATCAAGGCCGTTAAAATCCCCGTGGCAGTTGCGGGAGGGCTCAACCTCGAGACGATACCGAAGGTCATAGAGCTTGGAGCCACTATAATCATCGTCGGCGGTGCCATAACAAAGGCCCAGGACCCTGAAAAGGTGACGAGGCAGATTATAGACCTCTTCTGGGGAGAGTACATGATGACCGTGAGGAAGGCGATGAAAGACATAACGGAGCACATCGAGCACGTCTCAGAGTCCCTCAAGCTCGAAGAGGTCAGGGGAATGGTTGACGCCATGATAGGCGCGAACAAGATATTCATCTACGGCGCCGGAAGGAGCGGTCTCGTCGGCAAGGCCTTCGGGATGAGGCTCATGCACCTCGACTTCAACGTTTACATCGTGGGTGAGACCATAACTCCTGCCTTCGGCGAGGGAGACCTCCTCATAGCCATCAGCGGTTCGGGAGAGACCAAGACGATAGTTGACGCCGCGGAGATAGCCAAGCAGCAGGGCGGAAAGGTCGTGGCCATAACCTCCTACGCCAACTCGACCCTCGGAAAGATAGCGGACGTTGTGGTGACGATCCCCGGAAGGGCCAAGACGGACGTTCCAACCGACTACATCGCGAGGCAGATGCTCACGGAGTACAAGTGGACGGCACCTATGGGCACGCTCTTTGAAGATTCCACCATGGTGTTCCTCGACGGAATCATAGCGCTCCTCATGGCGACTTTCCAGAAGACCGAAAAGGATATGAAGAGGAAGCACGCTACCCTCGAGTAGGGGATTTTGCATGCTTCCTTTCAATCATATTTTCATAGGAATAGGGAACAATGGCTCCCTCATCGTGCGAAACATCGAGGTCAATGACGCCCAGAGGGTTATCGTTGACACCTCCGACTACCTCCTCGACAAGAGAACCTTCGTGGAAGGCGTCGCGGAGTTCTTCAAGAACATTCCCGAGAACGCCATAATGTGGCTGGTCTTTGAGAACAAGCCCGTGAATATTGAGATTGCCCAACTCATGGATTTCTATGCACCCCGGGACGTTGTACGCTTCGCCTATGTGCTGAGCCCTTACATGGAGCTCGTCACGATGAAGCGGCCGGCCTGGACGAGGCACTTTGAGACGGTGTTCTACGACTCCCTGTGGGAGGTCCTCAACGAGTACCGCGAGGCCTCGATAAAAGAAGCCTTCCAGTACGCCGGAAAGAGAATAGGCGGGATGTTCTCAAAGCTCTACCGTTACCTCGAGAACGATATGCTCGTTAACGTTGACTACGCGGACTTCTTCGCCATGGTCAGAGGCGGGAACGTCGGCATAATAAGGCTTCTTCATGAAGTGGACTTCAGCTGGCACTGGGGAATATGGGACAGGGGACTGATAAGCATCCGCGCCGGGAAGAACGTTCCGCTTACGCATGCCCACACGGTGCTCCACCGGTTCCAGGAGATACTAAAGGAGAAGGACGTCATATGGGGCGTCCAGATAGACGAAGAGGTCGCCGATGACGTTGAAGTCCTCGCGCTTCTAATCAAGAAGTGGTGATTGGGATGAGCGTAAGGGCCCTCTTCTTCGACATTGACGAAACGCTCCTATCCGAGAGGTCCCTCATAATGCTCTTTCTGCCCCAGGTCTACGAGCAGATTTCCAGAAAGTTTGGAATCACGAAGGGAGAGGCCAGGGAGCGTTTTCTTGCCGAGATTATGGGAAGGAGGGACACCTACGACTGGCACGACTGGAACTTCTTCTTCCGGATGTTCAACGTTGACTTGAGGTTCGAGGAGCTTTTGAGGGCCTATCCCCACAAGATAACCGTGTTCCCTGACACGAAACCCATGCTCGAGTGGCTCAGGGAACACGGCTACAGGCTGGGGATAATAACGAGCGGGCCCGAGTACCAGCGCCTGAAGCTCAGGGTGGTGGGACTCGACGGCTACTTCGATACCATCGTAACCCGCGACGATGTAAAGGCCATAAAACCCGAGCCCAGAATATTCCTCGAGGCTCTCAAGCGCCTCGGGGTTGAGCCCGAGGAGGCCATGATGGTGGGAGATTCGCTAACGCAGGACGTCATGGGCGCCAAGAACGTTGGCATGAGGGCCGTGTGGATAAACCGCTCCGGTGAAGAAGATTACCACTTTGCCGACTACGAGTTGAGAACCCTCACGGAGCTTATGAGAATCCTAAGGAGGGATGAATCATGAAGGAGCTCTTCAACAGGGAGGGTGTCTTCTACGAGGTGAAAGTGGAGCGCGTCAAAATAAGGGAGAACGACGAGATTATACACCGACAGGAAAGGCCAACCGAGCTCTGGTGGACGCTCAAGGAGGCCCTAAAGGGGAAGCGCGTCCGCGTGGTCGTTTATGAGCTCGAGGGAGAGGAATGAGAGTAATCCTCACAAGGGAGGTTGAGGCGGAGGATATCACCGTCTCGCCCCGCCCCGTGTGGAAGTGCCGCTCCTGTCCCATGTACGGGAAGAGGCCCTCGTGCCCTCCCCACGCTCCCCCGTGGGGTGAGGCCAGGGAGTGGGTGAGGAGCTACAGAAGGGCCCTCCTCGTGAAGTTCGAGGTGGACTACTCCCGTTTCGAGGAGGAGAAGCGTGAGGTTCTCAATCACCTCCTCGAGCTTGAGAACAAGCTTTTCAGGGAGGGAAAAGCCTACGCCTTTGCCCTCTTCCCCGGCAACTGCAACCTCTGCCTTGACTGCCCCTTCGAAAGAACAGGTGAATGCAGGATGCCAGAGAAGGTGAGGCCCAGCATAGATGCGGTGGGGATAGAGCTCTCGAGCATCACGGAGATTAACTTCTCCGAAAGTGTTTTGTACGGGCTCGTCATGATAGAGTAGTATGAGGGCCTACATAACAATGCTCGGGCGCTCCTCGTGGGCGACCATCAACTCCTACTACGCGGTGCTGATGAGGGAGAACTACCGCCCCGAACGCATCTACATCGTTGTTGAGGAAGCCTACAGATCAAAGCTCGAGAAGACCGAGGAGGCACTCAGGATAATCTCCGAGGCCTTCGGAATCAACCCCGAGATTGAGAGCGTCGTTATCGAAAACGCCAGCTTTCTGGAGGCGGAAAAGCGGGTGGTTCCCATCATAAGAAAACTCAAGTCGGAGGGTTTTGAGGTCGCGGTAGACATAACAGGCGGACGAAAGGCCGTCGTCGTTGGCACGCTGATAAAGGGCCTCCACGAGGGGATAGACCATGTCTACTACCTCGCCATAACGGAGCTGTCCTTCGCAGACAGGCCCTACATGATGATCCCCCTCCACGTTCAGCATTTGAGGGACTTCATGAGGGAGATGACATGAGGGAGCTCATAATACGGAAGGCGGAACTTCAGCTGCTCATAAACCTCCTCCAGAGGAATGGCTTGAGGGTGGAGTACCCCCTCTACGGGATGCATCTCCTTGAGGTACGCCCTGTGGAAGGCGGCTACCACATAAAAGTTCTCACTGGGAGGAGGGAGTTCTCGGAGTTTCTGCGGGACAAGAGGGAATTCTACGACGAACTCCCCCAGTACCGCGATTTCCACGAGGCTTTCCTCGCGGCTGGTATAATAACCTACGACAACGCCGATGAGTTCCAGGAGAAGCTGGGGCTCTACGAGTCCCTCACCAAGGGGGTGGTCTTCGCCCCCGACACCAACGTCCTCTACCACTCCTTCATCTCGAACTTCGAGCCGCTAAAGAGCCACGAGATAATAATCGTTGACCTCGTCAAGGCGGAGATAGAGAACGCCATGAACTTCAAGTACCGCCCCTCCGAGATTAAGGCCCTGAAAAAGGTTCTCCCCCACGGAGAGCTCCTCGACGAGTTCCACAACAGGAGAAAGAAGCGCTCCAGGAAAGCAGCTTACGTGGCCCTTAGAGAGTTTGAAAAGCTGAAGTACAGGGCCATAGAGGTTCAGGCAGTGGAAAACTCCGGCCGTTCCAACGACGAACGCATCGTGAAGACCATAAAGAACTTCGATAAGAACAACGCGCCCCTCACCGTCCTTCTCACGGCGGACGTGGCGATGACTGACATAGCGAGAATGGAGGGGGTGGAGTACTTTCTCTTTAAGTACCCCCACGAGGAGCCGGACGAAGTTTTTGCGAGTGCCTACGGGCTGCGCTCCCTGATATTCAACCTCGCGGCCGTGTTTGGGGTGGTGAGCGTAAACAACGTTTACATCCTCGGCGAATTCGGCGGAAAGTCCCGCCTCGACGAGCTCAAGGTTTACCCGAGAAAGTGGTTCGAGGAGTTCAACTTCCACCTGGAGGTATGCAGAAAAATAGAGGGGCTCGGGATTAAAGATTGAGTTTTATACCCCTCGACGTTATCTCGTAGGGAATCCACGAGAGTACGTGCTTTGTTCTGCGCATTCCGTAGACGCGCAGGTACCTTCTGAGCGTTTTTCCCTCCTCCATGAGGCGGAACTCGATGATGCCGTCAACTATGGCCTTGACCATCATCTCCACGTGGGGGGCCTCTATCCCCGAGTTCATCTCGAGCAGCCACACCTGTTTCTGCCTGTGGGCTAGCTCCTTAAGGTCCTCCAGAAACTTGTAGATTTGCTTCCTGTCCGCCTCAAAGAATATGGGGGTGAGGGAGGAGATAACGCCGGTTATGAACGGCGGGTTCCTGCTGGTCATTATGTTGAGCGTCATGTCCTTTATGGCGCTTATTATCTGGGTTGTGTCGCTTACGTTGGTTACCATGGCCTCATCGAAGGCGAACTTCGGCTTCCCGCGGAGCCTGGTAGTGTAGGCGTCTATTATGTAGAGTCCCTCGTCGAGGTACTTCTCAAAGTCCCAGCCAAAGTCCATCGCGTTGCTCACGAACTCGTAGCGCGAGATGTCCGTAAAGATGCTGATTACTGGGATACCGTAGTGCAGCTGGTTGTGCATAAACTGGCTCACGAAGGTCGTCTTGCCCGCCTTGGGGTCGCCTATAACGAGGATAACACTTCCCCGGGGAACACCCCCCATAATAAGGTCGTCAATTACGCCCGTAGCAACTCGAGTGACCTCTCTTTCAACTTCCTCGCCGTCAAGGGGGAGCACCTATATCACCCGGTTCAGTATATCTCTCCGCTCGGATACACGACTATTCCATCACTGGTTATCTCGAAGGGGTACTTCCTCATGGAGTGCTTGGTCTCACGCATCTTCCTTATGAGGAGGTAGCGTTTGAGTTCTATGTTCCTCTCCTGGAGGTCGAGAAGGACGACACCCCTCGCGATGTACTCCTCAATACCGTAGCGGCTGATCCTGCCCTCCTGGGGGGCGGGGGCCTCCGTGGTCAGCACCGTGGTGACGCCCATCTCAAGGAGTATGGTGTTGAGCTTAAGGAGCACTTCCCTGATCTGCCTCTCCTCGGCAAGTCTGAAGGCGAGGGAGGGTATAGAGTCTATCACGAGGCGCTTGGCGTTTATTGATTTGACAACGCGATAAACGTAGCGGAGGAAGTTGTCCACGTTGAACTTGTCTTCGAGGGCGAACTTTTCCTCTGATGGAAGGCCAACAGAAGAGCTAACACCGTCTATTATAACGATCTTGCCCTCATCCTCGTACTTCTTAAAGTCCCATCCGAAGGATTTAACCTCCCTTCTGATGTCCTTTGCCCTCTCCTCGAGGGTTACAAAGACTCCAGGGTCGTCGTAGAGTTCAGCACCCCTGTATATGAACTGGGCAGCGAACGTGGTTTTACCTGTACCGGTTCCACCCGCCACTAGAACCGTGGTGTTCTCGGGGAAGCCACCCTCGATTAGGTCATCAAAACCAGGAATTCCGCTCGGCACTCTCTTAAAGAGAGACTTCCTATCCACTGGCATCATCATTATCACCATCCTACAGTGACCGTAATGAAAGGACACCGTTTCTATCTCTCTACTTCGCGGTAGAGTGTTATAAAATTTTTGGCTATGGTGGGGAAAGGCGTGTAATTCCTGCAACAATAGGACAGCAATCTAACAAAAGATTCAATGTTGAGCCAGCGGTATGTGCAAAAACGTTTAAATTAGGCACTCTGAACTTAAATAGGGATGGCGATGTTCAGTGTCTGCACCCGGGACTGTTACGATACATGCTCGATGGTGAGCGAGTTAAGAGATGGGAAGTTGTCGGTGAGGGGGAACCCCTCCCACCCGATAACAAGGGGCTTTCTCTGTCCAAAGGGCGCCCTTCTCCCAAAGTGGTTCCACTCCGCGGAGAGGTTAAAGGTTCCACTCATACGAACCGGCGAGAGGGGAAGTGGGGAATTTAGAGAGGCGAGCTGGGATGATGCGATAGAGCTCGTGGCAGGTAAGCTGAGGGAAACTATAGAGACTTACGGGAGCGAGAGAGTTCTTGTCTATCAGTACGCCGGCGATAGGGGGGTTGTGAACTACGCCTTCCCCCTGAGGCTCTTTCACTACCTGAACACGGCGATGCTCGACCACGGGATATGCGATAGAGCGGGACAGGAGGCTTTGAGGGACGTCTACGGCACCGCAGTTGGCCTCGATCCCGAGGAGCTGAGGAACCAGAGGCTAATAATCTACTGGGGCGTGAATCCCTTCTGGACGAACCTTCACGGCTTCATGCTCGCAAAACGATACGGTCTTGAGACCTGGACAGTTGATGTGGTGAGAACTGAAACAGCAAAGCGCTCCCACAGGTTCTTCCAGATAAGGCCTGAGACGGACGTACTTTTTGCCCTGGGAGTTGCAAAGACTCTAATCGAAGAGAACCTCTATGACGAGGATTTCGTGAGGAAGAACGTCCACGGCTTCGGGGAGTTCAGGGAGTACGTTGGGAACCTCGAAATGGACTTTATCGCGGAGGAAACCGGTTTGCGGGTTGGGGAGATAGAGGCTTTCGCGAGGAATTACGCGGAAAAGCGGGGCGTTATTCACATCGGCTACGGCTTCCAGCGTTCCCTGGCAGGAGGGGATGCGATAAGGGCGATAGCGATCCTCCCGGCCTTAGTTGGACACAGCTTCGGCTTCATCTACGACATGAAAACCGTAGACAAGTCCTACGCGGAAGGAGCCTTTCTAAGGACCAAACCCGCCAAGAGAGTCCCCCAGATGAAGCTGGCAGAATACATCGAGGAGGGCGAGATAAAGTTCCTCTACGTCTACAACTCCAACCCTCTCGCGAGCCTGCCCAACCAGAACCGCCTGAGGAAGGTGCTGGAGGAGAACGACATCTTCGTTGTCACCCACGACATCTTTTTGACCGACACTGGCCTTTACTCTGACGTTGTTTTACCTGCCAATACATTCTTCGAGCGCCTCGATATCGTTGATTCCTACTACCACCGCTACGTAGCTCTAAACGAGCCGGTTGCGAAGCTTTACGGGAAGAGCAACAGCGAGGTAACGAGGCTCCTCGCGAGGGCCCTGGGGATAGAGAACCCCCACCTCCACGAGAGCGACGAGGAAGTAATAAGGAAAATCCTCGAGCTCAACGGCCTGAGCTGGGATGAGCTGAAGAGAAAGGGCTTCGTCAGAGTGCCGGAAAAACCGCAGAAATGGGAGACGGCCAGCGGGAAGATAGAATTCTACTCCCAGCGGGCCGTTGAGCGCGGCCTTTCACCGTTCCCGGAGTACAGAAAGCGCGAGGGCAAGTACCCTCTGAGGCTTTTGACCCCGACATACAGGATGACGATAACGAGCCAGTACCACAACACCTACGGGATGGTTGATCCCCGCCTCTACATCAACCCGCTCGATGCGGAGGGGAGAGGGATAAAAGAAGGCGACGAGGTGGAGGTCTTCAACGACAACGGAAGAGTGAAAACCCTGGCAAAGCTCACAGAGGATGTCCCAAGGGGAGTTGTCCTCCTCTACAAAGCCTTCTGGGCGAGGCTCCTTGGCTGGAACGCGAACTTCCTCACGACAGATGAGACAGTTAATGGCTACGGAAACGGCTCCGCCTATCACTCAACGTGGGTTGAAGTTAGGAGGTCGTAGCGGGTCCCGTCATTCGAGGTCGAGCCTTTCCAGCTCCCTTGAAATCAACGCCCATTGATTTTCCGAGTACATGGAGGGCGATGTTAGCACAATAAGCGTGCCGTGGAAGTGCATGATGTTATCCTTCAGGGAGAGCAGGAACTTAAACGCGTTTTCAAAGCCGTTCTCCACCACAAGGTATTCCAAGCTATCAACCACCACGAGTGAATGGCCCTTCTCAAGGTGCCTCCTCACGAGGTCGAGGAGGATGCCGATGTCAGTGGGGGAAATTGCCGTCGTGTTCTCGCGTATCCTGCCGGAAATGACCCTGGTAATCCAGAAAACCGGGAACGTGGGGGTTATTCCCTGCGGTGAGTTCCTCGTTATGAGGACACCGTTTCCAGAACGCTGCATTTTATGAACCAGTGCTCTTAGAGCCCTCCGGGTTTCCACGTAGAACGCTCCGGGCGGCAGGTTCACGCTCGTGCTTCTCGGGGGAACCACGTGGAAGAGGGCGTACCTCGCCATGCCCACGAAAACCATGGCCCTAAAAACCGCTCCCGCGCCGTAGAGGTAGGGGGCGAGAGGGGTTTTTATTGTAAGGGGGTAAGTAGCGTTAATGCTCCCCAAGAGAATCAGTCCGAGGGGGAACAGCGTTGCCACGTTTTTAACGCCGACCTCCTCTTTGATAAGGGCGTATCCCACAAGAATGAGGGAGGCCCCCATGAAGGGAAGGGGGAACGCGAAGAGAACCGTAGGGGGCTCGTTGAGGAGAGTCCCCACAAGAACGTATGTCGAACCGAGGACGACACTGAGAACGACCACAAGCTGTCCCCATGGCGTTTTAAGACTATCGAGAACAAGGAGGGCCGCTGCTATCAGGAGGGTTCCCTCTATCACCGCAAACGTGCTTAGGAGGGGTATTAAAACCGCTACTTCAGGGACCCACCCCAAATGCGCCAGGATTGGTTTCTGGGTAAGGACGGCCAGAAAGTCTATCCACAGGGCCACGCTCAAGAAGAGCATGAATTCCTCGCGCTTCTTCACCCACTTGTAGAAGGAGAATCCCCAGGTGAAAAACCGCATTACAACGTTCAATATTTCCAGCACATACCTCACCATTGGAGGTTTAGGATTAGAGCTATAAACATTTTGGCCAATTAATCGGGAGGCCCCTAGCATTTTTCTTTCTCAAAACCCATATTCCAGTAACTGTTTCGGGGCACAACCCGGGCCCATACCCTGATTTATCCGTCACAATGAATATGGAGTTCTAACCCTTTGCGGATTCCACATCAGCGAAGATACCGGGATATTCCCCTATTAATAAAAATTTCACGTTCTCCCGTTTATAGTGGTCTATAAGCCTTTCAAGCAACAAAAGGGCTTTATTACCTGTGTTAAAACGACAGTCAAAGCGTACCCCTCCCATCGGAACGAATTCCCAGGGATGGGCAAAATAAACCCTTGGTTCCCGGAGGTGAGAATGTATCGCGCGTTGAATGCTCCACGGAAGGCGAAGAACTGAGGAGGTTACCGACGCTGGCACCTCAAGAACGCCGTTCACATAATGCACGCCCTCCAGATATCCTTTGTAGCGGGCAGCGGAGGAGTCAACGAGTACTCCGTTCTCATTCAGCACTCCATAGAGCCAGGAAGGCAACTGAAGGTTGGGAGCCCTGAACGAGACAACATCCCCAAACTCTCGCAGCACAGTTAGGGATTTTTTTACGGCCCTTTCGGCATCGCTTTTTGAAAGTCTGTCCAGCCGTTCGTGGTTGTAGGCATGACTTCCCAGTTCATGACCCTCATCAACAACGCGCCTTACTAAATGGGGGTACTCCCTCGCCATCCGCGCGGTAAAGAAGAATGTCCCTCTTACGCCTTTCTCTTCGAGCAGGTCAAGGATTTTTGGAAGACCTTCTTCCATTCCCCTGGTTGTGCTCAGGTAGGGCGGGCAGTCCTGCTCAACATCAAAGGTTAAAGACACCAGCATCTGCAACCCCCCTCTTGAGTGCCTGGTGGAACCTGTAAAGGAGAAACGGATTTCCACCTCCCCGGTTCATTGTTCTCTCATAAACGTCCAGCACCTCTGGAATTACAGCCTCCCAGCTAAAGCGGTCTTCCACACTCTTTCTTGCGTTTTTGCCCATTTCCTCCCTCATTTCCTCATCGTCAATCAGAGCCATTAGGTTTTGCACCAGTTCACCGTCGTCCTGAGACACCAGACCCGTCTTTCCGTGCTCTACGACCTCGCTTATTCCCCCATGGTTGTTTGCAACCACCGGAACGCCGCAGGCCAGTGCCTCAAGCGCGGCTATTCCGAAGGCCTCATAAATTGTGGGCGATAGGTATACGTCACTAGCCTGTAGGTACTCCCGTACTTTCTCCCTCGGCTGTCTTCCGAGGAGTTTCACGGTGTCCTCAACGCGGTACTGCCTGATGAGCCGTTCGATAGTCTCCCTTTCGGGTCCATCTCCAATTATCAGAAACGTCATGTTTTCGCCGTGTTCTTCTTTTACACTCTTTGCAATCGCCGGAATCACATGAACCCGCTTTCTCTTCGTCAGACGGGAGGTCGTGGCTACGACCACTCCTTTTAGGCCGAGGGATTCCTTCAGTTCCTCCTTATCCTCCGGTGGCTCCCAGAAATCTGCATCTATCCCGTTGGGGATGGTGTAAATTTCCCTCTTTCCAAGGTTCCTGCCGAGGATTGAGCGCGTGTCCCCTTCAACCGCCCTGCTAACGGCGATGAACGAACTGACCTTACGGAGGGAGATGCGCAGGAGAGTGATGTACGCTGGATTTAAAATTGAGTCCCCAAGAAGAGAGTGATTGGTTATAACACTTGGAATCCCCCTTATCCCAGCTGAGAGATTGGCAACACCGACGGCCAGGGGTGAGTATATGCTGTGTCCGTGGGTTACGTCAAAGTGCTCCATTTTGTATAGCTCGTTTATTTGTTTCAACGCATCCGTTCCAATGCTCACGTGGAAGCTATCCATCGTTACCCTACCCCTAAACCGGTGAACATCATAGGGGAGTTTCTCGTCGGGATAGTTTCCAAACCTCGTTATTACGTGGACTTCGTGACCCATTTCCACCAGGTGAGTGGCGAGGTCGTGGATGTGATATTCTATGCCCCCCACACTTGGAAAGAACCAGTCTGAGACTAGTGCGATCTTAAGGCTTTCCATACTTCAACACCTCCGGAAGCTACCAGGGCCATGAAACCGACTACCGTACTCGATACGTACGAGATGAACCTCTCGATTAACGTCACCGAGAGCGCCAGCGTTGATGGGATTCCGAAGTAGGTAAGGGTTCCAAGAAGCCCTCCTTCAACTATCCCAATTCCGCCAGGTGTGAACGCCATCAGGCCGAAGAGCAGGTTGGCCAGCGAGACTATCGCAAGAAATGTGAGCGGTGGATCCCAGCCGAAGGCCATCGCTATAAGCTTCAGCCGGGTAACATCCAAAAGCCACACGGCCGAACTCAGGCCGACGGTAAGTATGCTCACGGTTGGTTTCTTTTTGAGTTCGAGCATCCTAACCAGGTCATCCTGTCTTAGGCTGACCCTGAAGAGCCTGACCGAGAGCATCACTACTCCGTCCCATTTGAACCACAGCAGTACCGCAGCGATCCCTCCAAGCACTACAAATGCCACAATATGCGTTGCAAAGTATGAAGCCCCCAAAAGGGTGAGTATAAGCAGGGGTATCACTTCTGAGATCCTCTCGTAGAGTATGCTGGCAGTTGAGAGGGCTACGGGCACTTTGTGCTTCTTTGAAACCCATGTGACCCTTAGAATCTCGCCGCCCCCGCGGCTCATTGGGGTTACGTTGTTAACGAAAATCGAGGAGAGATGGATTTTCAACAGCTCCATTAGGGGGATACTCCTTCCCATGCCGTTTAGCACTATCTTCCACCGAAGGGCGTAGATAAGCACACTGAGGTAATAAGTGGCCACCGCCATCCCCAGGAGCTCCAGGGCCCTGCCGTCCAACGACCTAATAACGGAGATATAGCTGGCTATGTTCATCATACTTCCCAACTCTCCTACCACGCAATCTCTAAAAGCTATCTGGTACGTTTTTCAAAATGTAAAGATAAGAATATGAGGCACGCTCAGTTCTCACCTTCCTGTTGCACTTCCTCGTTTATGGTGTCGTTGTCCACTGAGTTAGCGGATTCATCCTTCTCAAGCTCTTTTCCGGGTTCTTTCTCTTCGCCGCCTTCAGTGTCCTCTTTCTCCCTCTCGTCGCCGTTCTCAATGTGGAGCACCTTTCCGTTTCCGGCATCAACCTTCACGTCTAGGAGCATTGTAATTGCATACCGGCGGACAGGTTCAGAAAGTCTCTTATAGTATCGTCGACCTTTTTGCTCTATGCACTGTAGGACTTTGTAGAAAGATAAGAGGAAATCCAGTGGAGTTTCTTACAATAGCACCGCTCTTCGCCGCGGTTGCCATCAAGGAGGGAAGAGAGGATGAATGAACGCCCCGGCTCTTGGAGTTTTCTAACTTTAACGGCATTCCTGATAATCTTGCTCCTTATGGAATGGCTCGGTTCGTTCAATGGGGCCAACGCATGGGCGAACTCTGCGCTTCCCCACGGAGGCTCCCTTGTTAACATTCTCACCGATACGGGGAGCTTCGCCGCAGTTGTGCTTTACATCCTAGTATTTATTGCCTGGGACGTTGTAAAGCGGGGAAAGCTGAGCCGCTTCACCCTTGAGGTGGGCATTACAATAGTGGCCTCGATGGTTGCGGTGGGCCTGCTCAAGGTTCTGACCGGCGTCCCCCGGCCGGGTGAGGCCCAGGTTCACTGGAACCTGCTAGAATCCCTGAAGAACGCCGACTACTTTGCCTTCCCCTCAGGCCACACGGCCAGGGCCGCGGTGCTCGCCTACTTTTTTGCCGGGCGCTGGAAGAAGCTCTGGCCGCTCTGGTGGGGCTGGGCTTTGGCCATAGCCCTCTCAAGGCTCCTACTCCATGTGCACTGGTTCAGCGACGTCCTCTTTTCATTGGTGCTCGGCCCGTGGACGGGCATGGCCGTGGAACTCACCGAAAGCCTGTGGCTCCCCTACTACCGGCGGATAGTCAGAGGTCTCAAACTGGGGGTGTTTGACGTTGAATAATCTCAGTGAGGTCTTCCTGCTCTCGCTGATTCCGACTTTTGAGGGGCGCTACGCGATAGTCTACGGCATCGGGAAGGGGTATCCTCTCTGGGGAACCCTTCTAGCGGCCACCCTCGGTGTTCTGCTCCTTTCCTTCGTTCTCCCGGCGGTTCTGCCGTACATAGACAGGTTCATGCTCTGGCTGGAGGGAACGCCCCTCAGAAAGGTGGCCCCCCTCTACCTGTACTACCTTGAGGGCGTTAGAATCAAGGCGCATCCTTACGTGGAGAGGTGGGGGTTCATAGGTCTCGTAATCTTCGTTGCCGTCCCCCTGCCGGGAACTGGCGTCTGGACAGGCTCTCTAGCAGCCTACCTCTTTGCCATCGAGAGGAGACAGACAGTTCCAGCTTTAATCCTCGGCGGACTGTTGAGCATGGGGATAACCATAGGGCCGGCGCTGGGAGTGTTTGGATAGAGTGGAGAGGGGAGGCTCACGCGAGCTCCCTCCCCATGGTCTCCTCTCCCAGGGCCAGCACGTCCAGCGCTCCGATTATCGCCACCACGGCTATCACCAGCACCGCCAGGGCCGCACCACTAACCTCCATGATTTTTCCTGCGATTATTGGTGCGGTTCCGCCTCCTATCCTCGCCATCGCTCCGGCCCACCCTGTGCCGGTGCCCCTGACCTCGGTCGGGTAAAGTTCCGGTGTGTAGGCGTAGATGGCTCCCCACGCGCCGAGGTTGAAGAAGCTGAAGGCTATCGCGCTCGCTATTATCGCCCCCTCGTTTCCGGAGCTGGCGGCAAAGTAGAACCCGAGTCCTGCGAGGCCGGAGAGCAGGAGGTAGTAGGAAAGGGTCTTCTTCCTCCCTATCCTTTCAAGGAGGTAAGCCGCACTCCAGTAGCCGGGGAGCTGGGCTATGGCCGTTACTATGAAGTACTGGAAGCTCCTGAAGACCGTTATTCCAAGGGTGGCGGAGAGGAACCTCGGGAGCCAGATGAAAAACCCGTAGTAGGCGAAGGCTATGCTGAACCAGGCGATGGTCAGCATGAGTGTTCTCTTCCCGTAGCGCCTCCAAAGATCCCCTACTGAAACTTTTCTGCCGGCTTCGGGCTTCTCAAGCTTCACTTTGACGCCGAAGATTTTCATGAGGGTCTCCTCGGCGTTCTTAACACGGCCCTTGGACAGGAGAAAGCGCGGAGACTCTGGCAGCGTTAGGAGAACCGGAACGAGGAGCACCACTGCACCTCCAAAGAGGAGTATGCTCCTCCAGTCCGCCTTGACGAGAAGGGCAACGACGCCGATTATTATCGTCCCTACCGCCCAGAAGCTCTCGAGGATGGAAATCATCGCCCCCCTCACCGAACGGGGCATGAACTCGGCGAAGTATGAACTCGCAACCGGCAGGGAGCCGCCCAGGCCGAGGCCTACAATGAAGCGGAGGGCTATGAGCTGGTCGAGGTTAGCGGCAAAGGCGCTGGTTATTGAGCCGAGCGAGAAAGTCGAGACCGCCAGAATCAGTGCCTTCTTCCTCCCAATTCTGTCGGAGGCGTAGCCGAAGAGCCACGCCCCGAAGAGCATGCCGAACAGCGCCGCCGAGCCGAGGGAGCCAAGCTTCGTCAGGCTTCCCCGGAATGCCGGCTCCTTCTTGAGCAGAGCAATAACGAAGCTCGCCGCTATGGTGTTGACCGCTATGAAGGCCCACACGGTTCCGAGGATCGCTAAAAGCTTGTAGTGAAACTTATTCAAGCGGGAGTTTTCAATGGCCTCCATTTTTCCACCCCACTCTTGGTAAACGTGAAAGAAGTTTTAAGCGTTTTCTCGGCCTTCCAGTTTGTTATGCCTGTTACTTGCCTCAAGTGGATGATTAAGGAAAACGGGTTCCATGGAGATACCCTATGATCTCCAGCATAACTTAGGGGAATACCTCCCTTTAATCCTTCATAGAGTTAAAAAAGTGGAGGGAGCCCGAAAGGGCTTCACTTCGTCGCCCTCGTTATCCCGACGTCCTTGACCAGAACGTAGGGTGTTGAGACAGGTGTTTGAACCTCCCACCAGTGGATGTGGTGAGACTCTTTTCCGAGTGCAGCTATGCTCTCCAGTATGTGCTGGAGGTTGTCGCTTACACGGATGTTCCTTATCGGCCTCAGCTCGCCGTTCTCCACGAGGAATATGCCGTCCCTCGGTATCGTTGAGAAATCCCCCGTCACGTAGTTCTGGAAGCGTGTGTACCAGACGTTGGTTATGTAGATGCCGTGCTTGACCTCGCTGAACAGCTCCTCCTTTGAGTAGTCGCCCGGCTCAAGGACGATGTTCCAGGCTTGCGGCATTATCAGCCCGGCGTTGGCTGTCGTCTCGACCTTGTACTTTCTCGCCATGCTCGTGTTCAGGAGGAAGGTCTTGAACGTTCCGTTCTCGATTATGGTCGTTTCCCTCGTCGGCACGCCTTCGTCGTCGAACTTCCTCGTGCCGTAGCCGTTCGGCATGTTGCCGACGTCCTTTATCGTTACTATCTCGTTCGCGACCTTCTGGCCGAGTTTGTTGACGAGGAAGGAGAAACCAGCTTCGGCGGCATAGGCGGACGTCATGAAGCTCATGTAGCTGAGAAGGTTGGCGAAGGCCAGCGGGTCGAAGATAACGTCGAACTTCCCCTCCGGCCCCTGCTCCGGGCTCTGGGCAAGCTTGGCAATCTCTCCCGCTTTTCGCCCAGCTGATTCTGGGTCGAACTTCTTGAGGACTCTTACGGAGTTCGTCCCGTGGCCGCTCTCGAGGTCGCCGATGAATGCCCTGACGCTTATCTCTATCCCCGTTCCCTCGTCGAAAGCTTCCACTCCGTTGCTCGTTGTGAGGTATATTTTGTCGTGGTCGGTGTAGAGCACTCCAGCTACCCTCTTGGCACCCTCCTCAAGGGCCGCGTTTATGGCCCTCTCGACGTACTCGTTCGGCTCATCGAGCTCAACTATCGCCTTGTCGAACGTCTCAGGGATGTCTCTGTACTCGAAGGGGCCCTCAGCTATGCCGTAGTAGTCCTCCTTCGGGGCCATGCCCTTCATGTTCGAGAGGAGCGTTTTGAGGGTCTTCTCGATGTTCTCCTCGCTCAGCTCGGTTATCGTCGTTCCGGCGACCCTCTTCTCAAGCTCCACAAAGAGCTCGACCTTCCTCTCGTGCCAGTTTTTGGCGACGGTTATCTCGTTGTTGGCGAAGCGGACCTGTCTCCGGTCCTTTTCGTAGCCGAGGACAACAACGTCTCCAAAGCCGAGTTCCTTCGCCTTCTTAAGGATGAGTTCGTTAACGTCAAACATCTCCACCACCTCACGGCCTCCTCAGCGGGATATCGCGCAGTCTCGCGTGCGCTCCGCCCATCCAGACTGGGACTCCTTGTCCGGGCTCGCCCTTGCCGCAGGTTCCCGGATAGTACTCGACTTCCTTTCCAACGGCATCAACGCTGCTCCACAAAGCTCTCGTCGTTATCTCGAGGATGGGCCTCCTAACAGGGTGCTTTATCTCACCGTTCTCGATGAGGTAGGCTTCTCTGCCGATGTACCTCTGCTGGTAGCGCCTGTCGTCTATGTTCCACTCGTTGAAGCTCACCATGTAGACGCCGAGCTTGACGTCCTCGATGAGCTCCTCGAAGGAATAATCGCCGGGAGCCAAATACGTGTTCGCCATCCTGACTATCGGCTCGCGGTTGTAGTTGATTGCCCTCGCGGCCGCGTTTGAGCGCTGGCCAAGTTTCGCCGCGTACTCCCTGTTGGTGAGGAACTCGGTGATGATTCCGTCCCTTATGAGGTACCTCGGGCGGGCCTTCACTCCTTCGTCGTCGTAGAGGTAGAAGCCCCAGCTGTTCGGGAGTGTTGGGTCCTCGATGACGGTAACGGCTTCACTTCCAATTCTCTCGCCGAGCATGTCGGGCTTCACGAAGCTCTCCCCCGCCTGGGCCGCCTCCCTTCCGAAAATTCTGTCGGCCTCGTAGGGGTGCCCAACGCTCTCGTGGACGGCTATGCCCGCTACTTCGGGGCTTATCACGAGGTCTACCTTCCCCTCCGGCGGTGTTTGTCCCTCGTAGATCAACTTCTTAAGGGCCTGCACGTCCTTGACCGCCCACTCCCAGGGTTCGTCCTTCTCGATCAGCTCAAGGCCGCCGGCGAAGGCCCTCTTAACAAATGGGGCCTGTTCCATCTGGCCGTTCTCGAAGACGACGAGGTTGTAAACGGTGGAAACGCGCGGGATAACGCTCTCAACCAGGGCCCCCTCGCTGTTGACGATGATCTTGTGCCACACCTCGTCAGAATACATCAGATAGCGCATCGGCACGTTGACGCCGGTGGCTTTTACCTCCTCTTCGATCTTCCTTAGGAGTTCGAGCTTCTCCTCCGGGGAGACGTCGCGGAAGTCCTTCCTCATCCTGACCTCGTAGTAAACTTCGTGGAAGTCCTCCTCGCTGAAGCGTATCGGCTCGTTCCTCACTTTAGATGCGGCCTTAGCTAACTTCACGGCCTTCTTGACGGCCTCGGCAACGCTTTCCCTGGTTAGAACGTTGGTTGATGCGAAGCCCATGCCACCGTTCACGAGAACTCTAATACCTATGCCCCTCTCCGCCTCTACCGAAAGACCCTCCGGGTTTCCGTTTTTCATTGCCAGAGAGGTGCCGCTCTTCTCCTCGAAGCGCGCCTCCCCGTAATCCGCCCCCAGTTCGAGGGCCTTCTCAACGGCGAAATCTAGGAGTTCATGCATGCACACCACCTCGGTTTACTGCATAGAATAGTGCTTCCTAAAGTATAAAAATCTTTTCGCTTAGATGGTGGTCGAAAAGAATCGCAAATCAACCATGCCGAACTATTTAATGACCATGAAACTACCAAACGTTACAAAATTGTTGTAAACTTTTCCAAAACACAATAATACTACTGACAAAAAGGTTATAAAACACTGAAAATATAGCCTGCGCCAGTGAGGCCTATGGAACATGAAGCCCCCGTCAGAGTACCAACGGGAATCATTGATGACCTTATCATGGGTGGCATCCCCTTGGGGAGCATCGTACTTCTGAAGGGGGCCCCCAAGGCCGGAAAGAGCGTTTTTACGGGCCAGACACTGTACAACCATGTCAAAATGGGGATACCCGTCATAGGACTCGCGGCGGACCAATCACCGGAGGAGACACTCGAAGACTGGAGGGGGATTGGCTTTGATTTCCAGCCCTATAAAAGCCATCTATACCTCGTGGATATCTTCACCCGCAGGCTGAACTCAAAACCCGGTGCAGAGCCCGTAATAGAGGATCCCTACGACGTTGGCTCGTTCATTCAGGCCCTTCAGGGGATGACGCTCCGGGCGATGCTCGACCACAGCCCCCCTTACATGCTCGGCTTCGTGTCCTCTGTAAACTCCCTCTTCAGGGGTATGAGGCGCTCCCTTGTTTACGACTTTCTCGTCTCGCTAAGGGACTTCGCCCGGAAAAGCAGGCAGGTGTGGATTCTTGAGATGAACTGGGGGATAGAGAACGAGTCCGTGGAGACCCTCATAAGTGCCATGGCCGATGGAGTCATAGAGTTGGGCATAAGTGAAGAGCCGCAACCCCAGCGCTACCTCAGGGTTTACGGAATGAACCGGACGCATCACGTTCTCCGGACCGTTCCCTTCTCAATAGAAAGGGGAGGGATAAAGTTAAAGCTCTAAGCACTCCCTGACCCTCTCAACCACGTCCTCCCTCGCGTAGACACCCCAGCGCCAGTGGGTGTCCTTGAGTTCGACGAGGGCCCTCACGAGGGGTGAGACTTCGCTGAGCCTACCTCCCCCTTCCACATGGGCGTTTCTCTCCTCGAACTTCGGCTTTGGCGGATAGTCGAGGAGGGCCAGATGGCCGAACTCGTCCTCCAGGAGTGCCCTCAGCTCCTCCAGCCTCCCAAGCTCCTCCCGAGAGTAAAGGACGCGCTTGTAAAGTTTCCTATCATCTACAGCCCTCACAAGCTCCCGCACTTCCTCGCGCTCGCTTTCCCTGAGCCTCGCTATCAGGTCCACCTCGTCCATAAAGCGTATCTCCTCGTAGGGGATGCCCTCGAGCTCAACGGCCTTCACGAGCATGGCGCTGGCTATCCTCGAGACGTGGTGCTGGTAGACGGTCGGGTACATCATGCTCCTCGCGAGAAGGAGGGACTGAGCCGCCATAATTCCCTTTTGCCCTATCAGGAGACTCCTGCCGTCATAGATCAGGTTTCTTATAAGCCTCTCGAGGTCAACCACCCCGTAGCCAACCCCGGTGTAGTAGGCATCGCGGACTAGGTAGTCCATCCTGTCGGCGTCAATATCGCCGCTCACCGCCGGGTGCTTCAGGAGCTTCAAAAACTCACCAAGGGAGTAGCGCTCCTCGATGACGTCCCTTATCTCGCCCTCCGCGAGAATACGCCTCGTGTTGTCCTCGTGCCGCGGGTAGATGGCCTCCAGCGTATGCGAGAAAGGGTAGTGCCCTATGTCGTGGAGCAGGGCGGCGTACTCCACCCCCTCCTCCATACTTCCATTATGGGAGGCAAGTACCCTAGCTATGTAGAAGGTCCCGAGGGAGTGCTCGAAACGCGTGTGCCTGGCGGAGGGGTACGCGAGGTAGGCGAGGCCAAGCTGGGTTATTCGCCTGAGCCTCTGGAATTGAGGCGTGTCCACCAGCTTGAGCGCGAAGTCGTCGAGCTCTATATGACCGTGAATAGGGTCGTGTATGAGCTTCATGCAAGTTCCTCGCCGGGTGGGTTAATAAACTTCGCGGCTGTGGCAGGAATTCGACACCCCCGGAAAGATTAATAAACGTCGGCAGCCTATTAAATAAAGGGCGCTTATGATTGGATACCTCCTGGTGAACGTTGCCGCCACAGTTTTCCTGTTTCTCTCCACCGCCTACATCACACTGTCCCGCAGGAATTCGGCGTATTCCTACCTTACGCTCGCGTTCCTATTCGAGCTCTTTGTGCCCTTTCTTGACCCCCCGTACTTCCAGCTTATCGTACTCCCGAACGTGCCACTCCCTCCCCAGTACATAATCGTCTATCTGAACGTTCTCCTCGTCTTCGCGGCCCTCCTCGTGGCTGTACAGAGCGTTTTCATATACCGTAGCGTGATGGAGATTAGATATCCCCAGTGGCTCTTTATGGGATACGCGGTGGTTATCCTCTTCTACCTTCTCGAGATGGCCCTAATGGCGCTTGCAGTGGCCCAGATCCTTCCTCCCCTCCGTCCATACGAAGTTGCCGTCATAGCCAAGGTGGCGGGCCTCTTCTTCCTGGGTCTCACCGTATTCTTCCCCCGCCGTACAGAAAGGAAATACTCGCTGACCCTGGCAGGGGGGGCGTTTCTTTTCGGTCTCTCTTCACTTCTGAAGCTCCTCTACCTCAAGGATCTCGGGGCGATGGAAAATATCTACGTTCTTGAAACGGCGGGTAAGATTCTTCTGGCCACGGGCCTCTTTGGAACCCAGTTTTTGGGAAGGGCGACCCCTTCAGAGCTGATAATAAGCGGTGCTTTCCTGGTAACCAGCAGAAAGCTGTTTGAGAGGCTCCTGAAGGGATCGAAAAACGTGCTTTTGATAACCCGAACGAAGGCCAAGATAAACAATGGAAGAGTTTTCTGGCTCACGAGGGCAAAGGAGGGAGAGGAAGAAAGCGTTACGGCAATCTCACCCACCAAACTCGGCATACTGCTCGATATAATCACGTCCCACATCCACTCCGGTTACGATGCGGTCTTCATTGACGCCGTCGAGTACTCCATCGTGGAAAACGGCCCCGAGACCACAGTAAGGTTCCTCATGGATTTGAAAGACAGGGTGATAAGGGAGAAAAAACTAATGGTGGTCTATGTTGACGAGAGAGCCCTTGACGAAAAAACACTTCACCTGCTCCAGAGGGAGTTCATCACCATAAATCAGCCCTTCTCAGGAGGTCTTTGATGTCCACCTCCTCCCCAAATGCCTTCTCCCGGGGGAGCACCTTGAGGCCCGAGCCCGTGAGTATCCCGAGCACTCTGGAGCCCTCCTCAACCACTCCACTTTCCACGAGCTTTCTTAGGGCAGCCACGACCGTGGCGGAGGCGGGTTGGACGAACAGGCCCTCCCTTCCGAGCTCCCTCTGGGCCTCGAGTATCTCCTCATCTTTCACGCTCACGCAGAGGCCGTCCAGCTCCCTCAGGAGCCTCAGGACGGCGTTTCCGCTCGGGGGATGGGGGTTCTCTATGGCATGGGCCATGGTTCTTGGGTTCTCAAAGCGCTCTATTCTCTCCGCTCCACTCTCGAAGGCCCTGCATATAGGGGAGCATCCCTCCGCCTGCACCACCACGAAACGTGGAAGGGCATCTATCAAACCGCTCTCCGCGAGCTCCCTAAATCCCTTCACTATTCCCCTGAAGAGTCCTCCAGAGCTCGTCGGGATGATGACATAGTCTGGTGTGAGCTCCTCAACAATTTCAAAGCTTATGCTCTTGTAGCCCTCAACGCGGAAGGGGTCGTCGGAGTTGATGAAGTATATTCCCCTCTCCCTCCCGAGTTCGAGGCTCCTGCGGTAGAGCTCGCCGTAATCGCCGCGAACCTTGATGACCTTAGCTCCGTAGGGGGCTAAGGCCTTGAGCTTCTCCTCTGCTATGGTGGATGAAACAAGGAGGTACGTTTTTAATCCCGCCCTGGCGCCGTAGGCCGCCACACTCGCCGCCATGTTGCCCGTCGAGACCGTGCCTATTCTTTTAAAGCCGAGCTGGAGCGCCCTGTGAATTCCTACGTAGGTACCCCTGTCCTTGAAGCTCCACGTGGGGTTTAAGGTCTCGTTTTTGAGGTAGAGCCTCACTCCAAGCTCCCCGGAGAGCTTTGACTTCACAAGCGGCGTATCCCCCTCACCGAGGCTCAGCTCCGGCTCAAGCTCAAAGGGGAAGAACTCCGAGAATCGCTCCCAAACCCGCCTTCCTATTCCCGGAAGGCCCTTCATCAGCTCGAATTCAAGCGGTTCCCCACATTCGCACCTCTGGTGGGGTTTTCTCATGGAGTACTCCCTTCCACAGGACGTGCACTTCAGCATTTTACCATCCCCTCAAAACATTTTCAAGCTCTTCCAAAACTTCCATCTGCTCCCGCGTCTCAACGGCGCCGGGCCTCTTTTTTCTGACCTCCCTAAGTGCCTCGCGAAGAGAAAGCCTCTGGGAGTACATGAGCCAAGCAGTTGCTACCGTGCCACTCCTTCCCAGGCCGCCCCAGCAGTGAATTAGAACCCTTTTTCCTTCCCCGGTGCGCTCGTCTATCCACCGAAGGATTTCGAGGAGTTGCTCAATGGAGGGAGCAGTAAAGTCCGGGATGGGGCTGTGCAAAACATCAACACCCCTTTCCTCCCATTCCTCGAGAGGGTAAGGGAACTCGTCCTCCTCCAAAAGGACAACTACCGCGTTGAAATCCTTTGAAATTTCGGTGATCTCCTTTTCTCTGGGCCGTCTTGAGAAGGCAACGTTCTCATCCACGAAAACCGCGTGACGCCACATCCTCTCACCTCCCGAGAACCTCTCTGATTATCTTCGCCGCGGCGAAGGCCGTTACGTTGCTCACGTCATAGTGCGGGTTGAGCTCGACCACGTCGAAGGCTACAACCTCGACGTCAATGCTTTTTATTATTTCCACGAGCTCCCTCGTGCTCAGTCCGCCGGGCTCCGGGTTTCCAACGCCAGGGGCGAATGCTGGATCGAGTACGTCGAGGTCGAAGGAGAGGTAAGCCCTCTCGAAGGGCACCTCCACCTCAATCCCTCTCCACACGTCTGAGGCGGAGTAAATCCTTATTCCTTCCCTCCTAGCGAAGTCGAGCTGTTCAGTAGTTGGAGCCCTTATCCCCACCTGCACAACGTTTTCGCCCTTAACCCACCCTTCCTCCACGAGGCGCCTCACTGGACAGGCGTGGGAGTAGGGGTCGCCCTCATAATGAGGATAGAGGTCGGGGTGGGCATCGAAGTATATCAGTCCAAACTCTTCACCGCTCGCCTCCCTGAGGGCTCTAAAGGTGGCGTAGGTTATGGAGTGGTCGCCGCCGAGGAAGAGAAACCTCCCACCGCTGTAGTTCTCCCCCACGAGCTTCCTCACCTTCTTAAGAACCTCCGCGAAGGATTCCCCATCCACGTCGCCGAGGTCTCTGTACCTCCACTTCTCCGCAAGGTTGACGAGGTTCTCTGTGTAGCTGTTGTAGAGCTCCCCGGAGGTGGCCTCCCTTATGGCTCCCGGCCCTTCCCTCGCGCCCTTTCGGTAGGAGGAAGAGCCGTCCCACCTGATTCCCAAGAGCAAAAGGTTTGGGGTGTTAGATCCCGAAATTCCGAAGAGCATTCACCACACCCTCGTTCCGACAGGTACCCCTTCCGGAATCGGGAGGAGGTAAACCCTCCCATCTTCGCTCTCCGCAAGGAGGAGCATTCCCCGGCTCTCAACACCGCTCAGCTTCTTCGGCTTGAGGTTGAGAACGAAGACGAACTTCCTCCCCTCAAGCTCCTCCGGCGAATACTGGTCGGCTATGCCCGTTATTATCGTCCGCTCCTCGTTCCCGAAGTCAACTTCCAGCTTGATGAGCTTCCGTGTCCGCTTTATTCTTTCGGCCCTCTTCACGAGGCCGACGCGCATGTCAAACTTCCAGAACTCGTTAACGTCGTAGAGCTCCACAAGACCACCAGAAAAATTTGGGGAAAGGGGTATTTACCCTTTTCTTTTAGGCAGCTACTTCACCATTACCTTCTTAGGGACAAGCTGGAGGAGCACGTTTTTGATGTCCTCGTAGTCCCCCTTTTCTATGGAGTACTTAATCTTGCGGACTTTACCCTTATTATCAAAGTACCTTATCTCCATGTCGGCCCCTAAGAAGCCCTTTTTTAACACAATGTGCTCGATGTCCTTGAAAGGGTAGAAAGCCCTCATGCCCCAGATAATGTGCTCGTAGTCAAGAGTCGAGCGAGTGTCGACTACGCCTTCCCTCGTCACGCACAGGTGGTATCTGTCCCCCTCCTCATAGTATGAGGTCTCGGCCAGAACGCGCATTTTTTTCGCGCTCTTTCTCCTGCTCCCTTTTGGCTTCGGCTATCATTTCCTCAACCTCTTTGAAAAAGGACGGATCGGAATAAAAGCGGTGTATCAGTTCTCTGACCTCATCGGTTCTTGCCTCAGGGGCTACTGCTATCGCCTCCCCCAAGGCCCTTACACCGACCTCCACGTAGTACGTCCCGTCAAACTGGAGTGTTATGAAAAGCGTCCCCTCATCTCTATCAATAGTCAGGCTCAGTGGAAGGGCCTTCTGCTTCTTAACTTTCTTTTCGTAGCCTTTGGGATACGCTTTCGGCAACCGATCAAAAATTGCCAGAGCATCCTTAAGGGACTTTCTACCCAGTTTTATTGAGTCCTTATTCGTGGTAAACGTTTTTAAATCAGTAGAAATGCCACTGAGCTCTATCTCACAAAGAATTCCCACGAGTCCATCCTGAACTCCCGCTGTTGATTCCACAGATTCTGGTTCCAGCGGGTATCCACAGTTCGTGCAGAACTTCGCAGTCTCTCTGTTCAACTTTCCACAGTTCGGGCATATCTTACCTTTGGTTTTTGCAACATCCACTTCCCCCTCTTTTTTCAGTTTAAGTAAGATGACATCTTCTATGGCATCTACCTCGTCCAATGTTACTATAATTTCCTCTCCCGACTTCGTCCTAACGTTCAGCCCCACTCTTCCGTCTAAACCTATAGCTATGTCTGTAACTTTGCCAATAACCTCCGCCCTGGGTGTAATCACGAGTTTTCCAACAACCTCTTCCCTCTTGAAGAAGCCCCCCATGGTGACTTCCTCCGGGACGTGGGTCAACCCTTAGGCTAGGAGCAATGATTCGGGTTTAAAGTGCTTTAACAGCTCTACCAAGTACTTGTATTCTCTGTCCCCAAGCGATGAGAGAAGCTGAATTTTCACTTCCTCCCCTGATCTTGTCCTGAAAATTATGTGTCCCGCTTTTATGAAGCCAGGTTTCTTAATCTCAATGCTCACTATGTTGTCTTTATAGAGCTCAAAGTCTTTCTTGGCCTTCTCAAGTTCTCTGAGAAGCTTTTCTCTGTTTGGATCCTTTTTGATCTCCGCCACAGTGGCAGGAATTGCACCTAAACCCCCACTTTTTACAAAATCCAGAAGAGCCGCTTTCTTGCTTTTGACCCCAACGACCCTCATGTTGGTGACGTACAGGCTGTAACCTGCAAGAAGCCCCCTCCGGAGATCACCGCTCGAAATGCCACCTATAACATATTCTTCACCTGGAGTTTCAGTGATTTCCCTTCGTGTAATAGCTTCCTCCAGATGGTAGCCACAGTTGGCACAGTATTTGTCGCCCGGCTCCACAGGATGGCCGCAGTTCGGGCAGAATTTTAATTCAGCCATCCAGCCCACCCTAATGGTGGGGTATAGCTTTACATTATAAATACTTTTGGGTCCATATACTCCCCTAAAAGTTTTGACTTATTTAAAATATTTCTCCGCAATTTGGGAAAATTTTATAAGTCATAGAGGATAAATAGCAAATATAGTCCACTAGTCCAATTGGAGGGGACGAGAGTGAACATTGCGTATAAGCTTGCCATTCTCCCCCCGATTGGAGCCATTATAACGAAGACAATAATCACTGCAGGGCCGAGGAATGATGTTACTACCACACTTGCAGCGTTGGTTTTTGTTGCTGGTCTTTTAGCGTACATTGGCTGGTTTCTCTACAAAACCACTATTGCAGGATTTTATCCCGAAGAAAAGGGAACGATGTTAAAAGCATTTGGACTTTATTTTGTGGCTTTCATCTTAAGTTTTGTAATACTCCTCGCTTGACTTTATTTTTATCACTCTAGACAAAGGAAACACGCAGGGCACTGTGGCATACAAAAAGCAAAGTGCTAAACGAGATTAAAAATTAAGGGCGTGTCCCCAACGCTCTGGGCCACAAGGGTACCATTATTTCCGAATACCCACGCACCGCCCGGAGGATAACTGTTTACGATGAACGTTCTAACCCCGAGGAGCCTAACCCGCTCCGACATGGCCTCGATGTCCTCCTCATTGGGCTCCCCGTATTCGGGCGAATACTCCATGGGCACGAAGAGAAAGTCGGGCTTCTTCCGCCTTACCCACTTGGCTATGCGCTTGTTGTAGAGGTCGCCGCAGATGATAATAGAAACTTTGCCGAACTCGGTCTTGGCAGTTTTCACTGTGTTGCCCGTGCAGAACTTGTAGGGTTCCTGGAACTTGCGGTGCTTGAGTAGGACTTCGCCGTTCCGCCCGATGAGCAGGGCCGAGTTGTAAACACAGTGCTTGTAGGGCTCAAGCAAGCCAAAGACCACATAAACGCCGTTCTCCCTCGCGAGCCCACTCACCCTCCTGAGAATCTCATCGTAAAGCTCCGCCCCGAAAAAGTCCCACTCCTCAAAGCCGGTAAGGCAGTATTCAGGAAAAACGAGAAAGTCGGGGCTGTATTCCAAGGCCTCGTCAAAACGCCTTTTGAATTCCTCCCAGTTGCTCTCAAAGTTTCCGTCCTCAACGCGCATTGGGATTAGGACTACCCTCATGGTTCCAACAGCTCCTCAGATTTTTTAAATAATTCCTCCGTAAGCTCCTTAGGCAAATCATCTGGGTATTGATAGGTGGCTAGTGCCTTAAAAAGGGCATCAAGCTCCCTGAGCGTCTCCAGGTTGTTCTCGATGAGGGCGCTCCTCTCGGTTGAGTTGCTGAAGCTGAGGATCTGGAAAAAGAGGTGAACGTTAGACATCGCCGAAAAAGCCGGGTAGAACTTCTCGTCTTTAGTAACGGCGTAAAGGGCACCAACGGTGTCTTTTAAATGCTCGGCCCTAACAGAGTAGGTGTGAGCGTAGGTTAGAATAAGGTTGTCTGAGGCGTTCTCCTTCAGCAGGTACTCGAAAGTAACTCCTGCATCAGACAGCCCCCTTGCGTCCTTCAGACCATCACTATAAACCATCACAAGAAGGGCCCTTTCATTATTTCTGCACTCCCACCACGCGTAGGTGGAGGTAATAAAACCGACGGCCAGCAAGAGTGCGGCGAGCTTTAGGAAGTCTTTCCTTTTCATCAGTACCGCCCGTTTACCACCAATGAATAAAAATTTAAAACGTTGCGATGGGAATGGGACATTCAGAACATCCCTCTCCAGAGAATACAGACCTCAAAATGCCAACTCTTTAAATCTGCTACATTAAAAGTAGATATTCAAAAATCAAACTGGTGGTGCACATGAAGCTCAAAGTCCTTGAGTTTAAGGAGGAGTTTGCGGATGGCGTTGAGGAGCTTTACGACACATTAGGCTGGAAGTTCAGTCCAAAGCTTGTAGACATCTGGAAAAGCATGGAGAAGTATTCAAAAGTTCTGGTAGCACTGTTCGACGGCAGGGTCGTTGGGAAGGTGACCCTTGATACGGCCTTTCCGCCCTATGCGGAGATCGTCAATCTGGTGGTGCATCCAGAATACCAGGGAAAAGGCGTTGGGACAAAGCTCGTAGAGGAGTGCATTAAAATATCCGAGAGCAAAGGGCACAATATTCAGTTCCTGATGACAGATTACGACAATACCGCAGCGCTGAACCTCTATAAAAAGTTTAACTTTTATCCGGCGATACTCTCCAAAAGGAAGCAGCTCTGGCTTTTCAGGTTTGGAAGGGGCAGCTTTGTCGAGGACTTTATCAGGGCTCATCCCCTCTTCGAGTTCAGAGTTTCCAGAAAGAGGGTTAGCTTTCATGGGGAGGACTTCTACAGAGCTTCTTTTGAGGATATAACGAGCGGTGCCCGTCTAAGAATTTACTTCAGAGGACAGCCAGGGCAGGAGGGGACAATGCCGAGGATTGCAGGCGTATCCTTCATGGAGGGGGAAAGAGCCTTTGATCTGGTTGCCCATGAAAATCCATTTGAGCTCGAAATCTTCAACCACGGCGAAGACTCAAGCTTTGAGGTTGAGCCTTTAAACCCAAAAGGTCTGGAGGTTCTCATTGAGAAACAAATTTTAAGACTATCCAGAAACCACAACGGAAGGATAAGGGCAGGTTTTAGAAAAACCGGGGACTTTGACATTCCTCTTGACTACCTCTCCTTCAGGACGATGGTTGTTTCATTCAGGATAAACGAAAAATTTGTGGTTTCGATTGGGGGAGGATTGTAGATAGTTAAATGTTACGTTTTAGTCCCCTTTTGAATCTCATTTCTCAACTTGCTTTGACAATGTTTAGAAAACTTATTTTAATAATCCTTTTAAATTCTAGAAAAATAATTAAAAATTTGGTTACCTTTTGAAGTTCTAAAGTTTTAAGTTCCTTTAATCTCTGGAATGAGCATTTTTAGTGCTTACTTTTTTTTTCAAAGTCAAATTTACTATTATAAACCAAAAAGGTTAAATAATTGGAATTACAATAATAGTTATGAAAACCCAAGGGAGGGATGAAAATTGTTAGTAAAAGCAATATGTTAGTAGCGGCCATATTAATACTATTACCTCTTTGTTCTGTTATTGCCACTGCATTAGAGACACTTAGCGGTCCGTACAGTCAGAATGTTTACTATGATTGGAATGGAGAAAATTGGCTTATTGTACAGGCATATGCAGATGCTGCTGGTGAAGCAAGAAAACAAGCTCCTTCTCCGGATAGTACTGTTGAGGTTCATCAAGCAACCACATTTGGATTGAGTTACGATGATACTCGATGGGATGGAAGGCAACCATATAATCCAAACTCACGAAATCACAAAATAACAGTAAGAGCAGTCAATACTCCATCTAGTGTTAGATTTACGGATCCAGTCGGATTTGATAACGGACAAACTCAAAGTAATTTACCTGATGAGCTTCAATATGCTTTAGATGTCCTTTGGGATTTTGTAATTTCTCAAGTTGGTTTACCCTTCCCATCTCCATGGGGCTTAATTAAGTTAGATGAAGGAGATAGGATAGAAATTACAAGAGATAATGATTTGAAAGGTGGGATATTTAGATATAACGCTGAACCAAGTTTACAAGGAGCAGATTGGCTTTGGTATATTGATTCACCAGTAAACACAGGATGGTACCTTGTGGATGTACATGCTCTTGCTGAAGCAGGATTCAATTATTACCCCTTTATCCATGTAGATGATATTGATATATGGCTTTTCGCGGATTTTGAAATTTATCGGTGAAAGGAGGCGGAGGTCATGGATATTAAAAAAGTTATAGGTATCGGATTGGTTTTTGTTCTTTTATTAAGTGTAAGCATATATGCCGTGAGTACAAAGGACAACAAGGAGATATTGGAGTCCACATTAAAAGTAGAAACCCCAACAATTCCAAGCCCCGTTGCCGTAGATAACGCACTCCTTGAGGCCACTGTTAATCGTGCAGAATATTTAATCTCTCAGGCCCAGTCAACCACATTAAATGACAGAGAAATCCAAAGAGTGATGCAGAGTGCCATCAAAAAACTTGAAATCTCCAAATCTGAAAAGGACTCATGGAGAGCATTAATAAGTGCTAGAGAGGCCTCAGTAGAGGCAACAACAGTCATAGCATATACTCAAGCTAAGGAAGGAGAATTAAGCGAAAAAGATGTTCTTAACGAAGTTCCAAACTGGGGGAGCAAGATACAGCTTCTAAAGGCCAGATTAAAGTATAATGGAGAGAATCTAGAACAGTCCTTAATTATTACGGCAGAAGTCGAGAGGAGTCTTGAGTCTGCTGAGAACTGGCTAAGCCAAGCTCAGGAAATATTGAACCTGAACAATAGACCAAGGGAGCTTAGAATTGCCTATTCACTGGGCGCTTTAGAAGCAGTTCGTGGAAACTTGGAGGACGCAGAATTCTTGCTAAATTCACTTCAAAAAGATGGAACTGGTCAAGAAGGGAATATCATGGAGATCTACACAAGGTTCAATAAAGAAGTGATGTTGAAGCTTAATACTAGCACTTATCCAAAAGAATCCTTTGCAAATCTAACTTTGCGTGAGGCAAAAGGAGTTATTAAAAGAGCAGAGTCAAGATTTGACAAGGGATTTAGGGCATCGGCAACTATAGACGTTATACATGCATTTGTTCTAGCAGAAAGCCTGGATACCCTTTCAAAGGTCCCCGATCCATGGTATGCAAACGCTACAATAACTGCCGGTGATATTTATCAAGCCAAAAAACAAGCAGTTCAAGCACTGAATGAGGCTATCAAAAACGCAAATGGTAACGTATTGTCTCTGTACCTTTTAAGATTCGTTGATTCAGAGATAAAAACGGCAGATTCCTTAGTAAAAAGGAGCATAGAGTCTGAAAGATTTGAAAACACTGAAGCACTGAGATTAGCTTATGCCCTATATATCCGCGCTGCGAGTTATGCAAAAAACATCAATAAAGTTGTAGGGCTAGTACAAGGTTAATATTGTTTCTTTTATCTTTTCCTTCGACTCCCTCAGCATCTATTAACTGTTCCTTGAAACTTCTTAGCTTACCAGTTTTAGGAAGCGCTTCAAGCATGGCATTATCCGCATCGGCTAGAACCGCAGATGCATCGCATACATGTCCACAGAAGGCTTCCGGTAAAAGCCCTAGGTTAACCACATAGAAAACTTTAAGGATACTCCAGAAAGAGCCAAGTTTTAAGCATGCCCAAGTTTCTCCCAGAGCCCGCAGAAAGCTGTTATATGTGAAAATTATATACGAAAAAGTAACAAGTAGATCAATGAAAAAATTTATATATGACAAGGACAAGTTCCAAATAAAAGTCCCACAAGAAGGGGAGTGTTAGGATACCTGGAGCACAAGATTACGGGAGGATTCTCCTCTTCTGGATGCTCCCTCTGGCACCGTATAACATATTAATGAACGCTTGGAGGTGTTTCCATGCCGATGTACCTCGTAACCCACAGGTACCCAGACGAAGAGCTCCTAAGCGCTGTGAAAGAGGCTGCAGACTTCTTTGAGCGGATACCCTCATTGCCGGAAGGCGTAGAGTTTCTTGCAAGCTACAACACGGACTTCGGAGCCTATACGATGTGGAGAGCACCGAACAAAGAGACAATTGAGAAACTGCTGGAGGACTCCCCGACGTTTAAGAAGAACGCGGAGATAGTGGAGGTCGTGCAGAGCTACCCGCCCACACCGGAGTACACCGTCAGGGTATGGAGGATGTTGCTCGCAATGGCCAAAAAGTGAGGATTGGCCTTTCTTCTTTAATTTTGCTTAAACACTAGACGTATGTTGCTGACTTCATTTTTATTGTTGTTATCATGGTACACGTGTGCGTTCTCTCACGTTCTCCAACAGACGTTATCTCCGACAAAAACTATTTAAGACCACGTGAAGTTGTAATTTGGGTGGTGCGAAGGATGGAGAGATACTCATTCGGCATCGAGACGGTTCCGGTTGCTTTGGCCAGCGATCTACTAATCGGGAGCGTCCACGACGGGAGGAACTACAGAATCATGCTGGCTAGGGTTGAGGGCGAAGAAATCCTCGAAACCCGCTTTTTGGGTGGAAAAGACGACTGGGAAGGGCACTCGATAGCGAGAATTGAGGGCGGCTACCTAATCGGAGGGGCCGTTGAAGGGAGGGCAACACCCGACGGCGGGGAGGGCTGGAAGGCCTACGTCGCAAGGCTTGATGAGGAGTTAAACGTCCTCTGGGAGCGGAAGATTGAGATACGGGGCAACGAGACTACCTACTCCATTCTTCCCGCGGGAGATTCAGTGTTCATAGCCGGCGACACGGGACGGCCCGGAAACATGGGCTTCTTCGTTGGGAAGCTCTCGATGGACGGCGAACTGAAGTGGCTGAAGGACTTTGGCAACTGGGAGGAGGTTGTTCCGGCATCCCTTCTCCCCGGAGAAAGGCCGATGCTCATCGGGAGCGTTAAGGATGACCGCTGGAAAGTCCTTGCCTTTGACTTCGATTCCGACGGGAACCTTCTGGGCAAGGAGACCCTTGTGGAGGAGGGGATAGCCCTCACTGCAACCCTCTGGAACGGCGGGCTCATTTTAGCCGGCTACAAGGGAGACGACCTCTGGGTCTGGAGCAAAGAATGGGAGGTAACCCTCCCGAACGGCGCCGCCACGTCACTCCTCCCGCTTGGAGATGGCCTTCTCGTTGGGGGAGAGGTTGAGGGGAGGGCCTTCGTTATGAAGCTCGACTCTAAAGGGAGAGTCTTCTGGAAGAGGCTCCTCTGGGAGCGCGGCTGGGTGGAGGTCTTGAGCGAAGACCTCGTTGAGGGGGTGAAGGAGGAAGACGGGAAGGTGATCATGGTAGTTGAATCGACAGGGAAATAATAAACCCACACGCTCTAAAACGTCGAAGGCCGTCTCCAGGACTCTTGGAGATTAAAGCCTACTCTCTCGCTCCCATTCTCTTAGGAGCCCTCGGCCCCCGGGAATAAAAAGGACCTCTGCTCCTCGTTCCCTGGCTCGACCCAGAAGCCACGGCTTCCTTTGTACACGGCAACCGTAATCTCCTGCACGCTACCCCCTTCACCTTCAATGGTTATCCTTTTGAGGGAGTAACCCTCTCTCAGGGTTAAATTGCCCATCCCCGTTGCTTCCTCCTCTTTGAAGCCTGAAATGACTTCTCCGGCTTTTCCAAAACCCGTGTCCTCAAGAAGAAAGAGCCTCCCGTCCTTGTAGGCCACGGAATGCTTTGGAAAGATGGGGGGCTTTAGAGAATGGGACATCTCCCCGGCTTCCTCTTCCGTCAAATTGCCCACGACCACCAGGAGGTGCCCCTCGATTGCAACGTCGTAGTGAGTTGGGTATATCCAGAAGTACCCGTCTCCTTTCCTTAGGGTGATGACGAAAATCCTGCCCTCTTCGATGTACGGTGCCCCCTCCAAGCCAAGGAATGAAACGTTCTCTGAATCAAGGAAGAATATCCCGTTTCTTGTGGCCACTGAAAAAGCCGAAGCCGGTATGGACTCCCTTGGCTCAACCGACCTGACGAACACGACCGCCCTGTACGTGGAGCCCTCTTTCATCACCGTTATCAGCTCAAAGTCCACCCTTGTTACTCCGGGCCTTCCGCCAATGCACCCAAGTAAAAGCACCAGGAGCACAGCCACCAGGAAAAACCTAAGCTTACTCATTCACGCCATCCCCGAATAGGATTAATAACCCTCAGCTCGATCATCTACCCCCAGGGGCAGACTGCAGATCCAGCCGTTCACCGTCTCAACTTCGGTGGTGGCCGCCGGAAGCTCGCTTCCAGGGACTAGATTCTCCGCCTCCCTGTAGGCGTACGCCCCAAAAATAATGGAAACCAGGAGGACTGCCCTCAGGGATACCAGCGCCCCCCTCTTCCACGAGGTCATCCCAACCCCTCAGTACTCCCCTAACTTGTTCTCCCACCTCGGGCTTCTCCCCTCAAAGAAGTCCTCAAGGCACTCCACCGCCTCCTCCTCGGTGAGTTCTCCTATTGGGTACCTGTCCTCCTCAGGACTCTCGTACCTCACCTGGTAGCCGTTGGGGAGCCTTGTGAACTTGATGAAGGCCCTTCCGCCCACAAAGCCTATCATCTCGGGGATTTCCGCATCGGGAGGAGACAGCCACAGGTTTCTCACTGCATCGATTCCTCTGTTCAGGTCAATGGGGTATGCATTCTGTGTCTCCTCTTTTCCCTCTTCTGGCGGTAGGATTTTAGCTTTCACTTTCCTGCCTAGTTTATGACCAAATCATCATCCCCCCTCCAACTCCTCAAACTCAATGTGTAGACGGAGTGGTCTTCTCATCTGCAGTTCACTCTTAGTCGTAGTCAATATGCATGAGGACAATTCGTCCCCTTCACCGGTGTATACCACATGGTCTTTGCCAGGAATGGGTTCTAAACTAAGGTCACTGCACGATAATGTGGTCTCTTCACGTACCCCCTCATCCTTGTCAACCAGCCTATACCATGACCTCAAAGACGTGATCCTATAGTTTTCATCGAAGGTAACCGTCAGCTCTGCGTATTGGATTGCCCATAGGATATCATGTGTGTATTTTACATTGTATGTGCCACCGGCAGATACCCCGTCGCCATAATCCCTAGTGTTAAAGATAACATCGTATACTCCCCCGTCCATAAGTTCTATTGTGAATACATAACCAGCCCTGTATTTTTTGCTTGGGTCAAATACAGTGGACGAAGTCTTTTCTTCTTTAATCTTGCCTTCGGGGGTTATGACCACGTATTCAGAGGAAAGGTGCTTCTTCAGGTTCTCCACAAAAATTGGATACGTCCACTCAACCTTAAAGCGCTCCCCCGTAGGCGTCACGTAGAACCCCGGAAGGAATATGTTGGGAGCCATGTCCTCAAAGGATGAACCGGATGACCACGGTGACGTCGTTAGAAGTTCGGAGTAGTGGAGGATGAGCTTGTGGCTTTCAGGGTCAAGATCCATTTGTATTATCCACTCTATCCCCTCGGATACCAGTGGGGACACCAAGTTACCGACCTTACCGGCGATGTAAACAACGTTATCGGGATCGCTGAGTTCCCCCGTGGTGACTCCGATTATCCCAATAGCTTCGTTTAGGTAGTGTCCAGGTGTAAAGATTGCGTAGCTCTCGTCTGAAAGGGTACCTCCAGTGTATATTTTGACCCCCTGCTCTGTAAGGGAGAAGACGACACCAAACTTTGTAAGTATGAGCGTTCCAAGTTTAAATGCGGCCTCTCCGGTAGTTTTGGCGCTGAGAAGTCCTGTATACCCAGAATACAGGCTTATGGCTCCTTCTGCGAACTTCCCCGCGGTTTCAAGGGTCAGAAGTACTTTATAAGCCACGTCGTAGAACTTCGCCTGATAAGCCGCCTCGTCCTGAATATATTCGTTGAACCACATAAGGGCCGCTCTCCTGCGGGCCGCGGACTCGCCGATCTTTGGGGCGAAGTTCTCCACAATCTCAGCTATCCTTTTGTCCCTCGCATGGGCTACGATGTCTATTGTTCCCCCAGCTTCTTGAGCCCGAATCCCCGTTATTGGGTATGCATCAAAAGTCAAAGCATGAACCTCGGACGAGTCGCTCCCAGTATAAGGCGCCATGGTTGACGTCGGCATCTCCGATTCCGAGGCGAGTTCTTCAGCCAAGACTCCCACTTCGCTAGCCTTTTTTTGGACGGCTTCCCATAGATAAATCGCCGCATCCACTCTCTTCTTGAACTCTTCATAGGGTATCCTTTCATTGTCTACGTAGACGACGGAGTTCGTTACCATCTCTGCCTCGCTGAACAGGTACGCGAGCTCCACTAACCCTTTCTGAAGTTCTGCCATTCTATCCTGTCCAGGGTTCCAGTTGCCCCTCTTGATCGGTACCTCGGCAAGTACGGGGGGTGATGGGGTGCCTGAGATTGCGAACGTAGTGGATCCCCATAATCCCAAGCTGGGGGCTTCGACTATTATAATGTTCCTGCCAATCTTTTTTTCGAGGTTTTTGGAGGAGATCGGCACTTCCAGCGTAAGACTGCCATCGGTATTAGTTGGTCCCACGTAAATCGTCTTGGTGTACCCGCTGTTTTCGTTCTCAATGGACACCCTTACCTCTGTGCTCTCAGGTGCCTGCACGGTAATCAGAACGCTTTCCCCAGGCTCAACTTCTTGAGGGGTCACTAAGACTAAAATCCTGGAGCCGGAAGTTTCCGCCCACTCTTCTTCTCCAGCGGCGGATGTTTCGTCCGGCACCACGGTTTCTCCGTTTCCGCCTCCCAAGCACCCGCTCTGGAATACCCCAAGTATAAGAACTCCCATCAAAAACAGGCTTAGGAGCCTGCTTTTTCTGCTTGGGAACATCACCAACACCCCGGCTTTTGGGATATTCCAATTTAACAGCCAAGATGAGTGTATTCCCCGTCCTTTTGCCCTTATTTTATCTACCCAGGAGTCCGGTATCCCCAAATTCAAAAAATAGAAATCTGCACGCAATCCTATCAGGTAGGTTATTGTGAAGGCCGGCCTTATTTAATACATGATATTACTTTGATTTATTTAAAAATTTTGGGCCCTTAACAGGCAATACATAAATATCAAATGTGGATATTCATAAATTTCAAAATGTAACTTCAAAAAGCGGAAAAAGAAGAGACATGACCAAGGGGTTACTTTTTCTTTGTGAATCCTTCACATTTAGAGCAGAGAATGGCTTGTCATCGAAAGAGGGGAATGTGGAAGCTACTCTTTCCCATTACCTAAAAACCTCCTCAGTATCTCCGCCTTCTCCATCCTCCCAAGCTTTAGATAGGCCCTATACTCGTACTCCAAGTCGAGAACGGGAATTTTCATGCCCTCGACTTCCACGAAGCGCCTGTACCTCTTTACGTCCACCGGCTCCTCCCACTCATCGTTCACCCTCTTCTGTACCTCGCCCATTATCTCAACCTTAACCCCATCAATCATCAGCGCTCCGAAGTGCGAGCGGATTCTCTCGCTCTCCTTGAACCTGACGGGCTCGACCACGAACTCCGAAAAGAGCCTCTCGATTTCGTATGCCCCTTCCCCGTCAGTCTGGATGTCAATGTCATGAACCTCAACGGGAACGCCCTGGAGTGCAAAGCCGAGGCTCCCGGTAACCGCCCATGTGACGTCGCTTTGGCTTAACCTTTCATAGAGCCTGCGGAGGACTTCGAGGTGCTTTTGAGGGGGCATTTCCACACCTCATCGAGTTTATAGCACAAACATAATAAAAAACTTTATCCTTTCGTAACTCCTGCCCTTTTAGGGGCTAAGGTGGGAGCGAAGCCTACAATCGTGATGGGTAAAAAAAGTGCCGCTCCCCCTAATTATGAGTGAAGAGGGGAGTCTGCTTCGAAAGGGCTTCGACGAGAGTGGGGGGCAGTGAGCTACTTCCATAGTATAAGGAGCATACACCAATGTAAGGTAATTTTATAAACCCTCAACTCGATTAAATTTTGGTGGTTGGAGTGGATGAAAAGCTCAGGGGAGCCGTATTTCTTCTGGTAACCGTGTGCTCATAGCTCTCCTCGCTGACTCCCACCATAGAATAGGAAAACTCGAGAACAAGCTGGAGATGTGTGCCGATCAGAGTGAGGAAATAACCCGGTTTGTCTGGGTGGAATACGGGGCCGATATCTACGCCGCGATAAGCCATTTTAAGGCAACAAGGTCAGATGTTGTGGAAAAGCTTGGGGATAACGTCAAAATTGAAGTGGATCATGTAACTCATGGTCGTTTCAGTGCCTCCTACGATCCTCGGGAGCGGCGTTTCTGGGTGTACTACGACGAACTCAGAGAGCCTCAAGAAGATGACGTGGTCTACGTTAAGCTTACAGCCTACTATCCGAGCAACTGGAGTGCAGTGAGGGGCTTTCCATGGGTGGAGTACGCGGTGAACCACACCACCCACGAAGTCCTTGGGGTTACGGGAACCACGGCGCAGTTCGCACTCGGGGGGCATTTCCCCTACGAGAAACGCCAAAAACTTCTGAGAGAGCTGGGAATAGAGAACGCGAGCAGAGAGTGCAGCAGTACATTTGCCCTCTTTAAGGCCAACGGGAGCTGGGTGGACATTAAACTCGAATGCGCCGAAAACGGGAAGAGCCTCTGCTGGTTTGTCATAGGATGGGTGGATGAGAAGAGCGGGAAGCTCGAAAGGGTTGTGGTTACGAACCCCTTTGACGGATCATGTGGGAAAGAACGAGAGGATACCGCGTTCCAGCTCCGGGAGGAGCTTATTGGAACGCAAGGGGAGGTTCCACCGGATTTGATTGAGAAGATTATAGAACTTGCTGGTGGAGTAGCGTACGAGTGGAGCGAAGGGGATTAGAAATACTTGGGGAGTGGTGAGGATGCGGCCCATAATTCTCAAAGGTGAAAAAGTTTCCCTCGGAGTTCTCCTCAAGGAAGATCTCCCGAAAAGCTGGGAGTGGTTCAACGAGCGGAGCACCGCCAGGGCACTCTTCAGCTCAGCCCACTTCACCCTTCCGGAGGAAGAAGAGGAGTTCTATGAAGAGATGAAGAAGAACAAAGACAAAATGCCCACCTTTGCCGTGGTTGAAAACGGGAGCGGAAAGTTCGTTGGTGTGGGGGGCTTCAACTGGGTGAACTGCCAGGCGAGGTGGGGTGAGGTATTCTAGTACCTGGCCCCAGAGGAGCGTGGTAAGGGCTACGGAACCGAAGTGGTGGCCCTTCTGATAAACTACGCCTTCAACCACCTGAACCTTCACAAGGTCTGGCGAAAGTGCACGCCGACAACAGGGCCTCGATAAGGGTTCTTGAAAAGAACGCGTTTGCCCCAGCGGGAAGACTTAGAGACCACGTCTGGAGCGATGGGAAATACGTGGATGAGCTGTTCTACGAGCTAATCCGAAATGAAGGGACTTAACAGATTCAGAGGACTCACGCGTTATTATCCACAAGAACACTAAGGCCATCAGAGCCCGCGGATCAGAGACCAAAGAAAACTCTTTTAATACGTCTAGACCACTAAATCTCATGAGCCGCCGCCTCTACCGCCTTCACCTGTTCACCTCGGGGCTTAGGGTGTTCGGCGACGCAATCGAGACCGTCGCTCTACCCTGGGGTCTGCTCAAGACCACCAACTCGCTCGTAAGCGTGGGCGGCTACGCCCTCTTCACGCACCTTCCGTGGGTTCTTCTACCGCCTCTCCTCGGGAGAACCCTCGACCGAACCTCCAAAAAGGTGAGGCTCGCCTTTCTGGCGCTCCTCCTCCAGGCATCCCTGGTGATTTTGATAGTTCCTCTCTCCTCGAACATATGGGCCTTCTACCTCATCGTTTCCGGTATCTCAGCGCTGGATATCCTCCACCGCTACTACGGCTTCTCGCTGATCGCCTCGATGACCCTTGAGGAGGGTGAGCTTCAGGGGCTGAACGCGACCCTCTCACTCGTTGGGAACATCGCTTCCCTGGTTGCTTTTCCCGTGGCGGGAGCCCTCGCCTACCGCTTTGGCGTGGGGGCGATGCTCGCTGACGCGGCCCTCCTCATGGTGGGAGCGCTGAGCCTGTTGCCTTACCTGGAGGTCGAAACCACGCCCCTGCCAGCGAAGGGAAGCGAAAAGGTAAGCAAAGCCCCCGCCATCAATAGAGGGCTTATCATCGGCGTTTTAGTGTCCCTGCTCCTCTTCAACTTCGCCCTCGGGAGCTTCAGGATCTTCGTGTTCGCCCGGCTTAAGGAGCTCGCAAGGGCCGAGTTCCTATACGGAGCTCTGCAGTCGCTCACAACGGTGGGAAGCATTATCGGGGTGGGCCTCATAGCCTACATCGCCCGCAGGAGGGGAGCTGGAGTGAGGAAGCCGCTCCTCGCCGGAATGGTACTTCAGAGCATCGCACTGCTCCTCGTTGGCCTTTCCGGAGTATACCTCCTGGTTCCAGCGGTCTTCGTCCTCGGCCTTGGTCGGGAGCTCCTTAACGTCTCCGCCGACAGCCTCTTCCAGAAGTACGTCCCCCTCGAAAGCCTCGGAACAATGAGAGGTATCTTCGATGCCCTTGCGACGCTCGTCATTCCGCTCTCGCAGTTGACCTTTGCGTGGATGATTGAGGGAGGCATAGGTACCACGGTTTCCGCCGCCCTTGGGGGAGGTCTGGCGTTTGCGGGGGTGGTTTTGCTCTACTTAACCTTAGTCTACAATAACAACAAAGTTTAATTAGTTTTAAGCAGTATAATCTGCAGACAGTAGAAAGTAACCATGTCAAAACAAGGGGTGAGAAAATGAAAAAGGTAGCTTTCTTTTTACTCCTTGTCTCTCCCCTTTGGACCTTAACGATACTCGGAATCACCGAGCTTGCCCAGCATTATCCTAATGCCATAGACAATCTCCCTCTCGTGAGGGTTAGCTACGATACTATTTCAGGAAGGTACCTCCTCTCCGGAGCCTACGAACTCGTGTATCCCACGCTCTTGCTCTCGGTGCTCACACTGGCCTTCCTGTGGAAAACGAGAGTGTCCCCTCTGGAATTCGGAGTCTTGGCGTTAACTGTCCCATTGATAACGTTAGTATTCGCATTTGCCATCAGTTCACTCTCCGGCCATTCCGATTACAGCGATAACGATCCGGTGCTGATATTTGGTGCGTACATTATGCCAGTTGTTTCATTCCTGATGGGAACGGCTTTGTATCAAGCGCTTAGAGCAGTTCGAGTTCATAACAATGGACATGCCAGGATGAACAGGTAAAGAGGGAACATCATGAACGAAAAGCTGACAGAACAAAGGAATCCGATGATGAAGAGGGGATACGCTTTTTCTGTTGTTTTTATAATCTCGATTATTGAGCTGACAGTGTTTTCCCTAAGCAAGGTAGGGGATTTAATAACCGCGGGCAGAGGGGATCTGGCTATCATTGGGATTATCATTTTTGTGCCTGCCCTTGCAACTCTTCTGTTTCTTTCATATCTTCATGTTCCAGCTGGAGAGTTTGGAGCCTTAGCGGTTTTGATAACACCTCTTACAATACTTCCCCAGTCCATAATCGCAAGGATGCTGAATCCTAGATACTACGATGAGAGTGGTGGAGTGATGGTTGTTGCCTTCCTTTTTTACTGCGGGTTTTTTCTGGGGATGGTATTGTACAGGGTGATCTCTAAAGCAAGCGACAAAATACAAGATTGAGATAAAAACAAATTTCGAACATCTTCCCAGCAGATAAAATGGGATATTCGCTCATGCCATAATGCATAAAATAGAGAAATGAGAGTTTATCACGGTGAACCGCAATGGAACCCATCATCCGCGAGGCCAAACCTGAAGATAAACCCTTCATCGAGGAGATAGCGCGCCTTACCTGGGGCGGGGAAGACTACCTCGCGCGCGTGTTTGATAGCTGGGTCGAAGACGGGAACTTCTACGTCCTTGAGTTCGATAGAAGGATAATCGGAACGGCCAAGCTCACGTTTCTTCCCAGCAAAGTCGGCTGGATGGAGGGGTTGAGGGTTCACCCCAACTACCGCGGCAGAGGCTTTGGAAGGCTTCTCCACAACTTCATAGTGGATATGGGAAGGAAGCTGGCGGAGGAGGGCAGGATAGACGCCCTCGAGTTCGCAACCTACTTCCTAAACAGGGAGAGCATAGCGATGGCGAAGAAGGACGGCTTTAAAGTCCTTATCCGCTTCCTCAGCCTTGCTGCGAAAGTTAAGGACTTTGAGCCGGTTGAACCGGAGCCGGCAGAGCTGACGATGGAGGACCTAACGCTCGGCATCATCCCCCTCGGCTGGAAGTTCGTCCACAGGAGCGAGGAGGCCCTTGAGTGGCTGAGAAGGAAGGCCGAGGTTTACGAGATATCGGGCTTCAAGTTCCTGGTTGAGAAAGGAAGGGCCACTTTCACGCCGCTCTCCTTCGGCCTCGGGTGCATAAGGGCCATGCTTCCAGCTATGGCTTGGGTGGCGAAGGAGAGGGACGAAGTATTTGAGCTCATGCTCCCTGCGAGCATGATGGAAGTGTTACCCGGCATTAAGAGACTCGGTCTGGGCCTCTGGGACGAGACGGACGAGCCGAACGTGCTGGTGTTCAGAAAAGGGCTTAGAGCGATTCAGGGTTGACGTTTCTATTTCCGCAAATTTTTTCGCATTTCCCTGTTTTTGTAAGGGTGGTGGAAATGGACGTCATCCGTTTGCACGAAGGGCGTTTGGAGGATTTCCAAAATCTCTACGTCGAGTTCTTCAAAGAACTGAGGGACAAGCAGGGCTGGAGGACGAGTTATGAGGAATCGTACAGAAAGGAAGCGGAGGGCTACTTCAGGAGAGATGATATAATATTCCTCGTCCTTGAAGATGGAAGAGCAGCAGGATTCATCCGGCTTTCAAATAGAGAAGGCTGCTTCTGGGTCGAGGAAATATACGTAAAACCTGAGTTCCGGGGGAGAGGTCTTGGAAGAGCGCTCGTGGAAAAGGCCGAAAAGGAGGTTCTCAAGCACGACACCTCCCTCTACCCCCTCGTCCTCCCTCAGGACAGGGACGCGATAGGGTTCTGGAAGAGGCTTGGCTACGACACTATAAACACCCTTGAGCTCGTGAAAGACCTCAAATCCGTGGGAAGGGAGGAGTTCTACACGGTCGAGCTCCTCGTGAGCGCTTCAGAATCTTCAAGTGGAAGGGCGAGAAGCTCAGCGAAGAAGAAAGGCGCTTCGTGGGACTGCTTGAGGAGTTTTACCGGCAGGGCGGGAGCAAGGAGGAGTTCCTTAAGCTGGTTAACCGTGTCCTTGAAGGATGGATGGAGTAGTTAACGCAGTTTCAAGAACATTCCGGTAAGGAAAAACGCTGAGACCAGGAAGCGAGCGACAATATAGGCTTCAAAAGCCGAAACTCCCAAGGGAGCCAAGAGACACCACCAGAGGGGCACCTCCGAGAGGAGATACACAATGAGGAGCGCAGAGGGTTCCCTGTGGACGGAATACGAGTAGGTAAGGGCCGCGCCAAAGAAGATTATGTCCTCCACGCTCCAGAAGCCCGTTATCAGAGGCTGGTTGTAGTTGAGGGAGAAGACAATGGTGGCCCCGACTACGCCGGCAAGTCTCCCACGCCCGCTAAAAAGCTCATAGGGAGCTACATCGTAGAAGTACACCATTATCAGGCCGCTCAGAGCCCAGAAGGCGAGGGAGTACGGCACGAGAATGGGACTCCATTCCTCCACGAAACCCGGCTTCGCGGCATCCATGAACTTGGCCGGACCAAGGTACAGAATTCCGATGATAGAGATGGCATACAGGGGGAACATGAGGGCAAGGGCATGGGGAATGCCATCCCCACTGGACTTCAGGCCGGGCAACTTGATATGGAATGCCCTTGAAACTAGGTACGAAGCGAGAAGCGCGGTAGAGATGCCCGCAAGCCTCCCGCTGAGCGTTGAGAGAACACTGCATTTCACAAGAAGTTCGGAGATGGCGTACATAGACACAGTGATGAGGGTAGAGTAGCCGATAGCCTTTTTCATCTTCGCCCCCAATTTCAAGTTGCAAACAAAGTTTAAATATCACCCGGCACGATCCGTGCCCGATGCGCTGGAGGAGAAGTTGATGACCGTCAAACTCCTCGAAACCGATGAAGAGAGACTGGCATGCATGGAGATAGCGAAAGGCCTTCCCGAATGGTTCAACGAAGCGGGCCTTAGGGCCATCGAGCGCGACCTAGTGAGAGAGGAGACCTACTTGGCGGCAGAAAACGGAAACGTTCTGGGCTTCATAACAATAAAACCGATTAACGACAATGCCATGGAAATCCTCTGGATGGCAGTAAGGAGGGAACACCAAAGAAAGGGCATCGGCTCCGCCCTGCTGAAGTTCGCCGAGAGCCTGGCCAGGGAGCGAGGCTTTGAAGTCCTCGTCGTCAAGACTTCTGGCGATTTCTCCTACCGGCCCTACGATGAGACGAGGCGTTTCTACGAGAAGAAAGGCTTCGTGAGGGTAGCTCTGATAGACCCCTACCCCGAGTGGGGCGAGGAGGCGCTGATTTATGTGAAGTGCCTGACCTCTTCCCCGCTCTGAAAGGCGAGGCTTTCAAAAGAAAAAGCACCACCTTCCTTTTTGAAAAGTCTCCGTTAGGATCTCTTTTCCGCCGATATTATCCGGACGTACCTGTTCACCCTCTCAGCCCTCCACTTAACTTCCAGCCTTTCAAAAATCGCCCCCAAGTGGTCGAGGGTCGCGAAGTACTCGTCGAGGATATCCTCCAGTATGCCGTCCTCCTCACCTATGCGCCTTTTCTCGTCCTTCGACTCGAACATGACGTCGGCTATGATTAGGATACCTCCCGGTCTCAGCACGCGGAGCATTTCCCTTATCGCTTCCTCCTTGTCATCATCCGAGACGTGGTGGAAGGCGTAGGTGCTCACCACTGTATCCGCGCTCCCCTCCGGAAGATGGATTTCGAGGAAGTGGCCGTCAATGGGCTCAAAGCCCCACTTCTCGCGGAAAACATTTCTCATCCCCTCCGAGGGCTCGACCCCGATGTATCGCTCACACCGGAGGAAGCGGAGGATGTTGCCCGTGCCACAGCCCACATCAACAACAACTCCTCTCGCCCTTCCCGCTACGAGCCGAAGGACTCTCCCATAATCGCGGTGTATCCAGTCGTCGCTCATAACGTCCTCGTCGTAGCTCTCCGCCCACGAGTCAAAGTCTCACTTTTCTTCCATCCATGGCACCACCGTTACTCTCCCCGAAAATTATTTAAAATTTTTTCACCCAAAGCACGACACTTTAAGCCTTCGGGAGGTGCCTTTATGCGCTGGAGCGAGATTCCAAGAGATGCCAAGGCCTACATGCTCTACCACACGCTCATAGCCCCGGGACTAATAACGTGGACGCTCTTCCCGCTCTACCTCCTGATGACGGGCTACTCCGTCCTCGAAGTCGGGGCCTTCTTCACGGTAGTCAACATCGTCTCGATCCCGCTCACCTACCTCTTCGGCAGGCTCTTCAACCGATGGGACATCAAAAAGGGCCTCATAGCGATAGACATCCTCGATGGAATAGCCTACGTCATGTACGGCCTCGCTAAAGGAACAATAGCGCCGCTGATGCTCTTTGGGGGGAAAGTGATTGACAAGCTCTCCACGCTTCTCTATCCACTGTACCAGGCCTACGAACAGATAATCTACCCGGAAGACAAGTACGAGGAGATATTCGCCTGGCACCTCCGCCTGCCCGAGATAGCGACCTTGGTGAGCTTTCCGATAATGGGCTATCTCCTCGGATATGTGTACAACAAGCCGGAGCACTACCGCATGACCTTCCTCTTCTTCGGCCTCTTCTCGGTCGTTACTGTTACATACCTCTGGCTCTTCCTCCCGAGCGTCGGGAAGGAGGAGAGGATAAGCCCGGAAGGGTTCACGTTCAAAGCGGGTGAGTTCAAGCGTCTCATCGCGTTTGAAACCCTCTTAACCCTCGCCTGGGCGCTGGCACCGGAGTTCATCCTCATAAACTACGTCGTGTTCGTACTGAAAAAGACGGTCTTCGAGATAACGCTGATAGCGGTTGCGAGCAGCCTTCTCAGAATAGCCGGCACCTACGCCAGCGAGAGGGTTCCGAAGGGAAAGGGCTTCCACGCAATAGCCCTTGGGATGTTTCTCAACGCCCTCTACGCCCTTGTGATGGCGCTCTCTCCATCCTTCTGGCTTGCCTTGGCGGTTTACGCCATCGGAGACTTCGGCAACGCGCTGTGGTTCCCATTCTATCGCTCGTGGCTCTTCAAGCTCATCCCGAAGGAGAAGACAACCGAGTTCCACGCGGCCATTTCAAGCTACCGGAAGGTTCTCGGCCTCGTAACGCCGGTCGCGGCCGGGGCCCTTGCGAGCGTCCATCCGACGCTGCCATATGGCGTGAGCCTTGCCTTCTTCGTCCTGGCCGGGGCGATGCTCCTGATGGTACAGAGAGGAGAAAGCTAAAACTCGTTGAAGCTCACCACATCCTCCAGCTTTTTTCTCTCGTACTTCGGTTTAGGGTCTGCGGGATAGCCAACGGGAAGTATCGTCTGGAGCTTCCACTCTTTTGGCACCCGGAGGAGCTCCTCGATGGGCTTTGGGTTTGGGGGTGTATACGTCACGGTTCCAAGGCCGAGTTCCTCAAGCGCAAGGAGAAGGTACCCAACGGCTATCCACGTGGAGTGGAGCCAGTATGGCGCTTTCGTGTGGCCGAAAACGAGGAGTAGGTAAGGAGCTTCGCTCAGGAAGGGCTTCTCTGGCTTAAAGCCCTTGGCGTTCAGCCAGGCCATGAGGTCTCCTTTGGTGTGGGAGTAGAACTTCTCCTCCTCCCTCTCGCAGGCTTCACGGATTTTGGCCTTCAGCCAGTCGTCGTCAACAACGACGAACTTCCAGGGCTGAGCGTTCATCCCGGAGGGGGCCTCCTTTGCCGCCTTTATGGCCTTCAGGATATCCTCTTTTGGGGGCCTATCCGGGAGAAACTTCCTCACGGTCTTCCTGCGCTTCGCGAGCTCAAGAACTTGCATGGCACCACCCTCCGAGTATTGGTCGGGCAGGATAAAAAGGTTCGGATTGATCCAACGTCCAAGCTATCCAACCTTCTCGAGTTTAACGTTTAAAAGCTCCCTGTACCGTCTGAATCCCTCATTATCAACGATGTGGAGCTCAAAGGGGTGATAATCGGGCAGGCCCGCGAGCTCCTCTATCCTCGCCTCAAGTTCGGCCCTCTTGCGGAGGCTTTTTGGGACTTTTTTAACCTTTATCAACAGGTCAACGTCGCTTCCGGCAGTGAACTTCCCGATCAGGACGCTTCCGAAGACGTAGAGCTCGCACTCACCAAAAACTGCCTCACAGGCCCTCTTTATCGCGGGGAGATAGCGCCCGTAGTTCTTTATCATGAGGTACCTCTTTCTACCGCGCTCGATCATTGCTTCAAGTGCCTTTTCTTTCGAACTCATCTGCAAGGCCCTCCACAAAGTCCATAACTTCCCCCACGAACTCAATAAGCTCCTCAGCGTCCTCGCGGTAGTAGCGCCTCGGCTCGTACCTCGTGCCCGTGTATGCATCCTCAAGCTCCCTGAGGAGGCTCCGGTGCGACCTTGTGAAGTCAGCAACCTTCTCTTCCGCTTCAAGGACTTTCCCAAGGGCCGCCAGAAGCTCCCTTACCGAGTGAGTCCTCAGCCTCAGGTCGGCGTATTTAATCAGCAGAGCTTTGAGATAAAACTGGAGCGCCTGCTCCGAGAGAAAAATTGCGGCGTCGTATTTTTCCTCTTCAAAAGCGGAGTTAGCGAGCTCCATGTAGTCATGGGAGCGTCTCATCAAGGTCTCGACTTCCTCGTAGTGCATCACACCACCGGAAACACTTTAATCCGGGAGGATTAATACCTTTCGATTGGGATGAGGTTCATAGCGGACATGATGCTTGGGAGATTAGCGCGGTGGTTGAGGCTCTACGGCTACGACACCCTCTACGGCGTGGAGGAGGACGACGAGATAATCAGGGTAGCCCTTGAAGAGGACAGGGTAATCCTAACAAGGGATTGCGGTCTCGCCGAGAGGGCGGAGAAGCTAGGGGGCAGGGTTATTCTTCTCGGCTCAAACGACCTCGAGGAACAGGTCGGGGAGCTCAAGAGAAGGGGTGTGACATTTAGGGAGCTCTTTCCCCCCAGTGCCCGCTGTCCCAAGTGCAATGGCCCAATAAGAAGGGTCTCAAAGGATTACGTCAAAGGCAAAGTTCCGGAGAGCGTCTACGAGCGGTACGACGAGTTCTACGTCTGCAAAAACTGCGGTCAAATCTACTGGCCCGGAAGGCAGTGGAGGGAGATGCTGAAAATAGATAAAAGGTTGAGGGCCTAACGCTACTCCATTGCCTCCTCCAGTATTCTTATGGCCTCCCTCATGTGAAGGTACGCCTTTCTGAGGTCGGGGAGGGTTAGTATGTTGCCCTGGAGGAGCTTCGTTTTGTCAATCCTTGTGAAATACTCCTTGGCCGTGTCGAACTCCATCTGGCTTTTCGCGAGTGTCTCGTTGTCCACGCCGTACTGGAGGGCATCGTCGTAGAGTGGGCCGTACTCCGTCTCCATTCTCGTGTAGCGCAGGTACCAGAAGAGGGACAGCATGCGGTACGTCTGGTAGGGGCTCTCCTCCTCTTCCTCCACCTTGATCATCTTACCCACCATCACGACGGGCTCAACGGCGACGTACTTTCTTACGAATATCCAGTCAACACGGGACATCTGCCACGTGGCTATACCCACCGCACCGCGCTGTATGGTTGTGTCGTTGACTTCCAGATGAGTTCCCGCGAGGGATCCCTCCAAAACGTCGAAGCTTAGGTGGGGGCCGTTGAGGGTTACCTTGAAGCGGTAGTCTATGTCCGTGTCAAGTTCTGTGTACCTGTTGGTGGTCTTAACGAGCACCGTCCAGTAGGGCTGGGGTATCCTCGGCCACAGTGCTATCTCGTATGCGTAGCCGTAGCCGCCTGCGTTGAAGAGGTATGTGTTGCTCGTACTCGTGTCGTACCTTCCAAGGACGGACGTGCCAACGTTGTAGCAGTAGGGGCACCTTGTGTTCAAGGGGGAGAACTTCATCTCTATTATGCCGTCTTCCATCACGAAGTCCTTGGTGTACACCGTGTCTATTGTGGAGGAGTAGTATCCTGTTGGACTGAGGGTTCCGTTCGTTACCGCCCACGTCCCGTAGAGAACGTCCCACTTGCCGGGGTCGAGTACGGCGGTTCCGTTTGCGTCAACGTAAATGAACTCGTCAAAGAACATGAAAACCTTGTCACCGTCGCTCTCGCTCGTGGCGCTCGGGTTTCCGTACTTGAGTTTTATGTTCGTTCCTGCAGCGGGAATGTCCAGTTTGACCCACACACGGGCCGTTTGGTTCCCCGCGTCCCATCTCTCAATCCAGTAGGGTAGGGGGTTGCCCGCACTATCTACCACCCTCAAATCGCTTCCGTCGGGCTTTGCGGCCGAGAAATCAATGTTACTACCGTTAAGGTCAATCATGACCTGGTAATCCGTTATATCTGCCCCGGAGGGGTTGGCTATGCCCACATCCGTTGAATAGCCCCCTGCGGGAGCTGCTTCCACGGGAGAAAGTCCGAGGGGAATGGGCATAATCGCGACGCTCATGACGAGCGCCAGAAAAAGGGAAATTGCTCTTCTCATTTTGTTTACCTCAACATATTATACGTTGTTATCGTATATAAACGCACGTCTTAAACGGAACAGAATGGCCCGGAATCACAAAAACAAGTAAAATATCACGCGGAACGTTAAAAATAAGCCTATTTCGTATTACAATCTAAAATAAAAGTTAAGAGAAGCCTAAACACTAGTGGGTTCTCTCCCCAGGGGGTGGTGGCAGGCCACGAAGTGGTTGTGGCTAACCTCCACGAGCCTGGGTTCCTCGCTCCTGCACTTCTCGTCCGCGAAGGGGCACCTCGGGTGGAAGCGACATCCCGGGGGCGGACTTACGGCGTTTGGCACTTCTCCCGTTATCTCTATTCGCTTCTCGTGCCTCCTGCGCTTGGCTATTGAGGGAACGGCCTGTATCAGTGCGAGCGTGTATGGATGAGCCGGATTCTTCAGCACTTCCTCCGTCGGGCCAATCTCCACTATCTTGCCGAGGTACATCACCGCTATTCTGTCCGCGATTAGCTTTCCAACGGCTATGTCGTGGGTTATGAAGAGCTGGCTCATGTTGTACTCCTTCCTGAAGGACTCAAGGAGTTCGAGGATTGATGCCCTCATGGAGACGTCTATCATCGAGACAGCCTCGTCAGCGACCACGAACTCGGGCTTGAGTATCATCGCCCTGGCTATAACGACGCGCTGCCTCTGGCCGCCGCTGAGATGGTGGGGATAGCGGTCGTAGAACTCGTCCTCGGGTGTTAGGCCAACGCGCTTGAGCATCTTGAGGGCGAGCTCCTTTGCCTCCTCCTTCTCTGCAAGGCCGTGTATGATGAGGGGGTGGGCTATTGCGTCACCTATCTTCATGCGCGGGCTCAGGCTGGCGTAGGGGTCCTGGAAGACCATCTGCATCCTCCGCCGGAACGGCCTCATCTCATCGTCGGTAAGCGTTGTTATGTCCGTCCCGTCGAATATTATCCTCCCGCCGGTGGGCTCTATGAGCCTCAGCACTACCCTTCCGGTAGTTGTCTTACCGCAGCCGCTCTCGCCTATGAGGGCGAGGGTTTCACCGCGCGTAACCTCAAAGCTCACCCCGTCAACGGCCTTGACGTACTTCTGGGGCGCCTTCTTGAGGGTCTCGATGATGCCCCTTTTCACAGGGAAGTACTTCCTGAGGTCTTCGACCCTGAGGAGAGGTTCACTCATTGGAAACACCCCCGTGGAGGTGGCACGCCACGAAATGGCCCTTCTCGTACTCAATGTACGGTGGCTCCATCTCGCGGCAGATTTCCATGGCGAAGAGGCACCTCGGGTGGAAGCGGCATCCGGCGGGTGGCTCCCTCAGATCGGGCGGATAACCGGGTATCGAGCGTATCTCTCCCCCCTCGCTCCACAGGTCGGGCACGCTCTCGAGGAGGGCCTTTGTGTAGGGGTGGAGCGGGTTCTCGATTATGGCATCTGTCGGGCCGAACTCCACCAGCTTCCCCGCGTACATCACAGCTATCTTGTCGCTGCGCTCCACGGCCAGGGAGATGTCGTGGGTGACGAAGAATATGCTCGTCCCCTCCGCCTTGAGCTCGTCTATCAAATCCATTATGGAGTCCTGAACTATGACATCAAGGGCCGTGGTGGGTTCATCCGCTATGAGGAGCTTGGGGTTGAAGGCCATGGCCATGGCGATGCTTATCCTCTGCCTCTGGCCACCGCTGAGCTGGTGGGGGTAGGCGTTGAGCCTGTCAGCAGGAAGGTTCACCTTTTCAAGCAGCTCCTTCGCGCGCTCGTACGCCTCCTCCTTTGAAACGCCGTGCTCCACGAGAACCTCCGCTATTTGATCCCCCACCTTCCTGAGCGGGTCGAGGCTCGTCATGGGGTCCTGAAAGACCATGCTTATCTCCTTGCCCCTTATGGCCTTCATCTCCTCCTTTCCGAGCTCGAGGAGGTTCCTGCCCTCAAAGATTATCTCCCCGCTCACTATCCTCCCCGGCGAAGGGACGACGTTGAGGATGGCGTGGGCCACGGTTGACTTTCCACTTCCGCTCTCCCCCACGAAGGTCACCCACTCCTTCTTTCCGATGCTGAAGTTTACACCCTCAACGGCCCTAACCCTGCCGGAGAGCGTGAAATAGTGAATGCTAAGGTTTCTGACGTCCAGCAACATTCCCATCACCTCGTTCCAAGGGATATCCTTTCGCTGAGGGCCTCACCTATGAGGGCAAAGCCCATGGCGAAGAGCATTATCATAATTCCCGGGAAGAATACGAGCCACCAGTAGCCGTCGAGAATGAAGGGCTGTCCAACACGGAGGTCGTAGCCCCAATCGGGAGTTGGCGGCGTAACCGAGAGCCCGAGGAAGCTAAGGCCGGCCTCCGTGAGTATTGCATCCGCAACGCTCAGTGTGAAGACTACGAGTATGGTGGGGGCGAGGTTCGGAAGGATGTACTTGAACATAATCTCCTTGTTCTTGGCTCCGAGCGCTCTCGCCGCCTCAACGAAGAGCTGGCCCTTGAGGCTCAGCGTCTGGCCGCGCACCATCCTGAAGTAGGTTGGAACGTAGACGAAGCTTATGGCTATGGCGGTGTTTATGGGACTCGGGCCCAACACCACGGCGATGACTATTGCCAGGATGAGGGCGGGGAAGGCGTAGATGCTGTCCATTATAACGCTCAGGGTTCTATCCGTTTTCCCGCCGTAGTAACCGGAGATGAGGCCGAGGGGGATTCCTATGCTCATCGAGAGGAGCGTGGCAACGATAACGACGTAGATAACGACCCTCGAGCCCCACACTATCCTCGAGAACACGTCCTGACCGAGCCTGTTGGTCCCCATGAGATGCGCCCCGCTCGGGGGTGCGAAGGACTCGTCTCCCGATTTCGTCGGGTCGTAGGGAGCTATGAGAGGTGCGAATATTGCCATTATCAGGACGGAAAGGACTATCACAAGGCCCGCGATGAGCATGCCCCTTCCGGGCCTTTTTTCAAAGAGGGGCTTTGAGATTTTTCTTATCAGCTCCATTTTAACCACCTCAGTACTTCACCCTCGGGTCGAGGAGCGCGTAGACCACGTCAACTATGAGGCTGATGAGGCCCACGAAGAAGGCGAAGAACACCACCGCTCCCTGTATGGCGTTGTAGTCGCGGTAGTCTATCCTGTCAACGATGAAAGTACCCATTCCCGGCCAGTTGAAGGTCGTCTCCGTCAGAACGGCCCCGCCGAGGAGTATGGCGAACTGGAGTCCCATGAGGGTCACGATGGGTATGAAGGCGTTCTTGAGGGCGTACCACGTTATCTTCCAGTCCCTCACACCCCTGGCCCTGTATGCCCTTATGAAGTCCTGACTGAGGACGTCCACCATGTTGTTCCTCACGAGCCTGGTGTAGGCACCGCTGAGCACGAGGCCGAGGGTGAAGCTCGGGAGTATTATGTGCTTGAGGGCATCAACGAGGGCAGTCCAGTTGGCGGTTAAGATGCTATCAAGGATGTAGAGTCCGGTTATCGAGTTGAGGTGCGCGCCGGGGCTTATTCTACCCGAGGTTGGGAGAAGGTGAAAGTGAACGCCGAAGAGGTACTGAAGCATTATTCCAAACCACGGTATGAAGAGCGTGTAGGCGATGATGCTGTAGAGCCTCATGGCACCGTCAACCTTGGTTCCCTTCTTAACTGCCCCGAGGACACCCGTGAGTATTCCGAGCAGGACGCTTATTGAAAAGCCAAATATCGTTAACTCAAGCGTCGCGGGGAAGCGGAGCTTCAGGTACTCGACGACGGGCTTCCCCATTGGAAAGGCGAGGGTAACACCGAAATCCCCGTGGAGCATCCTCCACAAATAGTCAAAATACTGGACGTAGAGGGGCTTGTCCAGCCCTGCCATGGCCCGAAGGTGTTCCAGCTGTTCGGGCGCGATGTTCTTGGTTCCCACAACGGCCAAAATCGGATCACCGGGAAGAATTCTGAGGAAGATGAAAACTATAGTGTAGAGAATCAAAACGGTCGGGATTATCATGAGCCCTCTTATTAACACGTACTGACCGACACCTCTTGCCATGCTACCACCCCACAGCAAACGGACAAATGGAAAGGAAAAAGAAAAGTCAGCCCTCTTTGTAGAGGGTGTAGTACTTGAATATCATGTCGGGCCCTATCTTGACGCCCTTAACGCCGGGCTGGGCCACGACGTAGAGTTTGCCCTGTATCAGCGGTATGTAGGGCACATCCTGGGCGAGTATGTCCTGGGCCTGTTCGTAGAGCTTTGCCCTCTCGTTCTGGTCAACGAGGCTCTGGGCCTTGCTTAGGATTTCGTCCATCGTTGGGTTCGCGTAGCCGGTTCCGGCCCAGCTGTTGGCGGTGCTCTTGAGGAACGGTGTGGTGTAGTCGTCCGGGTCAAGGTAGTCCGGGTACCAGCCGAGGAGGTAGACCTGCATCTCGCCCTTCCTCGCGTAGTCAACGTAGGTTCCCCATTCGGCGCTCTTTATGTCCACCTTTATGACGCCGGTCTTCTCCCACTGCTCCTTGAGAACCTGGGCAAGATCCGCTTCCGTGTCTCCATAGTGGGTTGGCGTGTACCACAGCTGTATCTGGAGCGGGTTGCCCTCGTCGTAGCCGGCCTCCTTGAGGAGGGCCTTGGCCTTGTCGAGGTTGGCATCGCCGTAAACCTCTTTGAAGACGTCCTTGTGGCTCCACATTCCGTTGGGTATGAGGGAGTAGAGCGGGTCAACCGTTCCCCTGAAGACCTTGTTTGAGATGTCCTGCCTGTCTATGGCCGCGGCGAGAGCCTGCCTGACCTTGACCTCCTTCGTTGGGTCCTTCTGAGTGTTGAGGCACACGTACCTTATGAATGCGCCGGGTATCTCTATGACCTGGAACTTGCCCTCGTTCTTGAGGCTCTCTATGTCCGTGGGCTTGAGCGTCCTCCATGCTATGTCAATCTCGCCGTTCTGGAGGGCGAGGCGCATTGTTGAGGCGTCGCGGTAGAACTTGATGACTATCCTCTTGGTCTTGGGCTTCTCACCGTAGTAGTTGTCGTTGACCTCGAGGACGAGCTCCTCATCGCGCACCCACTTCGCTATCTTGTACGGTCCGGCCCCACCCGCGGTCTGGTCGCTATCAACCTTGTCCGGGGCGTAGTTCGGGTGCACCGGGAAGTAGGGCGGCGTCGTGAGGAGTGAGAGGAAGTAGCTCGTGGGCTGTTTGAGGTAGAACACCACCGTGTAGTCATCGGGGGCCTCGACCTTATCCACGAAATCTGTCACGAGCCACGCGGGGTCGCCGTTGATGGTCATGACCCTCTCGATGCTCCTCTTGACGTCCTTCGCGGTCAGGGGAGTTCCATCGGCAAACTTGACGTCCTTCCTCAGGTGGAACGTCCAGACGGTTGAGTCATCGTTCACGTCCCAGCTCTCCGCTATGGCGGGCTTAATCTCAAGGGTTCCGGGCTCGTACTTGACGAGACCCTCCATTATGTTGTTCAGCACTTCCCAGGTGTAGAAGTCGTAGGCGTTCGAGGGGTCAATGTCCGTCACCTTATCGGTGACACCTATAACGAGTTGTTCCGCATAGGTTGTGCCCGACTGGGTTGACGTGGTTTCCCCACCACCACCGATGCATCCGCTGGCAAACACTGCAAAAACAAAAAGTCCAACCAAGAACAAAGAGGTACCACGCTTATTCATGGCGTTCACCAAGGTATATCTATGGCCACCGTTGCATTTAAACCTTTTGTGGTTAACTTTTCGTCAAAGGGACGAATTCTGGAAAAAAGTTTACATAGATGTAAAACACGAAGAAATCCTTCGAAGTAGGAACCATCCTCGAAAAAAGTACGGGTATGGTGGATGCCACCTGAGGGTTTTTCATTTTCTCCTTGGTGTTCTTCTCCCACGAATCCATCCCGGGTGATGCTTTCGAAGGTTCCGGAACAGGGAAAAGATAGTGTTTTATACCCCTCCCTCAGAGGCGATACCATGGACTGGAGTGAATGGAAGCCCTTCTACCTTCGCATCGTCCGCGAGATGGGCTATTCGATAGAGGAGGACAGAAAAGCCGCGGAAGTCCTGAGGGCGCTCCTCCTCGAAGGGGACGAGTACCTGACGAGGGAGGAGCTGGGGGCGGTGCTTGAAAAGAGGGCCTACGTCTTTGGAGCCGGCCCGAGCCTCGAGGATGCCCTCAGGGGAGGGGACTTCTCCGACGGAACGGTTATAGCGGCAGATGGGACGACTTCGGCCCTGCTTGACCAGGGCATCGTTCCGGATATAATAGTGAGCGACCTCGATGGAAGAATCCCCGACCTCAAAATAGCCAATGACAAAGGCTCTTTTATGGTGGTTCACGCACACGGCGACAACGTTGAGAAGCTCACCGCCTACGTGCCCCTATTTTCCAGAGTTCTCGGCACAACCCAGACGGAGCCTCTCGACGTAGTTTACAACTTCGGGGGCTTCACGGACGGAGACAGGGCGGCTTTTCTTGCGGAGGAGCTTGGGGCGAGGGAAATAGTCCTGATCGGCTTCGATTTTGGCGAGGTCGTGGGGAGGTGGAGCAAGCCCAACCTAAGGGAGCACTCGCCCGTCTGGGAGAGCAAGAGGAAGAAGTTCGCCTTCGCGAGGGAGCTCCTCGGATGGCTGGAAAAGAATGGAAGGGCGAAGGTGGTGTGGCTTCAGCGGTAGCGACTTGGTATCCTCAGCCCCATCTCCACGCGCTCCTTCACGCGGGATGTGAGCGACATCGCAAGCAGCACGCCCATCGCGAGGAGGAGCAGCGGGAGGTATCTCCCCGAGATGAAGAGGTTGTAAACAGCAAACACTCCAAGTACCGCGAGGGACAGAGCCCCAAGAAGCGCCCAGGCCCTGAGATAGGGCGGGATGTAGTTTTTGCCGGTCAGTGCCGCCCACGCGGATACGACTCCCCCAATGAGGGCGAAGGTTGCCACCGTGGAGTCGAGGAGGCCCACAGTATCAAACCCCCGCTCCATCCCAAGGACAGCAAAGACCCCCACAAAAAACGCACCCAGCATCGTCTTAACCACCGCATCGCTTCTCTTGACCCATGAAACCTCGGAGTAAATCCTTGCCACGGTCTCTCCGAGGGGTATCATGCTTGTGATGGCCGCCAAAAAGAGCGCAAAAGCAAAGAGGTAGCGGAGGACCGTTCCGTGAGGGATTTCCCCCAGGGTCTCGGGGAGGACGGTGAAGAGTATGCTGTCCCCGTCCATAGCGGCCGGGGAGTTCAGCCCAATAACCGCACCCGTAAGGAACGTACCAAGAAAAGATGCGAGGGTATCCACGAGGGCACCGCCGAGGGCCAGCAGAGGCGTGGGAACGTCATCCGGCAGGTACGAACCCATGACGAGGAAAAATCCAAGACCAACGCCGAGAGAATACACCGCCTGCTCCGCCATGTCCTTCACCATAATGGGGGGTAATCCCCCTCCATACCAGCAGACTCTCGACGACGTAGGCCGGGACGGACGTTTTGGAGGTGGAGTTGATGATGAATAACAGCGCCGATATCGAGAGGAAGAGTGCCACGAGCGAAAAAACCATCGTGTCGAACGTCCTCTCGCGCCCCTGAAGAAGTATGAGTACCATTACCAGAATGAAGACGAGGAGCGAGACCATGCTCCACACGGGGGAATCGTAGGCCCCGCGGACGAAAGTGCTCGTCACGGTCCAGCCGCCCAAGATAGAGTAGTAGCCTATGAAGAGCAGGTCAAAGAGGAGGAAGAGAACCCCAAAGGCGGGTTTTCCATGCTCCCGCAAATAGTACTCGACGACCTCGTAGCGGCGCTTTTTCGTGCTCTCCATGGCCGTACTAACGATACCCACCATGAGAAAAACCGCCACAAGGTAGAGGAGGATTCCGCCCAGGCCGTACTTCATGGCGAGAACTGGAAAGCGCCACACGTTCCCGAGACCCACCATGTACGCTCCTATCACGAGAGATAGGTACCAGAGCTTCATTCTCTCCATGAAGGGCACACTCCACCAGTTGCGAGAATTTTTCTAATAACCAAAGGGCGCACTCATGGTTTTTATACCTTTGCGTTATCCGTCGTGGGAGAATCTCCCGAGGGTTGTTACAACTCATGTAACGTCTGGTTGGATGTGAAAGAAATGGTGCATCAAATATGTGCACAATTTGTCCTTTATCTCCCGAACATGTTCTACTTTCCACGATAAAACTGCGAAAAGTTTATGTGTTGTAAGGACTGACAATCGGAGGTGATAGCATGGCGGATGTGGAGACGGCGAAGCTCCTCATAAAGGTGGGGGCAATACTAAGCGTTATCGTGCCCCTCTTCATAGGGGTGCTCCTGCTGATGACGATAATAGGCATAATAATTGGCCTTCCACTCGTGGTGCTGGGGATATGGATATACCGCAGGATGGAGGATGCCATTGCTCTCGTGGATGAGGGACGTTATAAAGATGCGAGGGATACGCTCCTGATTCCTTCAATCCTCGCCCTCATCCTCACGAGCCGCATCGGCGGCGCTCTGATGCTCATTGGCCTTGTACTCCTCCCGTCAGAAAACGAGGTAAAAGAGGGAGAAGTGAGGGTTTATTAAAGCTCCCTCACCAACCTGAGCTTTCCGGCCTTTATGTCGATGTATCCTTCCTTTTCCAGCCTTTTAAGAACTTCCTCAAGGGCCCTGGCGTTGTAGTTGACCACCATGACCCCCTTCTCGGTGTTTATCTCTATTGGCGCGGAGCCCACGAAGCTCCTTACAAGGGCCTCCACCGGAAGCTTCTCGTGGTTCCTGACGCTCTCCGTGATTTCTTTGGCGATCAGGCCCGTTGAGAGGAGAGCAAAGTAAGCGTCCAAGACGTTCCTCTCATCGAAGTACTTGGCGGCTATTGCCAGTGCCGCGTTTATTTTGCCAACCTCGAGCTCCCTTATCTCAACCACGTACTGGGGCAGGAGGTCGGTGAAGGCGAACTGCTTCGCCACCCTCTCGATGGACTCGGGGTTCGGAATCACCTCGTAGGGTATCTTGAACTGGAATTTAAGGGAGGTTACATCAACGCCCTCCTTGAGCTTTATCGTGCCGTCATCGCTTATCTCCACGGCGTCGTTCCTCATCAGCTGCTCCACTATCTCGGCCATCCAGTAGCCCTCCTGGAGGAGGGCCTCGATGCTCTCCCCCTCCTTGAGGTGTCCCGCCGCGTGCACCACGCTCTCCTTGAAGCTCTCATACCCCTGTATGAGAACCTCCCTCGCGTCCTCCGTGAGCGTGTCTATTATCGCCCTTATCTCCTCGAGGGTCCCCTCAATGACGTAGCCTATGAACGTCTCGTACCCGAGCTCCTCCCTGAGGGAGTAGCGTATGCCCGAAGCCCTGAGCTCCTCAAGGAACTTTCTCTTGGTCTCTTCATCCTTTATCACGAATCTCATTTTTTCACCCATGTCCCTCTTAGGAAAAGCATTTATAGACTTTGGGTTTATCCGGATAGGGTGAGAGAATGGGAGAGGCGGCAGAGGAAGGACCGTACCTGCTTGAAGAGACGCTGAAATCCTGGCTCAACAGGAACGTGGTGGTGGCCATAGGGGCGGAGCACCTCTTCACGGGCACGCTTAAGGACTTTGACGAGGAGGTCATCCTGCTCGAGAACGTTAGGGATTTCACGGGCAACAGGGGGAACGCCCTGCTGATTAAAATAAGTGACATAAACTGGGTAATGCTCGTTTAAAAAAGAGAAGGGCTCGGCGTTGTGGCGCCGGGGCAGGGATTTGAACCCTGGCGGGCGAACGCCCAGTGGATCTCGAGTCCACCGCCTTCCCTGGCTAGGCTACCCCGGCGCTCAGTTGCATTCTTAAGGCTCGAGTTTATAGCTTTTTTGGTGAACGCTCTCCCACGTGGTAGCCGTGGTTACCCTCGGAACCGGCCGAAAGAGTGTTCCTGCATTCCCCTCTCTTTGCCCCATCACATTATAAAACCATATCCAAAAAATATTCGATAAAATTATGTAATGAAGGCATTTTTATCCCAAAAATCATGTATAAACAGCAAAGATTAAATAGAAAAAAGGCAAAGAAATAAACGTGGAGAGCTGTGCTTCTCCGCGGGGGGAGAGCATGAAGAAGATGTCCCTTTTTCTATCCCTTTTGCTACTGGCGTCCATTATCCCCTACTCTACAGTAACGGCTAACGGCGGTACGTATCCCGTGGTATGGGTTGATGATGATGCCTCACCAGACTGGTACGACGCTAACCATGTGCACACACTCCAAGAAGCGGTTGGCATAGTTAAGGAAGGAGGCACGATTTACGTTTTGCCCGGCAACTATCTGGAAGGCACCACGATCCATATAGGACGGAGCATGATTGTGCGCGGCTATGGAGGCATGCCTTCAATACAGGACAGCGTTTCCATAACTGACACGGCGGACGTTACCCTCAAGGAGCTTCACTTTTTCGGCGGACTCCTTGCGGGCGGCGTGAAGGGCTTAACGATTCAGGGATGCATTTTTGAGGCAGGGAACCTCAACCTCGAGTACGTGAGCGACTTTACCATACAGGACAACCAGTTTGATGTGGCCATCTACGGCTACTACGTCCACCATGGCACCATAGCAGACAACAACTTTACCGGAGGAAACTACGGTATCAACATAGAGTACGGGGGAAGGCTCCTCATAGAGAACAACAACCTCACGTTCCACTACCAGGCTATTTACCTCTACACCGTGTCCTTCACCACGGTGAGAAACAACTTCATAACATCCGACGACGGCCAGTATGGAATACACATCAGATACGGAAATGAAAACACCATAGACGGCAACGAAATATCCTACTTCCAGAACGGCATCTACTCCTACTACTCCCACAACAGCATGTTCACGAACAACAGAGTGCACGACAACGGTGGGGGTATGGAGGTTAGATACGGCAATAACAACGTCCTGCTCTACAACAACGTGAGCGAGAGCCGCACGCTTAACAGGGGAATACACACCTACATGGAGAACTACGTAAGCGTACTTGGAAACGATGTAACCCGGAACGATTATGGAGTATCCGTGGAAAAGACTCAGAACATCAGCCTCTTCTCCATTCCAAGGGTGGACTATGGTTGGGTTGAGCTCAACAAGGACTATGCGGACATCATCTTAACGGGCGATGACTACGACGTTTACGACGAGACGGGCGAGTATTATCCGCTCCCGTTCACATTCCCGTTCTTCGGAAAGAACATAACCGCCATAGACGTCAACACGAACGGCCTCATAGAACTCCTCGAAGACGGCGACGATTGCTACGAGTGCGACGACTACGAGACCCACGCGGACGGGGACCACTTTGGGAACATGGACGCTATCTTTGCCTTGAACGATGACCTCGCGGCCGAATACGGGGGCTACGTGGCTATATTCGGATTTTCGGACAGGGTCGTTATAGACTTCTACCTCATTACCTACGAGGACTGGGACTTCGTTGAGAACGTTACGGAGGCACCCCTGCGCTTCCAGGTGGTTCTCTATCCTGATGGAAGGATAAGGTGGAACATAAAGGAGTTCGAGCCGATAATAAACGACGGCGACTTCTGGACCGGTGTATACGACATGGACTCAAACGTTGAGGGCGTTGTGGAGGACCAGCTCCGGAGATTTGATGTGGGGGAGATGACCTCCTACGAGTTCGGCGGAAGCCCCGGCGAGCTCCACAAGAACGCCCTAATCGGATACAACACCATAACCAACAACAGCCAGGTGGGCGTGAGGCTCTGGGACGCCATGAGCGTTGAGATCATGGGTAACGACATCAACTCAAACGGTATGGATGGCATTGAGACCGTAGGCAACTGTTCCAACCTGGAGGCAACGTACAACGGCATCAGAGAGAACGGGCTCAGGGGAATTTACGCACTCGCGGCGACACCGGGCTTCGAGGTTCATCACAACAACATAGAGGGCAACTACATAGGTATCTACAATCCGTGGAGCGATGCGTGGGTGAACGCCACACTTAACTGGTGGGGCGCCCCAGACGGGCCGAGCGCCATAGAGGGCTTTGCATACACCCTCCAGACCCCGACGGGAAGCGGGGACACCGTTAGCGACAACGTCTACTTTGATCCGTGGCTGCTCGAGCCGGTTCCTCGGGAAGCGAAGATCGTCTATTCAAACCTCAACGTGAACGCAACCTCCATAAAACCCGGCGAGAGCGTGACCGTTAGCGCGGTGGTTTCAAACGAGGGGCACTCCCTCGGAAGCTACACCGCGGAGCTCAAGGTCAATGGCGACGTCAAGGCGGCCAAGAGCGGGCCGATAGTTCCCGGTTATCCGAAAACGCTGAGCTTCACTTACACGTTCGAGGACGCGGGAGAGTACGCGGTTACCGTGGATGGCCTTGAGCCCGTGACAATAACCGTGGGCGCGGTCGCGGAAGAGGTTTCGATAATGCGCTTCTACTCCATCGCCATAGCCTGGACGGTGTGGTTCTTCGACATGAAGGACGAGTTCGACGCCCTCTACCCCAACAGCACCGCCGACAACGAGACGCTAGCGCTCGCGATGGAAAAGTACAACGACGCGGTAAACCTGATGATGCAGGGCTGGGGTGTGGACGACCTCGAGTACCTGAGGCAGAACATATGGTCAATGGGGGGAACCTTCCCGCGGCTCTTCGATATACGGAAGGCGTACATGGAGATGCGGGAGGCCGTTGAACTTCTCGGCTGAAAATTCTTTCTTTATTTTTTATGGAGTATCACCGCTGAAATTCGGGGATGGGTATCCAATGCAGCTTTTTTGCATTCATAAACCCATCAGCAAGGTTTAAATGCAATGAAAGAGATATATTTAATTGAAGGAGGTGACAACATGGTCGGTATTCTCGTGGAAGAAGTAATGACCGACAGGTTCTCAAGGATTGACATCGAAGCGCCCCTTTCTGAAGCCATCGGCATCTTTGAAAAGGAAGACCCGGATTTGATAGTTGTTTTTGAGGGCAAGACGTACAAGGGAATTCTGACGCAGGACTTGATAATTCGCTCCCACCTCAAGTGGGACCCAACCAAGGCTAAGGTTAGGGACGTCTACAAGCCAGCCGGAATTTTGAACCCCAAGGACGACCTTAGCAGGGCTGCAAAGCTGATGCTCGAGATAGACTCACGCTCCCTCCCTGTTGGAGAGAGCAAAAAGGAGATAATTGGTGTAATAAGCGATGTTGAGATTCTGAGGCGTCTCGCAAAGGAGGAGTTTGGAAAGAAGAAGGTTGAGGAACTCATGACGAAGGAGGTCATAACCCTCGGGCCCGACGACACCGTGGCCAAGGCCCTCGCCACGATGAGGGACAACGCCATATCGAGGATACCCGTGGTTGACGAAGAGGGTAAGCTCCTCGGTCTGGTTACCCTCCACGACCTCATAATACGCTTCATGAAGCCCCGCTTCAAGGCCCAGTTCGGAGAGGTCGCGGGGGAGAAGATACCTCCCTTCTCAACCCAGCTGAGGGAGGTTATGATAAGGGGCGTCATAACGATAGGCCCCGAGGCAAGCATAAAGGAGGCCGTTGGTAGCCTCGTGGAGAACGATATAGACGGCCTCGTCGTGGTTGATGGAGAAAACAGGGTGGTGGGAATACTCACGACGAAGGACCTTCTCCTGCCCATCTCAAAGATGACGGAGAAGGAGGTTCACTTCTACCTCCAGCTCGGAGGGGATGCCCACGTCCTCAGCGACTTCACGAGGGAGCGCATAATCGCGGACGTCAGGAAGTTCGTGGACGGCTACGAGGACGCCCTCGGAAACGAGGGTATAATCTACCTCACCATAAGGCGCTTCCCCGAGAAGTTCAGGGGAGTGCACCTCTACCAGGCGAGGATGAGGGTCGTTACCGACAGGGGAAGCTACGTGGCCACCGGCGAAACGTGGGGAGCCATCCAGGCAGTCCACGACGCCATAAGGGCCATTGAAAGGCAGATACTCCAGAAGGTGGAGCTCCAGAAGAGCGTTAAGTACACGAAGAGGTTTATAGAGCACCTGGGCCTCTGAGCCCATCTTTTCTGTTTCAAACCTTTGGTTTGAAAAATTCCTAAAAAACCCTTCTCCCCAACTCCCTAACAGGTGAAGAAAAATGTGCCTTGCCGTTCCAGCTAAGGTTCTCGAGATTAATGGTAACGTCGCGATAGTTGACTTCGGGGGCGTGAAGAGGGAAGCCAGAACGGACTTCATAAAAGACCTTAGGGTTGGAGACTACGTTATAGTCCATACGGGCTTCGCCATAGAGAAGCTCGATGAGAAGGCCGCTCTGGAGAGCCTCAAGGCGTGGGAAGAAGTGATGAAAGCCCTGGAGGAGTGAGCATGCTAGACCTCAAGGTGTTTGAAGACAGAGCCCTTGCGGAGAGAATACTCTCGGCGATAAAAAAGGAAGCGGAGCGAATTGGGCGTGAAGTAAGGCTTATGCACGTGTGCGGAACCCACGAGGACACCGTGACGCGCTCGGGAATACGCTCCCTCCTCCCCGAGAACGTTAAAATCTTCAGCGGACCAGGGTGTCCAGTCTGCATAACCCCCGCCGAGGATATAGCTGCCATGATGGGGATAATGAGGCTCGCGAGGGAGGAGGGGGAGGAGATAACCCTGACGACATTCGGGGACATGTACAAAATCCCAACGGCGATAGGGAGCTTCGCAGACCTCAAAGGGGAAGGCTTCGACGTTAGAATCGTTTACTCCATTTACGACGCCTACAAGATGGCCCTCAACGAGGGGAAGCTCGTCGTCCACTTCTCGCCGGGCTTCGAGACCACCACAGCCCCCGCAGCCGGAATACTCAAAGAGGCCGTCGAGAAAGAGGTGGAGAACTTCAAGATTTACTCCGTGCACCGCCTTACTCCCCCGGCCGTTAAAGCCCTGATAAAGCAGGGAACTGTCTTCCACGGCCTCATAGATCCGGGCCACGTTTCCACCATAGTGGGCGTCAGGGGTTGGGAGCCCATAACCGAGGAGTACGGGGTTCCCCAGGTGATAGCGGGCTTTGAACCCGTGGACTTCCTCATGGGCATCCTCATGCTCCTCAGACAGATAAGGAAGGGCGAAGCCAAAGTGGAGAACGAGTACACGAGGGTGGTCAAGTACGAGGGAAACGTTGAGGCGAGGGAGACCATAGAGTGGCTCTTCGAGGTGAGGGATTCGAAGTGGCGCGCCCTCGGCACAATCCCGGAGAGCGGTCTGGAGCTTCGGAAGGAGTTCAGGGACTTCGAGATAAGGAGCCTCTACAATGTCAAACCCCCGAAGCTGCCCGACCTCGAGAAGGGCTGCCGCTGCGGCGCCGTGCTGAGGGGGCTGGCGTTGCCTACGGAGTGCCCGCTCTTCGGGAAGGAGTGCACGCCTAGGCACCCAGTGGGGCCGTGTATGGTGTCCTACGAGGGCACGTGCCAGATATTCTACAAGTACGGGGCCCTCTTTTAGGCCTCCTCCACGACCTCGAACTCCCTTTTTATTATTGCCCTCTGCTTCTCGTCGAGGGCATCCATGCTCATGACAACCACGAACCGACCCTCGTGCGCCAGGACGCGGTCCTTAAGGGAGAGCAGGAATTTCACGGCCACGTCAAAACCGTCCTCCACCATGAGATATTCGAAGGCATCGAGGTAAACCACTCTGAAGCCCCTTTCGAGCTCCTTCTCAACGAGGTCAACGAGGATGTCTATCTTCGTGGGGGAGATGGCGATTATGTTGTCCCCTATCCTTCCCTCCTTTACCCTCGTGAGCCAGAATGCCACACCGTAGCGGCCGACGTTAGAATTTATCCAGTCGGGCCCCTTCCTCGTCAGAACCACCGTATGGCCCTTTCTAAACTCATCCGGGAATTTTCTCTTGAAGGCCTCCTCGTTCGTGAAGAGGAACGTTCCCATGTCCACGGAGGAAATGCTCTGCTGGAGGGGCGGTGAAGGGAGAAGGACAAACTGCAGGGCCCCCAAGGCGGCCATCAAGCGCGCCACCGCGGCGAGAGAGAAGGCGAACTCGGAGTACCACTCAATAGGCCTCCCAACGGGGTAAGTCAGGTTGAGCGCCCCGAGGAGGATTAATCCCCAGGGGAGGAGCTCCTGGAGGCTGCGCCTCTCTATCACGTAGCCCCTGAGGATGTAACCCACGTAGATGAGCGCCCCCCCAAAGGCCAGTGATGGGAAGGACGCCTTCAGCGCGAAGCTGTCCCCGAAGAAGTCCGTCGCGAGGAGGAAAAGCCACACGTAGGAGGCAACCGCGAAGGTGCCGAGGTACAGGGTGTGCCTCAACTTGGATGTACTGTACTTCAGGTGCAGGGCCCCCCACACAGCCAGAACCGCCACGAAGAAGTTTGAAACCTTGGACGCCACGTCGTAGGCCTCCCTGTTGACCGTCAGGCCGAGGGGGGTGAGGAGATACTTCTCAATGTCGAGGGCGTTTATGAAGAACGCGAACGCCAGAAGCGCCCAGCTCTTCTCCCTCTCCCTGTAGGCCTTGTAGGCCACGGCCAGGAAGAGGGCCCACCGTGAGAAAAAGTTGAGGTAGGGGAGTATGCCCTCCCACGTCATCTCTCCACCACCTCTTTCTCCTGCCTGACGACGACGAGGCTGTTGGGCGGGACGTTCCTATCAACCACCACCCCCGGCCCAACGAAGGAGTTGCTCCCTATCTTCCTGCCCGGGTAGATGGTGACGTTTATTCCAACCTTCACGTTGTGCCCTATTATCGCACCGAGCTTTCTCCTTCCCGAATCCTCGAGACGACCCTTTATCTCCACCCTAACGTGCCCGTTGTCGTGCCTCAGGTTGGCCGTTATCGTTCCGGCCCCGAGGTTGCTGTTCTCGCCTATTATCGAGTCCCCCACGTAGTTGAGGTGGGGGGCGTTGGAGCGGTCCATTATTATGGAGTTCTTCACCTCGACGGCGTTTCCGATGTGACAGTGGTTCCCTATGCTCGTGTATGGCCTTATGAAGCAGTTCGGACCGATTTTTGAGTCTTCACCTATTTTTACCGGCCCGACTATGTAGGCCCCGCTCCTCACCACGGTACCCTTACCTATCCCCACCGGCGGGATTACCGTCGCCCCCTCCTCCACGAGTCCCTCTATCCTGTGCTCGAGCTTCGTTTTAAGGAGGTACTCGTTGAGCTCGAGGAGGTTCCAGGGCCTGCCGATATCGTTCCAGTAACCGGGATAGACAGCCGCACCGACCTTATGCCCCGCGGAGATGTAGAGGGAAAGCGTGTCGGTTATCTCGTACTCCCCGCGCTCGCTCAGGGGGGTTCTCTCGATGAACTCAAAGATTTCGGGTTTGAAGAGGTATACCCCGAGGTTGGCGTAGCCCCTGACGGGACCGGGTTTCTCCTTTATGGTCCTGACGAAGCCCTCCTCCACCTCGACCATGCCAAAGTGGCTCAGGTCGTCGAATTCCTTAACCACGAGGGCGGCGTCGGCGCCTTTGAATGCCCTGAGGAGTTCCTTCACGGCGTCGCGCTCAAAGTATATGTCCCCGTTGACGGCTATGAACTCTTCATCAACGAACTCCCGGGCGGAGCCTATCGCCCTCGCCGTTCCCTCACCCTCCTTCTGCTCCACGTAGGTTACCGGCTTCCCATGGAACTCGTCGCCGAGGATCTTCATAAGCACTTCCTTTTTGTAACGCACCACGAGGATGAACTCATCAACGAAGGGGTAGAGGTTCTCGAGAACGTACTCGATTATTGGCCTGTTGGCTACTTTTAGGGTCACCTTGGGCCTGTCATCGGTAAGGGGCCTCAACCTTTCACCCTTTCCTGCGGCAAGGACAACGGCCTTCACATCAACACCCCCATTAAACCCGCTATCAAGGCGATTCCACCGAACAGGAAGCAGAACTTCGAGAAGTCGAGCTTCTCGGCCAGCTTGAGCATGACCTCAAGTGATGCGAGGCTCACCACGAAGGACGTCAGAACGGCCACGAGCGAGAGGTCGAGGGGGAGGGGCTCCTTCGGCATCTCGAGGAACAGCGCGCCCAGTATCGCTGGAACCGCCATCAAAAAGCTCAGCCTCAACGCCTTTCTCTGCTCCGTGCCGAAGAGGAGAAGTGTTCCAACGGTCATTCCAGAGCGTGAAACTCCCGGTAGAACCGCTATTCCCTGGGCTATCCCCGCCGCTATTGCCTCGGCTATGCCCACCTCACTATCGCTCCTGATGCCCGCTTCCCGCTCCTTTTTCACCACCGGGTGCTCCTTCGTCCTGTGGAGGAAGAAGCCCGTGAAGATAAGAAGAACCCCGATGAGAGCGTTCGCAAGCTCGAGGTTCATGCCTTCGAGCCTTGTGGTGAGGGCCTTATAGGCCGGATAGCCGACGAGGGCGGTAAAGAGCGTAGAGTAAACGAGAAACCTCTCCTCCTCACCCACCCTAAAGCGGATAAGGCGGAGGAATATCTCACCGAGGTCGAAGCGGAACTTCCAGAGGAGGGCCATAAGGGTGCCGAGATGAAGTGTCATCGCGAGGGAATAGGCCTCCCCGGGAGGAATATCAAGAAAGTTCATCATGGCGAGCATAGTCTGCCCCGAACTGCTTATTGGCAACCACTCCGTTACGCCCTGGAGCAGACCCATCAGTGCAGCCGTTGCGTAGTCCATGGTTTCACCCACCGGATTTATGACGGAAAGTAATTAAACCTTTTCCCGCTCAAATGTACTCCATGAGGAGCGCCACGGCCTCCTCAAAAACGTCCCTGTCCTCGGCGTCCACCACGTGGTCGAGGTAGTGCAGCGCGCTCACGTTGAGTATGATGTAGGCTTCGTCCCTGTCAAGTCCGAGGTCATAGGCCTCATAGTATACCATCTCCTCCCCGAGTTCTTCGTTAAGGAGCCCAACGAAGTATTTTATCTCCTCCGGGGTTATCTCGTCCCACTTGCTCTCCATCTCGTCAAAGTAGCGCTCCATTATTCTGAGCTTTTCGATGTCCACCCGGAGGACACCCTCGACGTAGGGGAACTCGCCAAGCCTGAAGACCTTCACGCCCTCATCGTCCCTCACGCCTACGTAGTCCCACAGAAGAAAACCCTCCACAACGTTCCCGCTCCCGTAGCGGGAAGCCAGATAAGTGAAGCGCTCCATAACCTCCTCCATACCGGCGAGAAACGCCTCCTCGTCGTTATAACTGATGATTTTGCTTATCGTCCTACCCATGAACAACACCTAACTGAAGTTGGGTGGGGACGTTATAAAGGATTTGGGAAGTGAGGTTAAGAGAGGGGGCATATCCCCGAGCGTGGATTGCAGGGAGGAAGCGGTCCGGGAGTTGGCTCCGGCGAAGGGGTGGGAGACGGCTCGGGAGAGGGATCAGGCGAAGGAGGAGAGGGTTCCATGGGATTATCTCTCCAGGCGGATTCAACCTCCATATAGAACCCCATAGGAACGGAGACGTCACAGGATTTGAAGAGGCTTTCTTTGAACGTGTACTTTGTGGGGGAGCCAGCACCTTCGAGGACAACAGGATAACCCCCATCGTTTTGTATCACACCATCAATGGAAACGCTGCCGCTCTTTTCGTACTGCACCGACGCAACAAGCCCAGCCACCGGAGCAGGGGCCCCAAAGGCAACCGCAATCGCCCCTACAGGTATTCCAACGCCGAATTTTATGCCACACTCTCCACCGAGGTCATCAAACAGGTATTTTAGGGTTCTCGAATCACCGTTAGCTTTCAGCTCCTGAAAAGCTTTGTTGGATGATGCGCTTATGAAATTGTGGAACCCAGGGAGATTCGGTATCCCCTCAACTCCCCCTCCATCCAGGAACGCTTTGTTATCCACTCTTTCTGCTATCCTAACGTCAAAAACACCGACGTCAATACGTTCGTATCCAGTTTCTGTGCACCCGTATGCGGTGCATACGTACTCCTTCTCGTGGAGATAGTAGGGTTTGGCATGTATGTAAATATACCCAGTACCGCCTCCCGAGATCCTGATGATCTTGCCGAAATAGTAGCTTCCGCTAACGGGTACCCATTTCTTCCCGTATATGTCCACAGAAGTGGAGAGTACTTCAACGGGATCTTCACGCCCTTTGAATGCCTTCGTAAGTTTAAAACCATAGGCCAACGTTGCCGAGAACTCCGTTTTATAAGAACCACTGAGGTCAAAACTGGCTGAAACCGGCCCAGAGCCCTTCCGGTTGTCCACTATGAGAACGGGAACTTTTACATAATCTTGGGCCTCCCACGAGTCGGGCACCCGTCTCCACTCAAACTCAACCCGCCACTGAGGTTTGGGGGGAACCGGGCGGTTAATCCGCGATGTTTCTACGTTAAAGATTTCATGTAGGGTTGTTTTCCTCACCCAGCTTATCCGAACCTCCTTGAGTGCCCTGTTGTTTCCTATTTCCTCATGTGTTAAAGTGGTACCCCCAACACCCTCGTAGAGTACCCGGTTCCTAGCGTCTATGATCCAGACCGAGACTCTAACCCCGTATTCCGTCCCGGTGGAAGGAGAAGGAAGGTTCTGGGGAATGTTGAGAGTTATCACGGGTCTTGTAAAATCAAAGCGCCAGAAAGTCATGGAGCCGTATGAGTAACTCCCCACGCTCTTTATTCCTTCTGGGGTTGCCATGTCCACCTGAATCTGAACCTCGTAGTCCTCCGAGAACCCCTTTAACGCTTTCCCCTCCTCGTCCGTCAGCTCAAGCTTTATTCCGGGTTCGATGTAGGGGAGGGCATACATGAAAGTTGCCCCAAAAACAAAAACTGTAAGGAGTAGTGTGTAGAGTTTAACCCCTCTCATTCTACCACCTCAAAAGTTTGACTTTAAATGACCGGTTCATTCCTGCTAAAGTGGCTGGATTACTCTGGCGCCTCTTTTTTAGTACAATCATAAACAGTAAAAACTGCCCACACATTATAAGTTTTTCGCCGATATTATGAGAAAGGTTCAAACGGTGGTTTAATTCTGCCATATTGGATTGACACCTTGCAGAGCACAAACGTTTTATCCCAAAAAGCCCACATACCCATGCCCGATGAGTATCTGGGTTGCGATGACATCGGGACCCCCAGGGGGCCGACATCCTCAAAGGCCCCCGACTGATTTTTAAATGTAACTCCCTATTTTACTCCATGCACCCGAGACTTGAGGCAGTTCTGAGGGAGCGCTTTGAGCTCAACGAGCTCCAGCTGAAGGCTTTTGATGCGGTTAGCTCCGGAAAGAGCGTTCTCGTGGTTTCTCCCACGGGGAGCGGGAAGACGGAAGCGGCTTTTCTCCCTGTTTTGAACGCCATCCTTGAGGAGAACCTCCCGCCCATAGCGGCCCTCTACATAGCCCCCATAAAGGCCCTCAACAGGGACCTCCTCGAGAGGCTCCGCTGGTGGGGGGAGAGGACGGGGATCGGCGTTGAGGTGAGGCACGGGGACACCTCCGCCTACGCGAAGGCAAAGCAGGTGAAGAACCCTCCCCATGTGCTCATCATAACCCCCGAGACGCTTGGCATACTACTCGTCATGAAGTCCATGAGGAAGCACCTCGCCAACGTACGGTTCGTGATTGTAGATGAGATAGTCGAGCTCGTGGATAGTAAGAGGGGCGCGCAGCTCAGTCTCGCCCTAGAGAGGCTCGCAAAGAGGGCCAACTTCCAGAGGATAGGCCTTAGCGCAACCGTCGGCAACGAGGGGGAGATAAAGGACTGGCTTAAGGCTGACACCATAGTCAAGCCGGAAATGAGGAAGGCCTACCACGTCCACGTGCTCTATCCGGAACCGGAAGAGGGGGATTTTGAGCTCGCGAGGGCATTAAAGGTTAGCCCCGAGGTCGCGGCGAGGCTCAGAACCGTGTGGGAGGTGGTGGAGGAGCACGGAAAGGGGTTAATATTCACGAACACACGCCAGTTCGCGGAGATACTCGCCCACCGACTGAAGGCCTGGGGGAAGCCGGTTGAAGTCCACCACGGCTCCCTCGCAAAGGAGGCGCGCATAAGGGCCGAAAAAGCGCTCAAAGAAGGGAAGGTAAGGGCGCTCGTGTGCACATCCTCCATGGAGCTCGGCATTGACATAGGGGATGTGGACGTTGTCGTGCAGTACATGAGCCCCCGCCAGGTGAACAGGCTTGTCCAGAGGATGGGGCGCTCGCGCCACAGGCTCGGGGAGGTGAGCGAGGGCTACGTAATAGCGACCAACCCTGAGGACTACCTCGAGAGCCTCGTGATAGCGCGGAGGGCGGTTAAGGGCCTCTACGAGCCCGTGAGACCCTACGAGAACGCCCTCGACGTGCTTGCGCACTTCACGGTGGGCTCCCTCATGGAGGAGAAAAAACTTCTGCCCGAGGAGGTCTATTCCCTCGCGAAGGGTTCGTACCCCTACAGGAACCTCTCGGAGGAGGACTTCAGCGCCGTGGTGAAGCTCCTCGAGAGCGCCCGGCTGGTGGGGATTGACGAGGTGACGGGGAGCCTCTACCTCCGGAGGGGCGCCTTCAAGTACTACTACGAGAACCTCTCCACGATTCCCGATGAGATATCCTACCGCGTCCTCGATGCCTCGAGCGGCCACGTAGTTGGAAGACTTGACGAGAGCTTCGTGATGGACCTGGAGGACGGCATGGAGTTCATAATGCACGGAAGGAGCTGGATTCTCCTTTCCATAGACGAGGAGGCGAGGCTCATAAAGGCGAAGGAGAGCAGGAGCCTGGAGAGCGCGGTCCCCAGCTGGGAGGGGGAGATGATTCCCGTCCCCTTCGAGGTGGCGCTCGAGACCGGTAAGCTCAAGAGGGAGCTGATTTACAACGAAACGCTCGCGACGCGCTTCCTGAAGGGGGTGAACTTCAGGGAGGAGGAGCTCGAGAGGGTTCTGAAGGTTTTAAGGGGGCAGGAGCCCCTCTCCACGGACAGGGACATAGGTGTGGAAAGCCTTCCAAAGGGCCTGGTTATCCACGCGGATTTCGGGAACAGGGTAAACGAGACCATCGGGAGGTTTCTATGGGCGTTCCTGAGCTCGAAGTACGGGAAGGTGTTCACGCTCAAGGGACAGGGACACGCCATAGTATTCAAAACGCCCTTCCAGCTGAATCCAGCGGAGGTGGCCTCGCTCCTGAGAACGAGCCCCGAGGCCCTTGAGTTTATAGTCGGTAGAGCGGTTCGGGAGAGCAACGTCTACCGCTGGAGGATGCTCAACGTGGCGAAGCGCTTCGGGGCCCTGCGGAGGGACGCGAAGATAAGGCGGGTTGACAGGCTCTTCGAGGGCACCGTGGTGGAGAAGGAGACGCTGAACGAGCTCTTCCACGACAAGCTCGACATAGGGGGCGCGGAGAGAGTGCTCAAACTCCTCGGGGAGGGGATGCTCCGGGTGAAGACGAAGCTCGCTAGGGAGCCCTCTCCATTAGCTAAGCTGAACCTCTCAGTTGGGGGCGAGTTCCTAGTCACGGGGGAGCTTGAGAGGGACGAGGTGCTCGAGCTGTTCAGGAAGCGCCTCGAGGAGAGCGAGGTGGTTCTCCTCTGCACCAACTGCGGCTGGAACGCGAGAACGAGGGTGGGGAGGCTCAGGTCGCGCCTCGACGACTGGAGGTGCCCGAAGTGCGGTTCCCTCATGCTCGCCGTGGCGCACCCCATAGATGCCGAACTCTTCGTGAAGGCCGTGAAAAAGATGAAGAAAAAGGAAAAACTCGAGAAGGAGGAAGAGAAGGCCTACAGGAAGCTGATAAAGGCGAGCGACCTAATCCAGAGCTACGGGTGGGAGGCGATACTGGCTTTGAGCGCCTACGGGGTCGGCCCCGATACCGCCGCCAGGCTCCTCGGGCAGTACCGGGGTGAGGCGCTCCTCGTGGCCCTCCTCGAGGCGGAGAGGACTTTCATAAGGACGCGCCGCTTCTGGGAGGTGAAGGAATGAGGATTTTTGTCACGGGAAAGCCGGGCGTTGGGAAGACCACACTGGCCCTCAGGGCGTGGGAGAGGTTTAAAGGGGACGCCAGAATCGCTGGCTTCGTGACGGAGGAAGTCAGGGAGCGCGGGAGAAGGGTGGGCTTCAGGATAAGGGCCCTCGACACGGGTGAGGAGGGCTGGCTGGCCCGCGTTGGGAAGGGCGATGTCATGGTGGGGCGCTACGCCGTAAACTTGGAAGACCTCGAGCGCGTTGGCGTTTCCGCCCTCAGGCGCGCTTTGAACTCCGAGCTGGCGATAGTTGACGAGATAGGGGCTATGGAGATGAAGAGTCGAGCGTTCGCGGAGGCCCTTGATGAGCTTCTCCGGAGCGATGTACCTCTCTTAGCGACCGTCCACAGACGCTTTGCACACCAGTTTAGGAATTACGGGGAGCTCTACACATTAACCATCGAGAACAGGGAGAACCTAACCCTGGAAATCCTCGAAAAACTTCAGCAGCACCTGGGGCGCTGAAACACATATTCATAAATAAGCACAAAAGTAGAAAATTGAAGACGCCCTAAGGCATCAGATAACTTCGGCGAAGGCGAACCTTCTCTTGACCGAGTTGATTACGATATCAACTTCCTGGCCGACCTTGGTGTTCGGCACGAAGACAACAAAACCCTGTATCCTGGCGATTCCATCGCCACCCTGGCCAATGCTCTCTATTTTAACAGTGTACCTCTCCCCGACCTTAACCGGCGCCTCAAAACCTCTATCGAATCCACTACCGTACATTTTCAATCAAACTCCTTTTATTTCCTTTCAGCACTCTCAGAAGAGCACCATACCTACATCTGTGCGGGGCTTTATAAAGCTTTGGGTCAGGGGGCCGCCAGAACTATTTTTTTGCCCTCAACGTCCACTATCTTAACGTTCACGCCGTAAACGCTCTCTAGAACGCTCTCTTCCAGCTCTTCGCTTTTTCCATCCCAGACCACTCTGCCCCCGGATAGGAGTATGAGCCTGTCCGCGTAGGTCAGGGCGAGGTTGAGGTCGTGCATAACCGCCACGACGGTCTTCTCCTCCTTAAGGCCGTTGAGGAGTTCCATGACCTCCAGGGCGTGGTTTATGTCGAGGTGACTCGTCGGCTCGTCGAGGAGAACCACGTCGCTCCCCTGCGCCAGGGCCCTCGCTATCAGGACGAGCTGGTACTCGCCCCCTGAGAGGTTGGTTATGAACTCCCTCCTCCTCTCCCACATGCCTACCCTCTTAAGGGCCTCCTCAACGCTCCCGCCAGTGGCGTAGGTTCCGAGCTCAACGAACTCCTCTATAGTGAAAGCGAACTCGGGGAAAGAGCTCTGGGGGACGTAGGCTATGTACCTTGCCCTCTCCCTCGGCCCCATTGAGAGCAGGTCTTTACCTTCGTAGAGCACCCTCCCCTCCCCCCGCAGTATGCCGACCATGCACTTGAGGAGCGTTGACTTTCCGGCACCGTTGGGGCCTATTACCGCTAGAAACTGCCCCCTCTCCGCATTAAAGCGCACATTACGTAGAACTTCGCGGGTGGGGTACGAAAAGGAAAGCTCGACCTCAAGCATAGAGCTCCCCCCTCTTGCGCTTCACAAGGAGATACATGAAGAACGGCGCCCCTATCATAGCGGTGACTATCCCCACGGGGAGTTCGGCGGGGGCCGATACGACCCTCGCGATCAGGTCGGCGAAAACCGTCAGGGCCCCCCCGAAGAGGGCGCTCGCTGGAAGGAGCCGTCGGTGGTTGGGGCCGAAGATTGTGCGCATTGCGTGGGGGCTCACAAGGCCGATGAAGCCGATTATGCCGCTCGTGGAAACGGCGAAAGCCGTGAGCAGTGAGATGAGAAATATCACGACCTTGCGGTAGGTTCCAACGTCGAGGCCCATGGCGATGCTCTCCTCGCCGAAGAGGAGGAGGTTGAGCTCGCGCCATGTGAGGGAGAGCGCGAGAACCCCGATGGAGGTTGAGAGGGCAACGAGACCAACGTCTCCCCACGTGGCGGTGCTGAACGTCCCCATGAGCCAGAAGACGGCGTAGTGTATGCTCTCCGCCCTAACGTAGAGGAGGTAGGATGTGAGCGCGCTGGCGAAGAAGCCAAATGCAACCCCCGCGAGAAGGAGCGTATCAACGGGAACGTGGCCATCCACGCGGGAAACGCTGTATACCACGTAAACTGCCGCAAGAGCACCCACCAAAGCTCCCAGTCCGATGTAGCGCGGGGCGTAGAGGGCCATAAAGGCTGCACCCACGGAGGCGCCACCGCTTATGCCGAGGATGTAGGGATCGCCCAGGGGGTTCTTGAAGAGGGCCTGGGAGGCGGTTCCCGCGGAGGCGAGGCTCACCCCGACGAGGTAGGCAAGCAGAACCCTCGGAAGGCGGATGTTCCATATTATTGCGTAGTTCGGCCCCCCGGGAGGCGTAACGGCGGCAATGCCGAAGAGACGGCTTAGGAATGAGCTTATCTCGGCCGTGGCCCCCCTCACGACGTAGTAGAAGGCGTCGCTAATGGGAACGCTAACCGAACCGAAAGCAACGCCGAAGAATATCGAGGCCACTGATATCAGGGCGAGTAGCGCGAGCCTCCTCATGGCACTGGATTTTTTGTCCAGAGCCTTAAAAAGCTAACCATCTGCTCAAAATTGAGCGAGCTTTAAAAGTCCATTGACCACACACATCATTAAGTGGTGGGGAGTATGATAGAGGTCTACGAGAGGGAATACCGTGTGGATGTTTCGGAGCTTGAGATCGAGAACGTTAACGGGAGGATAAGCGTATCGGGCTACGACGGGGAGGCGATAAAGCTCAGGGTTGAGAAGAGCTGGGGCCTCCTCGGGAGCGAGCCCCGTGTAAAGGTGAGAAAGGAAGGGAAGAGCCTGAAAATATTCTCAAAGGCCAGCAAAGGCATAAACATAGGCATAGCCGGCTCAAAGGTGAACTTTGAGCTCCTCATCCCCCGGAGAGTTACCGTCAGAAAAGCCGCCAACGTGAGTGGTGCCATAGAGGTAAAGGGCGTTGAGCACTGCGTTAAGGTGGGCACCGTCAACGGCCCTATCAAGGTTGAAGCAGGGCGCGTGGAGAGCGTGAAAGCTGTTAACGGGAAGGTAAGGGTTAGGACAGGAAAGCTTCTCGGGGACGTTAAGACCGTTAACGGGACGATAGAGGTCTATGCGAAGGATGTGGAGGGGCACGTGCACGTAGGCACCGTAAACGGCGACATAACAATCCATCTCGACAGGGGGACTAACGTGAGGGTCGAGGCGGAGACAAAGAACGGCGCAGTGGTCTCTGAGATTGAGGGGCTTAAGGTGGAGGACAGGGGCGCACCCCTCGGGCCCAGGAAGGCGGCGCTGCTCCTCGGGAAGGGGGACAACACCCTCGAGGTGAAGACCATAAACGGAAGAATTAGCATATCCGAATGGCCCCAAACCGATTAAGCTTTAAAGTTCTGCCCCCCAGTAGGTGCGGTGGATGGAGTGGACGGGGCATTCTACGTATTCCTCCTATCACTCGTTCCGACGTTCGAGGGAAGGTACGCGATAGTCTACGGCATAGGGAGGGGGTACCCCGTAGGCGAGATGCTAATCCTTGCGGGAACCGGCGTAGCGCTTCTCTCCTTCTTCCTCCCCATGCTCCTCCCCCTGATAGACTGGGTCATGCTGAGGCTCGAGGGGACCTTCCTCGACGGCTTCGCGCGCTTCTACCTCCGCTACGTTGAGCGCGTTAGAATCAAGGCGCATCCTTACGTGGAGAGGTGGGGGTTCATAGGTCTCGTAATCTTCGTTGCCGTCCCCCTGCCGGGAACTGGCGTCTGGACAGGCTCTCTAGCAGCCTACATCTTCGGGATGGAGAGGAAGAAGACGGCGGCGGCCCTCCTCATCGGGGGCCTCCTGAGCATGGCCATAACACTCCTCCCGAGCCTCGGGATTAGGGCGATATAGTTTTAACCTCCGCCGAAAAGTAGGGGTAAGGTGAGGCCATGATAGACCCCTTCGGGCCGAGGGCAAAGGAAACCCTCGGGGAGTTCGAGAGCATCAACGAGTTCCTCCTCAGGATCCCCTCGTATCTCGACATGGAGGTAGCGCTTGAGAGGGTTAGGTGGCTGAAGAATGGGAAGATTCCGGAGGAAATAATAGCGCTCGACGATTTGAGGGACCTTATGAGCTTCTACGCCCTCCTGGGCGCCCTGGCCTTCTCTCCCTACGGAATCGAGATGGAGCTCGTGAAGAGGGCGAACCTCGGGATATACCGCGAGCGCCTTAAGCGCGGCTTTTCCGTTGATGAGCTCTCCATAGTGGTTCACGAGAGGAAGGACGAGATACCGAGGGAGGACTCCGCCATAATGGAGAAAATCCTCGACCAAACCCTCCCCCCCTGAGGAGAAGGAGAGGCTCCGCCTGAAGTACAAGGTGCACCTCAAAGACCTCCTCGCCCTCACCTCCAAGGAACTCCACGAGTTCTACATCCGGAGGGGATACGCGTACCTGCGGGAGGAGCAGCTGGTGGAGCTGTGGGAGAGCGCCTTCGAGAGGAACATCGAGAGGGCGGTCAACGTTATCTACGAGCTGAGGGACGAGCTTCCACCCTATTACCTCGAGCTCTACAACCGTCTGGGCGAGATAGCGAGGGAGAACTTCAAGGAGAGGCTGGAGAAGTTTGGAGGGGAAGCGGGGCCGCTTCGCTTTGACCTCTTCCCGCCGTGCATAAAGAAGGCCCTTGAGGGCGTGGGGAGCGGGATGAGGAACTATGCCATAACCGTTCTCCTCACGAGCTTCCTTAGCTACGCGAGGATATGCCCCAACTCCGGGGGCAGGAACGTTAGGGTAAAGGACTGCGTGAAGGATTTGGGCATCATCGAGAAGGAGGTACTTCCTGTTATAATCGAGGCCGGCAACAGGTGCAGGCCGCCCCTCTTTGAGGACCAGCCGGGGGAGATAAAGAACATATGGTATCACCTCGGCTTCGGATTCACGCTAACCCCAACGCTTGATGACAGCGGGAACTCCACGTGGTACTTCCCCCCCAACTGCTCCAAGATAAGGGCCAACGCGCCCGAGCTCTGCAGGCCGGACGAACACTGCAGGTACATAAAGAACCCCCTCACCTACTACCTCAGGAGGCTCTACATAGAAAAGAAGAAGGGTGAAGGGAATGAGTGAGCTCTTCAGGGAAGTCAGCAAGCGCGAGAGGAGGCTCTACTACTCGAGGGAGTGGAACGCGAAGAAGCTCCCTGAATTCATCCGCTCCACGATGGAGGGCAGGGAGTTCGGGTTTGATCATACCGGCGAGGGGCCAAGCGACAGGAAGAACGTCTTTCACGATCTTAGAGACCTCGAGGACTACGTGAAAACCACCGCGCCCTACGCGGTCTACTCATCGGTTGCGCTCTACGACTTTCCGGAGAGGATGGAAGGGTGGCTCGGTGCGGAGCTGGTGTTTGATATTGACGCCAAGGACCTGCCCCTCAAACGCTGTTCCCATGAGAGCGGCAGGGTCTGCCCGATATGCCTTGAGGACGCCAAGGAGCTCGCGAGAGATACGCTCACCGTACTGAGGGAGGACTTCGGCTTTGAGGAAGTACACGTCGTTTACTCCGGCAGGGGCTACCACATCAGGGTTCTCGACCCCTGGGCACTCGAGCTCGACTCGAAGGGGCGCGAGAAGATTCTCGCTTACATAGCAGCAGCCAGAGAGCCCGGTTTTGACGACATACGCTCGAAGAGGATTATGCTCTCCTCTGGCTACCCCAGGGTCTTCCGCCTCCGCTTCGGCTACTTCCTCAGGAGGGCGAGTGAGAACCACCTCCGGAACGCGGGTCTCAGCAGGACCCAGATAAAGGCGATAATGGAGCACCGGGAGGAGATTTATGAGAACTTCGTGAGGAAGGCCCTCCTCACGGCTTTCCCGAGGGGTGTGAGCTACAAGAGCCTTATGAAGCTGTTCTCCCTCTCATCCACGTTCTCAAAGGCCTACTTCGACGGGAAGGTCACGATAGACGTTAAGAGAATTCTCCGCGTACCGTCGAGTCTTCACTCGAAGGTGGGCTTTATAACGACTTACATAGGCCAGAGGGAGGAGGAACTGGAGCGCTTCAACCCATTCAGGGACGCGGTACCGGGGTTCAGGAAGAGAGAGGTGGAAAAGGCCTACGGTGAGTGGCTTGAACGGCAGGAGTAAAATCATAGCCTCCATGTTAATCTGGGGAAGTGTGGGGATATTCGCACGCTTCTCAACACTGGATGGGCTCAGCCTAGCGTTCTTGAGGGTGCTTATTGGTAGCGGGATGTTCCTCCTCTTCTCCCTCCGGGACGGGGAGTGGCTTAGGAGGGCGTTTTCCAGCGTGAGGCCCAAAATCGGGCAGGTATTTCTGCTCGGGCTGGCGCTTGCCCTCAACTGGGCCTTCTTCTTCTCGGCCGTCCTCTACACCACCATAGCCAAGGCGACGCTCATCTACTACCTCGCCCCTATCCTCGTGGTTCTCCTCGCGGGCCTGTTCCTCGGCGAGAGGATAACCTGGGAAAGGCTCTTCTACGTGGGGATGGCGTTCCTCGGGGCGTTGATGATAGTCCTCCAGGAGAAGCCGTCGCTCTCGAGCTCGGACTTCCTCGGGGTGCTCTTCGCACTGGCCGGAGCATTCTTCTACGCGCTCGTAACCCTCCTCGGACGGCACCTTAGGGACGTGGAAAGCGACGCCCTGACGTTCTTTCAGCTGGTGTTCGCCACCATGGTACTGGCTCCCCTAGCGCTGTGGCGCGGCCTCTCGCTCACCCCAAGGGCGCTCGCCGTTAGCTCCCTCATAGCGCTGCTCCACACCTTCCTGGCCCTTCTAATCTACATGGCCGGGCTCAAGGAGGTTGAGGCCGGGGAGGCTGCCCTCCTCAGCTACCTTGACCCTCTAAGTGCCGTCCTCTACGCTTTCCTGATCTTCGGCGAGGTGCCGACGGCAATGACGCTCGCGGGGGGTGCCCTCATCCTGCTCGCCTCGTTCTTTGGGAGCAGGAGGTAGGGGAAAGTTTATTTGTAATGGGGTGCATACCCCCTACGGTGATACAATGCGGCGGGTGGTTTTGCTGCTGATTCTCTTGATGAGCATTATCCCTCCGATGAGCGCCCTCGAGGGTGTGCACGTTGATGCGAGGGGCTTCAGGCTCACGGAGTGGACCGTTGAAGGGAAGAACGTGATAGGGGGCGGAAGCAGGGGAGCCATGGGCGAGAGTTATCCTCTCTGGGACTGGCTTCTGGGAGAGGCGTGGCCAGGGAGTCTAGCCACAGAAACTTACACCATCTCAGAGGAGGGAAACACCATAACAGGTAGGCTCGAAAAAGGCCCACTCCTGGTTGAGAAGAGCCTGAAAGTCCTCGACGGAGAAAGCGCCCTCCTCACGGTTAGGCTCACTAACACGGGTAATGAGACGTTCAAAAGCGAGGTGAACTGGGACTCCTTTGGACTTGGCTACGCCATGGCATGGGCGGGCTACCTCGGAGAGCCCGGAGGGGAAAGCCAGCTCTGGCTGGACGATGAAATTCACATCGAGAACGAGAACTGGGTAAGGAAGGGGGCGCACGTTAAGGCCTTCGGACTGGTTGACTTCGATGAAGACCTTATCGCCCTTTTATTCCCGGAGGAGGAGAACGTTGCACTCTGGTTTGAGAAAGGGAGCTGGGGCACCGAGACGAGGGCCGAATTCGGTCCCTTGAGCATAGCACCCAACGGGAGCGTTGAGTACCGCTTCGAGATATTTGTGGGTCACATTGAGGGGCTGAGGGAAAAGTACCCGGCCATCTACGAGAAGCTCGCGCCCTTCGTGGAGAGGGAGAAGTTCAAAATAACCTTTAAGCTGCCTGATATTCCCGTGGTGGGCGAGAAGGCCAACGTGAGCGTTCTCGTGACCCCACGGGAGCAGGTCAACGAGAGCGCCCTCCTCCGAACGGTCGTGGACTGCAGGGACTACCTAGCCAACATAAGCAGCCCCGTCTACCTCAGCGGCCCCTCCGAGGTTTCCATACCCATAGAGATTCATGATAGCTGCAGGATAAAGGCGACCCTGGAACTGGAAGGGAGAGTTATATCAAGCGCAAGCACGGTAATGGAGGGGTTCACAAAGGGGGAGCCCCTCAAGGTCGTCTTCGTGTGGCACCAGCACCAGAGCCCCGGCGTGTGGCCAAACGGGACACTCCACGGACCCTGGGCCCTCGTCCACACCTACGAGGACGAGCTCAAGCCCTACTACGAGGGCGGGGCCTACTACTTCCATGCCTGGGTTCTTGGTAAGTACTCGGAGATAAAGATGACGTACCACCTCTCGCCATCGCTCCTGTGGCAGTGGAACCTGACGAATGTCGGCTGGTGCCAGAGCTACCCCTCCTATCGGTGCTTTAAACCAGGGGCCCCCGAAGCGGAGCGCGTGAGGGAGGCCATGAAACTCTACAGGGAGCTCTACGACCGCGGTCAGATTGAGGTACTCACGAGCTACTTCGCCCACCCCATAAGCGGGTACATCGCCGAGAGGTACGGGTGGTTCGACCTCCTCGACTACGAGCTCTCCCTCGGAAAGGCCACCACCGAGGGGGTACTTGGAGTGGACGCGAAGGGCATGTGGCTCCCTGAGATGGCCTTCAGCCCAAAGCTCATCCCCCTTCTCGAGAAGTACGGGATAGAGTACACCGTCCTCGACGACCGCTGCCACCTTAAGACGATATATCCCTACTCACCCTACCACGTTTACGCCATAGAAAACTCCTCGATTAAGGTTCTTTTCAGGGACCACACCATAAGCGACGACTTCGCCTTCAACAACGACTTCAGGAACGAGGATGAGGCGAGAGAGAAAGCCAGGAAAATTCTGGAGGAGATATTGAAGGTTAGGAAGGCGGACCCGAACGCGGAGGTAGTGACTATAGCGGCCGACGGCGAGAACTGGATTATCTTCTCCCCCAACCCGGGCCTTACGGCAAGGTACTTCGAGTATCTCCTCGGCTACCTAAAGGAGGCCCAGGAGAAGGGGCTCATAGAGACGGTGACGCTCGGGGAGGCAGTGAAGGGGGAACCCTACAAAAACGTCACCCCACTCACAACCTCGTGGCTCTGCTCGTGGGATAAGTGGACGAGGGAGAAAGAGAGTGTTCAGAAGCCGATGTGGGAGCGGGCAGAGGAGGTTTACAACCTCACGAAAACCTATGAGGAAACCTGCGGGAGGGACGGAACCTACAAGAAGGCCCTATACGGCCTGGCGCAGGCCCTCGACAGCGACTTCTACTGGGCGGAGTTCTCATACCCGGAGCACGTCTACGCGTGGCTCAACTGGACGGAGGCGCTCGTGAGGAAGGGTCTCTCAACGTGCACCCCTCCAACGAGCATCCCCACCACGACGGAGGGGACCGGGGAGAAGGAGGGGGTGTGCGGGCCGGCGCTCATAGGTATCCTGGCGCTGCTCCCGCTCCTGAAGAAGCGCTAATACTTCAGCAGCGTATGGAGGAAGCGTAGGATGTCCTCAAAGCGGAAGTGCCCGGTCTCTATACCGTAGATGCGCTCCACGGGCACTTCTTTTATCCTCGCCCCTCTTTTTACGGCCTTTATGAGCATCTCCGTTTCCACCTCGTAGCGCTTGCTCTCTATCTCGGGCAAAAACTCCCTTCTCACGGCACGGAAGCCGCTCTGGGTGTCGTGGACTTCAACGCCCAGCTTGAGCCTTATGAGGGAGGTGCTCAAGAAGTTGCTCAGCTTTCTGATGAGGGGCCTCTTCCCCTGCGCCTTTATCTCCCTGGAACCGATGACGAAGTCGGCCTCCCCCTCCACTATGGGCATTACCAGCTTCTCTATCTCCTCCGGCCTGTGCTGCCCGTCTGCGTCCATGAAGACCACCACGTCCCCCGTGGCCTTCTCGATGCCGGCCCTCATGGCCCTACCCTTGCCCTGGTTGGGCTCTATCCTGATCACCTCAACGCCAAACCCTCTGGCCACTTCGCTAGTGTTGTCCGTGGAGCCATCGTCAACCACTATAACCTCGTCCACGAAGGGAGGGATTTTAGCGAGCACGTTCCCTATACGCTTAGCTTCGTTGTAGGCGGGAATGACCACGCTTATCCTAAATCCACCCAGCATTTCTCTTCAGCTCCGTGAGGCATTTGGGGCAGAAGAAGGGGCTCCTCTCATCCCAGTCCTCTATCCTTGCGGGGGGGTGCATGGGGCAGTCCTCCTCGCAGTGGTCAAGCCCGAAGGCGTGGCCTATCTCATGGAGTATGCCCTTGGCTATCCTCTCCGCGAATATCTCACCGTTAACGCTCAGGAACGGGAGCATGGAGAGCACCATTATGCTCTTGTCGCCTATCCTTTTCTGAACGCCCAGAAACTTCTCAAAGTAGCCGAAGTAGTTGTTCCTGTCAACGAGGGGGAAGCTGACAATCCCGATTATCTTGTTGAACTTGAATCGGTCGGAATCATAAACCTCCGGGAGGTTCCGGCTCTTCTTTTCGAGGATGTTCTCCTCTCGTTTCCAGAGCAGGTCTTCCCTCTCCTCGAGGAGGCGGTGGTAGAGCGTATCAACCAGCACGTTGAGGGGATACGCCCTCATGGGGCCGTTTGGGGAGTGGATTTTCATTAGGTAAACCCTATCAATCGTCGTGTTCCTTAGGAGAACGAGCCGGATGTCGTGGATGTCGTTCATGTCAAGGTACTCGTTGGTTTTCTCGTAGATTCGATAAATCACACCCTCGTCCATGATTTTACTGTCGAGGAGGTTCGTGATGAAGGTTATGCCAACAAGTTCCATTACCTCACCGACTAATGGGTCGAGGGGGGAGTTATTAAATTTTTGTGCTCCTGCGGAGTTCCAAACCTTTGGTTTAAAAAAGCCATATAAACCTTAAGTTCAGAACTTATGGTGAACAAACTTGTTCACATGCACAGGGTGATGCACCATGGGATATAAGATAACAAAGAAGGAAAACCTGAGCGCCATTGACTTTTTTATGGAAGTTGAGGCGCCGCATGTGGCCCGCTCATGGAAGCCAGGGCAGTTCGTTGTTTTGATAACCGACGAAAAGGGCGAAAGAGTCCCAATGTCCGTTTACTACGCGGAGGACGGAAAGATAGGCATGTTCATAAGGCGCCACGGGGTCACGACCCTCAAGCTGTGGCACGAATTCCACGTTGGAGATGAGCTCCTCAGTGTGACGGGCCCGCTCGGAAAACCGATTGAAGTGAAGAATTACGGCAACGTTGTTTTCGCGTCAGATGCCGTCTGCGCGCAGGCCGAGAGCTATGCCACGCTCAAGGCTATGAAGGAGGCCGGCAACTACACGATAGCCATTCAGAGCTTCGAGAACAGGGACAACGTCTACCCCGAGAAGTTCCTGGCGAAGCCCGTGGCCGATGAGCACTACCTCACCACCGACGACGGGAGCGTCGGCATAAAGGGGCACTACCTCGACGTTCTGAAGGAGCTGATAGAGAAGGACAAGGTGGATATAGTCTTCGCCGGCGGAAAGCTCGGCTCGCTCAAGAAGCTCGCTGAGCTAACGAGGCCCTACGGAATCCCCACTATCGTCACCGTCAGGCAGATAATGGTTGATGGAACCGGGATGTGCGGCTCGTGCAGGATACTCTTCGACGGGCAGATAAAGTTCGCATGCAGGGACGGGCCGATGTTCGATGCCCACAAGGTGGACTGGGACGACGTGATAAAGAGGGACGCCCGCTTCACGGAACTTCAGAACCTGGCGAAGGAGCGCTACATCGCCAAGCTCAAGGAGAAGGGGGTGATCTGAATGGCCAGGAAAAAGCCGAAGCTCATTAAGGAGCGTGTCCCCACCCCGGAGGTTCCGGTCGAGGAGAGGGTGAAGAGCTTCGTCGAGGTCAACCTCGGCTACGACTTTGCATCCGCAGTCAAGGAGGCGGAAAGGTGCCTTCAGTGCCCGCCCGAGTACGCGCCGTGCATCAAGGGGTGTCCCGTCCACATAAACATCCCCGGCTTCATAGGGAAGCTCGTTGAGCACAGGGACGACCCCCACAAAGCCGTTAAGGAGGCCCTAAGGGTTATATGGAACGACAACACGCTCCCTGCCGTCACCGGGCGTGTCTGCCCCCAGGAGGAGCAGTGTGAGGCCCCGTGTGTCATGGGCAAGGTTGGAGACCCAATAAACATAGGTAAGCTCGAGCGCTTTGTTGCGGACTACGCGAGGAAGCACGGTATAGAGGAGGAGCTCCTCTGCGAGTTCAACGAGCAGTGCACCGGGGAGGGAGGCAAGGTTGCCGTCGTTGGAGCGGGCCCCGCTGGTCTCACAGCTGCGGGAGAGCTCGCCAAGATGGGCCATAAGGTGACTATCTTCGAGGCACTCCACAAGCCCGGAGGAGTCCTCATCTACGGCATCCCGGAGTTCAGGCTTCCGAAGGAGATACTCGACAAAGAGATAGCCAAACTCAAAGAGCTCGGAGTGGAGATAAAGCTCGACCACGTGGTGGGAAAGACGGTAACTCTCGAAGAGCTCCTCGAGGAGTACGATGCGGTCTTCATAGGAACCGGAGCGGGAACGCCGAAGCTCCTCAACATCCCCGGAATCCTTCTCGGAAGGATTTATTCCGCCAACGAGTTCCTTACCAGGGTTAACCTCATGAAGGCCTACCTCTTCCCCGAGTACGACGAGCCCGTGGCGATAGGGAAGAAGACGATAGTCATCGGCGCCGGCAATACAGCCATGGACGCGGCGCGCTCAGCCCTCAGGATGGGAAGTGAGGTTACCATAGCCTACCGCCGCGGAAGGGAGGATATGACCGCTCGTATAGAAGAGATTCACCACGCGGAAGAGGAGGGCGTTAAGTTCGAGTTCTTCCTCAACCCGGTGGAGTTCATAGGCGACGAGAACGGCAGGGTCAAAGCTGTCAAGTTCGAGAAGATGCGCCCGCTCGAGGAGAGGGACAAGCGCGGCAAGAGGAAGATAGTCGGAACCGGAGAGTACGTTACGCTTGAGGCAGACACCGTCATCATCGCCATAGGCCTCGAGCCAAACAGGATAATCACGGAAGAGGCCACCGGCCTGAAAGTCAACCCCGACGGAACCCTGATCGTTGACGAGAACCTCATGACGAGCATCCCCGGTGTCTTCGCAGGTGGAGACGCCATAAGGGGTGAAGCGACGGTTATTCTGGCCATGGGCGATGGAAAGCGGGCCGCGAAGGCAATAGACGAGTACATAAGCTCGAAGAAGAACGCCTGAGCTTTTCTTTTATCTTTAATTTAGTCATCGGGAATTTTGTCTGTTAATTGCTCATCTCGAAATTACCGCCCAAAAAAGATGTGAAAACTTGAAAATCAATCCTCCACACCCCTCTCAGTTATCCTAAATGTGACCTCACTTCTTTCGAAGTAGGGGGACTTAATCAGGCGAACTATTCTCTTGTCCGAGTTGCCACGGCCCCGTTTGAGTATCTGTAGCCTAAACATCGAAGCGTGTTCCAGTATGTGTCCTCCCCACGGATTCCCGTTGCGCATATCATTGATTATGATGACAGCCACATTATATAGTTCTGCTATGCGCCGAAGGTCTGCGAGGTGTTTCCCAAGCTTCTGCTGCCTTCCCGCGAGATCTCCCCTGCCGATGTACTCCACGCGAAAATGAGCTGGAATTGAATCAACTACTAACAGTTTTACCGGATTTTTTGTTTTAGCTTTCTCCTCGATAAGTTCTCCCGCTTTCTCCACGAGAAACACTTGATGGTCAGAGTTAAACGCCCTAGCAACGTAGATGTTCTTAAGAATCTCCTCGGGATTTAGACCTTTATTTCTCGCTATCTCCTCTAGGGGATAATGGTTAAATGAATTTTCGGTATCGATCCAGATTACTGACCCGTTTAGTCCTCCTCTCTCCGGGGGTAGTTGAACCATTACTGAGAGGGCATACGCAAAGGGGGTTCTCCCGCTGTTGGGTTCCCCAAGTATCTCCGTTATAACACCAGTCCATATTCCCCCTTTCAGTATTGAATCTAGATTTGCACTTCCGGTTGATATTTTGTCCGTAGCCTCAAGCCTTTTCTTGTACTCTGTTGCGCTGGTAAATATTCCTATGCTGGCTATTTTCCTAGCAGCTTGAATTATTTTAAGTGCCATCCCTTCACTTATGCCCGCTATTTCCTTTAATTCTAAAGGGGACGCAATTGCTATTGATTCGACACTATCGTATCCTGCCTCTCGTAGTTTTTCTGCAGTTGTTGAATCAACACCTGGGAGCTCTTTTATTGAAAATCTGCCTTTGTTCACATTTCAAACCCCCAGTGGAGTGTTGTTCTTGCTAATTCAAACAAGAAAAACCTAAGAACAAACCCAACATGAAAAAAGAAGGAAGCTCAAAGCTCCCCGTTTTTGGCCTTTTCGCCGAGTTCAAAACCCCTGTGGAGTGCCCTGAGGTTGAGTTCCTCCGTACCCCTCGGGACAGCATCCAGAACGGCCTTCTCAACGGAATTCCTGCTTAGAACTCCCGTGAGGCCCACGAGGAAGCCAATGGTAAGTATGTTCATCGTGAGGCTGAGCCCCGTGGTTTCTTCCGCTATCTCCGTGAGCCTGAGGGCGTGCACCTTGAGCTCCCTCTCGAGGTCCACATTCCTGTGGGGGACGAGCTCCTCCTCGACCACAACGGTGGCACCCTCGCCCGCGAGCGGGAGGTACTTGTCGTAAGCTTCCTGAGAGAGCAGAACCAGGTAGTCCGGGCTGAGGGCCTTGGGGTAGTCAATGGGCTCGTCGCTTATAACCACCTCTGCCCTGCTGGCCCCACCCCTCGATTCCGGCCCGTAGGCCTGAGTCTGGACCGCGTAGAGGCCCTCGTAGACGGCCGCGGCCCTGCCTATAATGACGCTCGCGAGGATGACACCCTGTCCACCGAAGCCACCTATGAGAATCTCCTTCCTCATTCTTCCCACCCCGCTATCTTCTTGGCCCTCTTCTTGTAGGCCTCGTACTCCTCGTCGAGGCTGGGCCTGTCCCTGTCCACGAACTCACCTATAAGTATCTTGCCCTCGAGCTCTTCCGGAGGCAACTTCTTCGCCTTGTTGATGGGGACGGTTATCTTCTGGTACCAGCGGATGAGCTCCGGGGCGGTCTTCATGCGGTTCCTCCTTCCGAAGCTGATGGGGCAGGGTGAGAGGAACTCAACGAGGGAGAAGCCCTTCTTCTGGAGGGCCTTCTTTATGCTGTTCATGCCCTGGATGTAGTTGAAGACGCTCCATCTGGCGACGTAGTTAGCCCCCGCAGCTACCGCGAGCTGTGAGATGTCGAAGGGGTTTTCGAAGTTGCCGTAGGGGGCGGTGGTTCCCTTTAGACCCTTGAGGGCGGTAGGGGCGACCTGCCCGCCTGTCATTCCGTAGGTGAAGTTGTTGATGAGTATCACCGTAACGTCGAGGTTCCTCCTTATGGCGTGGATGAGGTGGTTTCCACCGATTGAAGCGGAGTCACCGTCTCCCATGAAGGCTATGACCTTGAGGTCGGGCCTCGCCATCTTGATTCCCGTGGCAAAGGCCAGTGCCCTCCCGTGGGTGGTGTGCAGGCCGTCGAAGTCCACGAAACCGGGAACGCGCGAGGAGCATCCTATACCGCTCACCCAAACAACCTCGTCCTGGCTCCACCCGAGCTCGTCTATAGCCCTGAGAGTGTACTGGAGAACGGAACCTATACCGCACCCGGGGCAGAATATTGTGGGAAGCATATCCTTCCTGAGGTACTTATCCCTAATCTCGTAGCTAGGTTTAAGGTACATGGGCTCACCCCCTCACCCGCTTGACTATGTCCATCGGCGTGTGAATCTCGCCGCCAATCTTGCTTATGAGCTCCACGGGAGCCTTTCCGTTGGCGCCCTCCCTGACAAGGTGGTAGAGCTGTCCAAGGTTAATCTCCGGCACGTATATCCTGTCCACGCGCTCCGCGAGCTCCTCTATCATCTCGAAGTCGAAGGGCCACACGACGTTGAGCTTGAGAAGGCCGGCCTTTATTCCCTCCTTGCGGAGCATTTTGACGGCCCTTATTGCCGAGCGGGCCACTATTCCGTAAGCTACTATCGCCACCTCAGCATCGTCGAGCTCGTAGGTCTCGTAGTCTATGATGTCCTTCTTGTTGTTCTCAATTTTGCCGATTATGCGCTTGATGAGCTTCTCGTGTATTTCGGCCTCAACTGTTTTCGGCCTTCCGCGCTCGTCGTGGGTTAAGCCAGTTACGTAGGTGTGGTACCCCTTGCCGAAGACCGGCATTGGGGGTATTCCATCCCCGTCCCAGTCCCTGAAGGGGAACTTCGCCTCCTCCTTGCTCCTGGGGGTCTTCCTGTAAACGAGCTCAACCTCCTCCGGAGCGGGTATGTTAACGCGCTCGCGCATGTGGCCCACTTCTCCATCCGTGAGGAGAACCACGGGTGTGCGGTACTTCTCCGCCAGGTTGAAGGCCCTTATGGTCATGTCAAAGGCCTCTTGAACCGTCGCGGGCGTTAAGACGATGATGCTGTGGTCTCCGTGGGTTCCCCATATGGCCTGCATGACGTCACCCTGGGCCGCGAGCGTCGGCTGACCGGTGGAAGGACCGCCGCGCTGAACGTTAACGAGAACGAGGGGAGTCTCGGTCATTACGGCGTAGCCCAGGTTTTCCTGCATTAGACTGAATCCTGGTCCAGACGTTGCCGTCATCGCCCTCTCCCCAACCCACGAGGCGCCTATCACAGCGGCAATGCTTCCAATCTCATCCTCCATCTGAATGCTTACCCCATCAACGAGGGGCATGTAGAGGGCCATCGCCTCGAATATCTCGCTCGCGGGGGTTATTGGGTAGCCGGCGTAGAAGCGGCAGCCCGCTAAAATTGCTGCCCTCGCTATGGCCTCATCACCCTGTATAAAATCCGACCTTCCTACAGGAAACGGGTATCTCATGCTATCACCCCGCTTGGGATTCTAACCACGAGTTCCCTAAAATCTACGGTCTTTGAGGCATCGAGTATCTCTATCTCGACGATCTCCCCCTTTTCATTGAGGTGCGCTATGACCCCTTCTTCGAGGTCTATGGAGTCAGCTATCTCATCTTCTTTCAGCAGGATAACCAAAACGTCAGCATCTTGAGAGTACTCTATCTTCATACAAACCACCACCTTTGAAGTAACGGCTCTTCCGGGGAACGTAAACAGTCACGACAACGGGAGAGCTCTCTTCGTACTCGTAGATCACCCTTACGATGTGGTCATTCAGAGGTTTGTGTGCAATAAGCCTGTTGTGGTGACCCCTGAGGACTTCAGCAGGTTTCAGGAGTGTCTCTACAACCTCCTCCTCACCAATTCTCCATTTTCTTGCCCTTTCGATTGAGTGAAACGTCAGGAGTATGGTGCACTGTTTCCCATTTTCTGTTTCAACCGTATATACCCTTCCGCGTTCGTGAGACTGCACAGTGAGGATTCTCATCCCTTCACGCCCTCCCCGTATCCAACCTCAAATGCCCTGATGTTTATCTCCTCCGTCCCCTTCGGGACACGCCTCCTTATGGCCTCCTCAACGCTCTCCTTCTTCACGATTCCAGTTTTCGCCACGAGGTAGCCGAGGGCGACCATATTGACCGTCAGAGCCAGTCCAGTGGTTTCCTCGGCGAGCTTCGTGAAGGGCGCCCCCACGTGCTCCCTCTCCGTAACCACGAGCCCCGTATCAACGATCAAAAGCCCATCATCCCTCAGGCTCTCGATGGCGCCGTTGTAGCCAATCTGGGACAGGGCGAGCAGAACATCGGCCCTCGTGACCATGAGGTCGTAAATAGGCTCCTTCGAGATTATCACGTCCGCTATGGAGTGGCCCCCCCTGCTCTGGGAGCCGTAGTCCTGGGTTTGGATGACGTTAAGACCCTCTATGGCGGCAGCTTCGCCGAGTATAACTCCTGCGAGTATGACACCCTGTCCCCCAAATCCGGCAATCCTTATCTGCATTCCCTTCACCCTCCAAGAACCTTCTCTATGAGCCTGTTCAGCTCCTCAGTGAGCTCGGGCCTTTCCCTCTCCACGAACTCGCCTATTATGAACTTGCCCTCGAGCTCTTCAGGGGGCAACTTCTTCGCCTTGCTTATCGGGACGCTGTTTTTCTGGAACCAGCGGAGCATCTCTGCCGGTGCTTTCATGCGGTTCCTCCTTCCGAACTGGACCGGGCACTGGGAGATGACCTCAACGAGGGAGAAGCCCTTGGTGTTGAGGGCCTTCTTTATGCTCTTTATGAGCTGATAGACGTGGAACGTGGTCCATCTCGCGACGTACGATGCTCCCGCAGCGGCCACGACCTCGCTTATCTGGAGTGGATGCTCCACGTTCCCGTAGGGGGAGGTGGTGGTGTTGGCCCCAAATGGGGTCGTCGGGCCCACCTGGCCCCCGGTCATTCCGTAGATGAAGTTGTTGACGAGGATCACGGTTATGTCCACGTTCCTCCTCGCGGCGTGGAGGAGGTGGTTTCCGCCTATGCCGGCTAGGTCACCGTCGCCGCTGATCACGACCACCTTCTTATCGGGAAGGCCTATCTTGACTCCCGTGGCAAAGGCTATCGCCCTTCCGTGGGTCGTGTGGAGGGTGTCGGCAAGGAAGTAGGGGGAGGCTATCCACGCCGAGCAGCCGATACCGCTGACCATTACGAGGTCTCTGGGGTCAATTCCCAGCTCATCAACGGCGTTGGCGAATGCATTTAGGACCGTTCCACCACCGCACCCGGGGCAGAGGGCGGTGGGAAGAGCCTCCTTTCGGAGGTATTTGGCCATATCATACTTCGTGTAAATCTTCATCGCCATGAACATCACCTTTTTAACGTCTCACACCTATTCTCCTCGGGCAGTGATGACTATCTAATCCGCCGAACTGTGACGAGAACGCTCGGCTGAGCCCACATTCACTATTTCCCTGAATATCTCCTCCACCGTCAGCGGGACACCGCCTATTCTGTTCACTCCCTTCAGCAGGACGTCGTCGTTAACGTAGCGATCCACCTCGATGATGAGCTGCCCGAGGTTCATCTCCGGGACTAGGATTGCCCTAACGCGCTTTCCGAGCTCTTTCATACGCTTCCCTGGGAATGGATGAACCGTTTTGGGAACGAAGAGCCCGACCTTTATTCCCTCCTTCCTCGCATTGAGCACCGCCCCGAGAGCCGGGCGCGCGGTAACGCCCCAGCTCACAACGAGTATCTCCGCATCGTCCGTGTAATACTCCTCCCACTTCTGTATCTCAGCCTCGTGCTTCTCAATCTTCTTGTGGAGCCTTCTCACGAGCCTGTCGTGGACTTCGGGCGTGTATACATCGCGGAGGCCGTTCTCCTTGTGGGTTGATCCGGTGACGTGCGTGAAGTAGCCGTGGCCAAAGAGGGGCATTGGGGGAACGAGGGAACCGTCAACGTCGCCGAATGGAAGCTTCGCCTCCTCCTCATTTCTCGGAAGCCTACGGTAGATGAGCTCGACCTCCTCCGGATCGGGAATCCTTATCTGCTCCCTCGTGTGCCCTATCACTCCGTCCGCCAGGAGAACCACTGGAATTCTGAACTTCTCGGAGAGGTTGAAGGCCCTGACCGTCTCCCAGAATGAGTCCTCAACGCTCGTTGGGGATATTGCTATTATTGGGTGGTCTCCGTGGGTGCCCCACCTTGCCTGGAAAAAGTCCCCCTGCGCGCCTTTGGTGGCTTGACCTGTTGATGGTCCACTCCTCTGAACGTCAACGAGCACCAGAGGTGTCTCAGTCATTATCCCAAGGCCCAGATTTTCCTGCATTAGGGAGAAACCGGGGCCGGAGGTGGCGGTCATGGACTTGAGGCCCGTCCACGAGGCGCCTATTACAGCGGCGATGCTCCCAATCTCATCCTCCATCTGGATGTAGTATCCCCTCACCTTCGGGAGCTCGCGCGCCATGGTCTCAGCGATTTCGCTTGCGGGTGTTATTGGATAGCCAGCGTAGAAGCGGCAGCCCGCGAAGAGAGCGCCGTACGCTATGGCCTCGTCACCCTGCATGAAGTAGTTGCCCTTGGGGAAGAACCTCCTCAGGAGCTCAACCTGCTCGGGCTCATCGCCGCGGATGATCATGCTATCACCACTTGACGGCTATGGCGAAGTCAGGGCAGAGGAGCTCACACAGCTTGCACTTAACGCACTTCTCGGTGTGAACCGGAACAGGGTAGTGTACACCCTTTTCGCTGAGCTCTTCGCTCCACTCAAACACCTTCCTGGGACAGAGCTCGACACATATTCCACAGCCCTTGCAGAGAAACGTGTCCACGCTTATGTTGGCGACGCCCTCGGCGGAACCTGTAACGAGGTAGTCCTCCCTAACGATCACCGTCTTCTTTTCGACATCTGCCATAATCCTCACCTGCAATCTGCTAAGGTATTTTACCAATGTAAAGCATTTAAAGCTTTCGTGTCTGTACACCTGTGTGCAAGGAGAACGTGAATATTATTCTAGGGTGCGCTAATGTTGCCGAAAAATATTCACAAGCAGTACCAAAATTTCGAATAAAAGTCCGCAAGAAAAGCACCCATGAAATTAAATTCGTGGAACCTCTGAAGGGGGAAGCAAGAGGAACGAAAATAATGAACCTGCTATCTTCACCACGTCACCAGCTGCCAGTCGAGGAGAGAATTCTCGATGATGTAGCTCCAGCGCTCGTGGCACTCCGGTTTGAGGTTCGCAATATAACTCAAGTCCTGCGTCGCTGAGAACTTCTTTATGGCCTTACCGATGACTCTGTCGTAGTCGGTGAGGCAGTTGTGCGGTCCGCGCTTCGAGCCAGCCCCTACAGGGTCGCTAAGGATTCTCTTGTTGGGAAACCTCTTCTTTGCCCAGATGAGAACCTCAACCGCGCTCCAGAGCCACGGCGGGCGGTACTCCTTCTTCTCCCACAACCTCTCGTAGAGCGTCCCCTTCTGGATGTCGGTTATGTTGATGGAGAAGGTGTCAGTGTAAGGCTCTGCCTTGATTATGCTCGCCTTGGCGTCCTCAATGCCATCGCGCTCCGATAGGAAGATCGGCTTGAGGAGGAGGTAGGTCTTAACTTTAGCGCCCGCTTTGTGGGTTATCTCTGCGGCCTTCACGAAGTCGGCAAAGGTGTTTCCTTTGTTGATGGAGACGTCGGCTATGTCATCATTCGCCGTCTCAAGGCCTATGGCGACTTCAAAGTGCTTGTCAGGGACTATCTCCGCAAGCTCCTTAACAGCCTCGTACCTCACCAGCTCGCTCCTGCTCTCGATGACGATCTCCTCAACCTCGTCAAGCTCCGCGAGGAGTTGGAAGATTTTCTTCCTCGTTTCAGGCTTGAGCTCGCCGTTGTCAAGGAATGAGCCCGAGGTGAACATCCTCACGGCGAAGGGGCCTTCCTTTCCTTCAATCTTCCTGAGCGCCTCCCTCACGTAGTCGACTATTGCCTCCTGGCTCCACCTGACCTTTGGTGCCGCGGTTGGATAGGAGCACATGTAGCAGGCCTTCCCAATCCTAAAGCGGTAGCAGCCTATCGTGGGCAGGATTATGAAGAGTGCCGTCCCCGGTTTTCCGGCCACGTTGTCCTCGCTCGTCCAGTAGCTCATCTTCTCACCTGGGGGTAGGTCGGGGAGCCCCTTTTTAAGGGTTTGGTCAGTAGATGTCCCTCTCGACCACCAGATATGCTCCCTCGAAGCCAACGCCCCTACCGAGCGCCTTTATTCTTCCCTCCGCACGCTTCAGGGCTTCCCGGAGAACGTTCATAAGCTCCGAATCGGTAACGTCCCTTGAGGTCCTGTCAACCCCTATGGTCACTCTGTAGCCTGATGCACCCTTCGTGAGCTTCACCCAGTTTAGGGAAACGCCCCTGATACCCGAGAGCTCGCTCATGACCTCGCGCTCGATGCTCCCGACGCTTACACGCTCCCCTCCCTCCTTCGTCAGCTCCACAAGCTCCCGGGAAATTCCCGCCTCTTTCAATAGCCTCTCAACCTCGGCCTCAAGCTTTGCCCTGTCAACCTTTGGAATGACCTTACCCTGCCGCTGAAGGGGTATCTCGATTATCCTGCCACCCCTGAAGTTCACGAAGCTCCTTGTGAACCTCACAATCGGGAGATCAGAAACACGCTCGAAGCTGGCCTCCTTGATGTAAACCCTTACTTCAAACCCAACCTCCCTCTCAACGCTCGATGCCATCTCACGCGCCAGAGCCTCCACCGGAACGTCCCCCGTAGTGTAGCCCCCCATGGAGACGCGAAGAAGGAGGATGTTGGTTCCCGTGAATCCCTGACGTACCCTGCCGCTTGCACTTATGGAGCTCACCGCAAGGTTGGAATGGGCCAGCCTTTTGATGAAGTCGAGAATTGCGTTCTCAACCTTGAGCGACAGCTCCGGGGGGAGGTCGAGGCTCATGGAGAACTCAACCACCCTTGGACTGCGGGATTTTTCAACCTTTTCCGGAAGCTTCAACTCGCCGTTTAGAGCATCAAGGAGCTCCCATTTGTCAATGCGGTATATGGAAACGTCCTTAAGCACAGTGGGAACTTCGTCGAGGACGTGGACGAGTCTGCCGGAGGAGAGCACCATGATTGGCCTCCCTTCGCACGCCACAAGTACCAGCCCGCTTTCCCTCTGGAGGTGATCCTGAAGGGCCGATTTGCTTATAACAGAAATTGATTTCACTTCCTCCATGGGTATCACCCCGGGTGTCTATAAATTCTATGTATTTTGTGGTATAAAATCTTTTTCCTGTGAAAATATTTCAAGATTTTGAAAATGCCATCACAGGATTTGGGTGGGGGAAAACAAAACCCGCGAGGGGGTCATGGCGGAACCTATTTATATCCCACCAGCAAAGTGAAAAAATGTGAGGAAGGGGGATTCCGTGAGAATGCATGGCTCGCGGGGCAAAATTCTCCCGCATGGGAAATCAGGGGTAGCTTTACGGATCGAAAAATCTTAGGGAGAATCGAGAGAGAATGAGGGACCAACATGAGGATACTCATCACAAACGATGACGGCATATACTCCAGGGGACTTAGAGCGGCCGTTGAAGCCCTGCGTGACCTGGGAGATGTCTACGTTGCGGCACCCCTCTTCCAGAGGAGCGCTAGCGGTCGGGCCATGACACTCCACAGGCCGCTTAGGGCCAAGCTCATAGAGGTGCCCGGTGCGAGGGTGGCCTACGGTATTGACGGAACACCAACCGACTGCGTGATTTTTGCAATGGCCCGTTTCAGTGAGTTCGACCTCGCCGTAAGCGGCATAAACCTCGGTGAGAATCTGAGCACGGAGATAACCGTTTCGGGGACGGCCTCCGCCGCTATAGAGGCCGCCACCCATGGTATACCCAGCATAGCCATTAGCCTCGAGGTCGAGTGGAAGAAGGTTCTGGGGGAGGGGGAGGACATTGACTTCTCCACGGCGTCATTTTTCCTCAGGAAGATAGCGGAGGCCGTGCTCGAGGAGGGGCTCCCCGAGGGCGTTGATATGCTCAACGTCAACATTCCGAGCGATGCAACACCCGAAACGCCCATGGAACTCACAAGACTCGCGAGAAAACGATACTGTCCCACCATCGAGGAGCGCGTAGACCCCAGGGGACACTCCTACTACTGGATAGTGGGGAGAAAGAGGAGGGAGTTCGAGCCCGGTACCGATGCCTACGCCCTGAAGGTGGAGAGGAAGGTGAGCGTAACACCTATAAACATAGACATGACCGCCGGAGTTGATCTAAGAAAGCTGGAGTACCTCAGGAGGGTCTGACGTGGAGCTGTGGGTATTCAAGGAGTTCGCGTTCTTCTTCGCTGGACTGTTCGCCATCACGAACCCCGTGGGTGCGGTTCCGGTTTTTCTGGGGGTTACCCACGGGCTCTCGAAGGATTGCAAGAGGCGCGTTGCCAAGAGGGTGTTCATCACGGTGCTGGTTACCTTGGTAACGTTCGCGCTCGTCGGGCAGTGGATATTCCGCTTCTTCGGCTCCACCGTGGACGCCTTCGCCATAGCGGGAGGGATACTCCTCTTCAGGATGGCGCTCGATATGCTCAGCGGACAGATTTCCAAGGTCAAGATAAGCGAGGACGAAGAGGAGGAGATAACGGCCGCGGACATGGCCATAATCCCCCTAGGAATCCCCCTGATATCTGGACCGGGGGCAATAACAACGGTGATGGTTTACATGGCACAGGCGTCCAATCCCCTGGAGAACGGGATAATCCTTGGAGTGATAACCCTCATAAGCGCCGCTGTTTACCTCACACTCCTCTCTGCGGAGGGCATTGAAAAGAGGCTCGGAAAGGTCGGGATAAAAGTCCTCACGAGGATGATGGGACTCATCCTTGCATCCATGGCGGTGCAGATGGTTATAAACGGCATTAAGGGAGCCTTCGGCCTCTGAGCCAAGGTTTTTAACTCCGGACGTCGAAGATACCACGGTGATAACATGCGCGGGGAACTCATAAGGGTTTTGAGTGCGGTCGAGGAGAAGGCCAACGAGCTCAAGATGGACGGCTACACCCCCGACCTGGTGCTCTTTGGAAAGGATGCCTACGAATTCCTCCTCGAGCAGGTCAGGGAGGAGTTCGGCGGAGAAGAAGCCGTAACAGAGATCTCCGGCTACCCCGTGAAACTCCTCGAGGAGCTTGGGGGAGATGCGCTTATCATAGACAGCAAGAACATAGGTCTCGGACTCGGAGGGGCTAAGAGGGTGAAAATAGTCAAAGAGTGAAGCCGTCGAGTACCAGGAGGCTCAGCGCGATAGCCGTTACGTCCGCGAGGCTCCCTGGGTTTCTGAGGTCTCCTTTTTCTCTGAGGAAATTATCGAGTTCCTCAACGCTCATAGAGCCCTTCAGGACTTCCCTGGCCTTCTGCATTACCAGCAGTGCCTCTTCCTCCCCCGCTTTTCGGGCAATTAAGGTGTCCTTGCGGGACGCCAGCAGCTCCACGAATGCCCTCAACGTCCCCTCCTCAAGCCCGAGCTCGTTTACAAGCTCCTTGAGGCGGAGAAAGGTCTGGTAAGAGAGTTCGTAACCGTTGAGCCACTCGCAGAATATTAGCTCCCTCTCGCAGCTCATCTCCGCCAGGGCCCACAGGTTTACCCTGTCCCTGAAGAGCTCATCGAAGGCGCTCTCGCTGTAAACGTCGTACTTAACCCCGCTCGGTATGCCCTTGGGGTTGGCTATCCGTATAGCTCTGTAGAGCTCCATTGTGTCCCTCACTGTTGAGGCGGAGATGAGGCGCTTGACAATTTCCCGGGCATCGAAGAGGCCCTTCGATACGCTCAGAGCCATTATCAGCGGCACCTCGAGCACCACAACGCCGAAGTTCGGGTTCGCCCCCTGTGCCCTCCGTGACTCCGCAACGGCCCTCTTTATGAGCTCACCTATCCCAGCCTCGCTCAGGTCGTAGGTTCCCCTCGCCACTAGCCTGGCCACTTCGGTTGCCTCGTAGAGGACGTTGAGGAGGGCGGTGTTCCCGAATAGGAAGTGGTAGATGGTGAGGTCTTCGAAATCATGGTAGCGGTTCACGTTGCCAGGTTTTGGTATCGTGGCCTCGAGCAGGGGCCCCAGTGTAAACGCCTTAATCACCTTCCAGCGCTCCATTTACTTCACCCTCACTTCTCCCACAACGCTCCAAACGGATACCTTTAAGACCTTCTCGCCGCTTGAGCTACCTTCAACGGGCACGTTGGCCTCCACGCGGTAGTCGGAGGGAACGTCTATGGTGACGTCACCGACGCCGTTGGAGAGTTCAAGCCGCTCGAGCTCCACGACCTCAACGTTCACATCCCCCGTGAACTCGCTGATGGACAGGTCTCTACCCTTCACCTCAAGGTTCATGCTCCCCACAATGTTTTTGAGGGAGATATCCTCCACCCCGGCGTCCCTGCCAACCTCAATGACGACACTGGCCCGTTTCCCGGCATGAATCGTAAGGATGCCTCCCTCGCGGTTTACACTTATCCTCTCGTCGCTTTTGACGGTCACATCGTCACCGGGCACCATCCTCATCTGCACGTCCCCAAAGACGTCTTCCACCTCTATCGCCCTCACTCCCGACGCGTTGAAGGTGTAGGCCCTGAACTCGCCCGGGAGTGCGATGTACAGGACGAGGTAAACCACGAAGACGACCCCTATTGCGTTCCTCACGCCCCTCTTCTTCGAGAGCAGGAAGAGCCCGAGGAGGACAAGCACGACCCCCGGGAACGCGGCCTTGATGTAGTGGGCGTAGGGTGTTATAACCTCAAAAAACCCGGGATAGAAGGTCTTCAGGATTATGTATCCACCCAGGAGGAGGAAAAAGAGGCCTATAACCTTTCTCATGCTCATCCCCTCACCAGCAGGTAGAGGCCGAAGAGCACGAAGACGGCCGCGACCACAAGCTTGAAGCTGAACCACGCTGGAAGCAGGAGGTTCATGTTCCCGACCATGATGGCGAGCCCTATGATGATTATGATTGCCGCCAGCACCCTCCTGTCGTCCTCCCGGATAACCTCCTTCTGGGCCCTCTCTATCTCGTCGGGTGCCCTCTTTCCAACGTTGCTCAATGTCTCATCCGCCTCTTTGAGCAGTTTGTCCACCTTCTCGGGGAGCTTCTCGAGGGTAACCTCTTCCTCGGGACTCTCGGGCATCACTATGGCGAGGATGAAGTAGAGGAGTATTGCCGTTCCCGGCATCGCCAGGAGGAGCAGCACGAAGAGCACGCGAACGAGGGTCGGGTCCGTCCCTAGGTACTCCGCTATGCCCCCCAGAACTCCAAAGAGCATCTTATTCTCCCTGCTCCGGTAAAGACGCTTGCTCATACCACTCCCTCCTCCGGAATCACAAGGGCGAGCAACAGGTAGAGCAGTATCGCGGTTCCAAGGCTCGCGAGGAGGAATATCACGTAAACAACCCTGAGGAGCGTCGGGTCAACGTCGAAGTATTCACCCATCCCGCCGAGCACCCCGAGGAAGACCCGGTTCTTTTTGCTCCTGTAAAGCCTCTTCTCCATTTTCCCACCACCTCTATATCAGCCCTCGGGGGTTATAAGGAATGCCCCCTTCTCAATCACGACGTTTCCAACGATGTTGTCTATCTCAACGGGCAGCTCGTAGGAACCCTCATAAACCCCCTCTCCAATCCGAAGCTTGCTCGTGAAGGAGCCATCCGCCTTAAGCGCCAAACTGGCGTTTTCGGGGAGGATGACTTTCACGTTGCCCACGACGTCGCTGACTGTGAGCCCCTCCAGGGCCCCAACCTCAACGTTCCCGATGACCTTCGACACAACGCCCTTCCCGCAGGAGCCCCTAACGTTGCCCGTTACGTCGTTAACGACCATCGTCGAGGTGTTCCGCACGATGACGTTGCCAACGACGCCCTTAACAGTGAGCGACCCGAGTTCAACGTTGAGCACGAGGTTTCCCACGAGGTGATCGGCACGAAGGGACTCCATGTGCGGCGCCTTTATCCCGACATAGCCCTTCTCGTAGTCAGAACATACGTTGTGCCCGTATTTTGAGGGACAGTAGAGCGTTAGGGTGGAGTTTAAACGGTACTCAAGGGGAAGGTTCGTCTCCACCACAAGGGAGCTTCCGTTTGAGCCGAGAACCACGACCCTGCCCACCACGTTCTCCAGGCGCACTCCGGTTACGTTGAACTCACCGAGGGTGTGTGGGGTGCCCACCTTCTTCGAGGGGGTGAAGTGAAATCCCTCACCGTTCTCAAGCCCGTGCATCACCAAGGCGGCGGCTATTACGGCGAGGGCAACGAACAGTATGAGGACAATGAGAACCACCCCGAGCAGACCGCCGCGTCTCACTTCCACCACCTGAAGTTAAAACGCCCTCAAGGGATATAAGTATTACGCTGTCAGCAGATTAAAAATCTGGAAATGCATGAATTTTCACTAATCCAAAAGGATCAAAAACGGGAGCAAAATAGAAGTGAGAAATTCAGCGAAGGAGCTTTACGAACTCCCTCATCCAAGCGTATAAATCCCCGGGGTGCCTCGAACTCACCCAGTTGCCGTCAACAACGACCTCCGCATCGATCCACTCAGCACCGGCGTTCTTAACGTCGTCCCGTATGGTTATCGTGCTCGTACCCTTCCTGCCTTTCAGCACGCCGGCCGAAATGAGGACCTGCGGGCCGTGGCAGATGCTTGCGACGGGCTTTCCTTCCTCGAACATCCTCTTAACGGTCGAGACAGCCTTCTCGTTAAGCCTCACTATCTCCGGGGCCCTGCCACCAGGAAGAACGAGTGCATCGAACTCATCCGGATCAATCTCGTCGAAGGAAAGGTCAACGTTGACGGAGTAGCCGTGCTTGCCCGTAATCTTGCCCCTCTGGAAGCTGGCAACGTAGACCTCGTGGCCCTCCTCCTTGATTCTGTGGAGCGGGTAGATAAGCTCCAAGTCCTCAAAGCCATCCGCACTCAGAAACAACACCTTCATACAAAACACCCCCGTAGCGTTCAGAGATAAATAGAAAGAGACACTTATAACCCTTTCTGGACATATCTGGTCAGAGGGGGAGTTCCGTTGTTTCTTTGTGGGCCTTGAGAACCACCATCGTGTGGGTGGCCTCAACCCCTGGAATCTCGCCTATTCTGTCAAGGAAAGTGTTGAGCTCATCGCTGCTTCTAGTCCTTATCTTCACCACCATATCGTAGTTGCCGGTCGTTTCATAGACCTCGACGATTTCAGGGTACTTAACGAGGTCCGCGGCCACCTGAGGGTACATCCCCGCCCTGGATTTTATGAGAATGAAGGCTAGCATAGTGAAGCCCAGGGAGTCCGGGTTCAGGATGACCGTGAATCGCTCTATCACGCCGTTTTCCTTGAGCTTCTTTATCCTCTCGTATATCGTTGATTCGGCGAGGCCAACTTCTTTGGAGATTTCCCGCAGGGGAGTCCTGCTGTTCTTCTGGAGTATCGCGAGTATCTTCCTGTCAGTCTCATCGAGGACCGCTCTCACCGTCATCACCGTCTAAAATTTTTCGACAGGTTATATAAAGTTGCCGCAACTTGATTACCATAGCTTTAAAAATACGCTCCGGTTAATCCGATTAGCGAGGTGAGAGCATGCCCACCAACGTCACCATAGAGTACCTGAAGGCGGAGGAAGAGTATAAAGAAGCCAAGACAATACCCCAGAAAATCAGGGCCCTCGAGAAAATGTACGCCACGGTTCCAAAGCACAAGGGAACTGAGAAGCTGAGACTCCAGATAAAGAGGAAGCTATCTGAACTCCGAAAGGAGCTCGAGAAGCAGCAGAGCCAGCGCAAGGGTGGAGGCTACTCCTTCAGCGTCAGAAAGGAAGGGGCGGCTCAGATAGTGCTGGTGGGCCTGCCGAACGTCGGGAAGTCCTCCATACTTGGGAGGATAACCAACGCGGAAGTCGAGAGCGCCGATTATCCGTTCACCACCGTGGAGCCAATCCCGGGCATGATGCACCACAAGGACGTGCAGATACAGCTGGTTGAGGTTCCGGGGCTGGTTGAGGGTGCCTCCCTTGGGAAGGGCATGGGGACGCAGCTTTTGAGCGTCATAAGGAACGCCGACGCAATAGCCATAGTGGTTGACCTCTCCCAGGACCCGGTTAAGCAGATGGAGATTCTCCTTCGAGAGTTCGAGAGGGCCGGAATAAAGCTCAACAAGAGGAGACCAAGGGTGGAGATAAAGCGGACCGCCAGCGGTGGAATCATCATCAACGGCCAGGAGAACATCAAGGGCGAGGTAAGCGAGGTCATGAGAATGCTCCGCGAGGAGAAAATCCACAGCGCGGAGATAACGGTTAAGGAAGAGGTAACCCTCGAGGAGTTCGCCGATGCACTCGACGAGAGCCTCGTGTGGAAAAGGGCAATCATCATAGCGAACAAGGGCGACGCCCCAGGGAGCAGGGAGAACTACAAGAAGCTGGTTAAAGCCTACGGCGACCGCTTCAAGATAGTCCCCGTCTCAGCGGGCAAGGGCATAAAGCTCGAGGAGCTGAAGGAGGAACTCTTCAAGCTGGCGGACGTGATAAGGGTCTTCACCAAGAGCCCCGGGGAGGATCCCGCCTATCCGCCGATACCCATGAGGAGGGGCGCCACCGTCATAGAGGTAGCAAAGAAGGTGCACAAGGACTTCGCGGAGAACTTCAAGTACGCGAGGGTGTGGGGCAAGAGCGTCAAGTTCCCCGGACAGAGGGTCGGGGCCGACCACGTGCTCGAGGACGGGGACATAGTGGAGATTCACGCGAGGTAGAGTAAAGTTTTTGACGACTTTTTACGAATTCCAAAGTGGTGGTTTTATGGAGGGCGCCGTTCCACTGGACTTCAGGGAGCTCCTCGGGCCAAGGCCCTCTGAGGAACTTCGCCTGCTCGCGGCTATCGAGCTATACAGGGAGGGCAAGCTCAGTCTGGGAAAAGCCGCTGAGTTCGCCGGCATAAGCGTTAGAGAGTTCCTCTATGAGCTCAGAAAGAGGAATATCCCGTTGAACTACGATGTTGAGGAGGCCCAGCGGGATATAGAAGTGGTAGAGGGTCTTCTATGAAGGTTGTCTCCAACACCAGCCCGCTGATCGGGCTCTCGAACATAGACAGGTTGGAACTTCTAAAGGACGTTTTTGGCGAGATATTCATCCCACCCGCGGTGGCAAAGGAGTTTGGAGAACCTCTTCCGGATTGGATACACCTTAAAGAACCCAAAGACAGGCCCCTGGTGAAAACCCTCATGAAACTTCTGGGCGCAGGAGAGGCAGAGGCCATAGCTCTAGCGATAGAGATGAGAGCAGATTTTCTTATTTTGGACGACCTTAAAGCAAGGAAGATATCTAGAGACATAGGAATTCGGATTATAGGAACCGGGGGCGTAATACTGCTCGCAAAGAAACGGAAGGCCATTGGGAGCGTTAAGCCTCTTTTGGAGGAACTTTCCGGGAAAGGTTTCAGGCTCTCCGACGGAGTAATAAGAACCATTCTAGAAGCTGCCGGAGAGGATTAGGGAGAGGGTTTACCCGCAGAACGGCCCTTTAAATCTTCTCTTCTTCCAGGTGTTGATTGCAAAACGCCTAAATACATCAATGCACATATTAAGGACATATAGTGGCTTGAGCTGAAAAAGGCCCTCCTCGGAGGCCACTACCTTGAGTTCAAGGCGAGGGACAAGAAGTACACACTCTACACCGATGCCGCACAGCACATCTACAACATCCTGAGGCCGTACACGAACGCCTGAAGCTTCCTTCTATCCTTCTTTGAGGACTTCGATTATGGGTATCCCTTCAAAGTCCCGGTCGAGGGTGGCTATTCTCCTGACCCCGCTGGACATCATGGCACCAACGATTTTTGCATCGTGAATCAGAAGGCCGTACTTTTCCGCTATGCTCAGGGTCAGAAAGATATCGGGGTCTTCAATAATTTCAATTCCGTACTTGCCTATGAACGAAAGCACTATCTCGGAGGATTCCCGAGGAGGGCCCTCCCCTCTTCAGTTTTCAGGAATTTCCTCAGCTCATGGATGCTCTTAATCCCGCGGGAAGAGGCCTTCTTCCTAAGTGTGACGTAGACACACTCATCCACGACCGTTTCGGAAACCAGCGGATCATCCGCCATGGAAAAGAGTTTCCTGGCCCTCTCTGTCAGTTCGGTCTCAAAGAGCAAGTTGAGCAGGATGCTACTGTCCAGAAAAGTCCCTGTACTCCTGTAGATACTCACGAAGCTCCCCCCATGATGCCTTCTCAGTCTTCACCTCTCTTGTTGGAGGCGAGCATCCTCAAGGCCTGGGCCCGTGCGAATATCTCCGCCATTTCCCCCACGAGCTTTTCGTCGATTCCCTTAGGAACCCTCACCCTCAAGATCACGTCCATTCACATCCCCATAAGGCGTTAAACTTAAGATTTGATAACGTTTTCGTCACCTGCACCACGAGCCCTTACACCTTCTCCCGTCCTTTCCGGCCATCGCGTCAAGGGAGTACTCCTTTCCGTCGAGGCTGTCCATTATGAGCTTCTCACCGTCCCTCTCGTAGAGCCAGAAGACCTTGTAGGCCCTCTCGTGCCTGACCACCTCTATCCTCGGCAGCCACCACGATACAACACGAGAGTTCCCCCATGTTATCGCGCTCTCGAAGGCCTTCTTCTCGGCTTCATCGTAATCAACGAGCGGCTCCATGATCATCCTATTCTCCACCTCCCACTCCTCCAGGGCTATGAAGTCATCCCCCCTCTCGGCCCCGAGGCGGTACAGGTCAACGTAGGCGTAGTAGTCCATAACCCTGTCGTTCATCCCGAGTCGCTTGTAGAAGAGTCTGAGGTGGAATATGTGGTAGGGGTAGAGCACAAAACCCTCCTCCGCCTCCGGCCTGAAGACCGGCCTCATTACTCTAACCTTTGCCATTTCAACACCCCCATAATCTACCGCACACCGGATTTTAAACCTTGGGTATCGGCCGAGGATTGTTGAAGTAGTTTTCATCAACCGGGAGCGTTTTTTGAATTACATCCCATACATTGTTTTGGAAGTTCCCGCGATATATTTAAATACGTAAAAGACACAAATGGACAATGTTGGGGCTTCCCCAACGCATCCAATCGGGGGTGTTCAATATGGGGCTTAGTGGTGCAGCTTGGGCGACTCTGTTGGTGCCAACGATTTTGGGATTTTTGACTATGGTTCTCTACGGCTACTGGGACAGAATAACCGGGAAGGAGTACTACGTCGATGACGAGATTCTCGCCTACGACGAAGACCTCGTTGAAGAGCTGAAGAAGGAGGGTAAGCTATGAACGCGGGAGTACTATTTGGATTTTTGATATACCTCGCCCTCCTGGCGTACATAGGTTGGTGGGCCAACCGCTACACCAAGACAGAAGACCAGTACTTCGTCGGAGGAAGAAGGGTTCACATTCTTGCCGCTTCTCTCAGCGACAAGGCGAGTGACTTTTCAGGATGGCTGATGCTCGGTTACCCAGGAAGTGCGTTCAAAGCAGGCCTTGGAGCCTTCTGGGCCGGAATAGGCTGTCTTTTTGGTACACTAGCAGATTACGTCCTCATCGGACCGAGGCTTAGAATCTACGCCGGTAAGTTTAGAGCAATAACCGTTCCCGACTACCTGGAGGCCAGGCTCAAGGATGACACCAAGCTCATCAGAATCCTCAGCGCTTTGATCATCATAATCTTCATGACCGCCTATGTAGCCGCTCAGTTCACCGCCGGAGGAAAGACCTTCGCGGAGGGCTTTGGAGTAAGCGTCAACACCGGAATCCTCATAACAGTTATCATCCTGACTGCCTACGTTATCACCGGTGGATTCTTCGCCGTCGTCTGGACGGACGTGGTGCAGGCCCTGTTCATGCTGCTGACCCTCATTATCGTTCCGTTCCTGGCCCTGGCCAAGATAGGAGGCCTTGGCAAGGCAACGGAGGTAATCGGTCAGGTTGACCCCGCTAAACTCCACCCCTTCGGCGGTGCCGCAGGGTGGGCGGCCATAATCTTCGCCATAGGCTACGCCTCGTGGATAGTCGGCTACCTCGGCCAGCCGCACATAGTCACCCGTTACATGAGCGTTGAGGACCCGAGGAAGCTCAGGAGGCCGGGTATCTTCATCAGCGGTATCTGGACGACGATAGTCCTCTGGGGAGCGTTCTTCGCGGGATTCCTTGGGTTTGCACTCTACCAGGCGGGCATGCTAAACGTCAGCGATCCTGAGAGAGTCATCCCCGCCATGGCCGTTGAGCTCATGCCGAGCTGGATAGCGGGATTCGTCATAGCGGGTATAATCTCCGCCGTCATGAGTACTGCCGATTCCCAGCTGCTCGTCGCTTCATCGGCCATAGCGAGAGACTTCTACCACAAGGTTCTCGGCAAGGAGGTCGGCAAGAAGCAGATGGTCAACATATCGAGGATAGTCGTCTTTGGTGTTGCCATCGTGGGCCTCTGGTTTGCTATAAGCGGCCCGGGGATCATCTACCAGATGGTGGCAACGGCATGGGGTGGACTCGCGGTAGGCTTTGGGCCGATACTCACGCTCAGCCTCTGGTGGAAGCGCGTCACCAAGGAGGGCGGAATCGTTGGAATGGCCTACGGTCTGGTCAGCGAGGTCATCTTTGAGGCCAAGATATACGGCTGGGCCTTCACCAAGGACGCTCCGGGCATATGGGGAACGATCGGCGGCTGGTTCCAGGACGTTCCAGTGTTCTTCATTAACTTCTTCATAACCCTGTTCATCATCATAATAGTCAGCCTCCTCACCAAGCCGCCAGAGGAAATCGTCGAGACCCACGAGAAGCTCTTCAGAAAGGTTTCCATCGAGAGCGGCAGGAAGAGTCTCACCGAGACCAGGGCCAAGAGCCAGGTCGAGAACGTCGCGGACTTCGTCCTTGCCAAAGGTATGGCCTGATTTTCTTTTTTCCTTATATTCTATCATTCCGTCGTTATCTTTTACCGCGTGTTTCGGAATTCCGCAGTATTTAACCGAAGGTTTTAAACCATTTTTGGCCAACCTAACATTTATAAACATCTATGTATAAGTAAGGACGCCGATTGTAAAACCCTGGGGTGAAACCAATGAGGGTACTTGACCTTACGGAAAAAGATCCTTCTAAGAAAGTCACTATATACCTCGATGGAAAGCCCTACGAGGCCTACGAAGGGGAAAAGTTTCCGGTGGCGATGCTCGCCAACGGCGTTTACTGGCTCACTACAAGCAACGAGAACAGGCACAGAGGTGCTTTCACCTTCGGCCCGGTTCCGGTTACCGTAAACGGTGTGAAAAACATCAACGGGAGAAAGCTCAAAGTCAAAGACGGCATGAAGATTGAGAGGCAAACCTACGCGGACTTCCAAGAGCAAGTGAGTATAGACGAGGGCAAGCCCATCCTCCGCTACGTTGTGGACGTTGCAGTCATAGGCGCCGGCCCGGCCGGTCTCGGTGTCGTTGAAGAGATTGGTGGAAAGCTCACGGTTGCCCTCATCGAGGAGAAGGGCTGGCTCGGCGGCGACATGTGGCTCAAGGGCGTTGAGCAGGAGGGCTTCGGGAACCCGAGGGAAGCGATAGAAAAGCTGACTAACTTCCCTGAGAACGTGAGAGTCTTTCTCAAAACGACCTCCCTGGGCGTGTTTGATAAGGGCGAGTACTTCCTCGTTCCGGCCGTCAGGGGCGACCAGCTCATCGAGTTCATGGCGAAGAGGGTGGTTTTAGCTACTGGAGCCGTTGACAGCATAATGCTCTTCGAGAACAACGACTGGCCAGGGGTTTTCAGGAGGAGCGATGCACTTGAGGTCATGAACGTCTGGGGCGTCGCTCCCGGAAGGAAGGTCGCCGTCACCGGTGCTTTCATCGAGGAGATTATCCCAGAGCTTCAGCGCTGGGGTGTTGAATACATCGTTGTCCCGAACGTCAAGAGGGTTGAAGGTGAAGACAGAGTCGAGCGCGTCATTGACGAGAACGGCAACGTCTACGAGGTTGACGCGCTGATAGTGGCCGATGGAAGGATTCCAGACATCAACCCGATAACCCAGGCCGGAGGGAAGCTCTACTTCAAGCGCGGCTACTACATGCCGGTTTTGGACGACGAGCACAGGATAAGGGACGGAATCTACGTCGCGGGGAGTGCGATCAGCATAAAGCCGCACTACGCGAACTACCTCGAAGGAAAGCTCGTTGGGGCGTACATCCTGAGGGAGTTCGGCTACGAGGGCGAGCCGTGCCGCTATGAGGAGAGGCTCAATGAGTACGAGCCGGTCGCGAGGCCAATACCAAGGCTCCCGCTCGATAACTTCAACGGCGAGGACGTCCAGATATGCGGCTGCGGCGTCACCCTTGGAAAGGTTGACGACGTTGTCAAGAGCGGCATAACAGACCTGCAGATAATCAAGAGGCTCACCCACTTAGCTATGGGCTTCTGCCAGGGCAGGTTCTGCCTATTCAACGGCGCCCTTCTCGTCTCCCAGCGGAGCGGGATGGGCATGGAGGGGCTTGACATACCTGTCGCGAGGCCGCCCATAAAGAACGTCAAGATGAAGGTTGTCGCCGGGAGGGATTGAAATGCCGACGAGGGAGCTTCCCGAAAGGAGTGAGATAACGATAATCGGCGGCGGAATCGTTGGAGTTACCATCGCCCACGAGCTTGCCAAGAGGGGCGAGGAAGTTACCGTCATAGAGAAGCGCTTCATTGGCTCAGGCTCCACATTCCGCTGCGGGACGGGTATAAGACAGCAGTTCAACGATGAAGCGAACGTCCAGGTCATGAAGCGCTCCGTCGAGCTCTGGAAGCGCTATAGTGAGGAGTACGGTTTCCCCTTCGAGCAGACGGGCTACCTCTTCCTGCTCTACGACGATGACGAAGTCGAGACCTTCAAGAGGAACATCGCAATCCAGAACAAGTTTGGCGTCCCGACGAGGCTCATAACGCCCGAAGAGGCCAAGGAGATTGTACCGCTCCTCGACATAAGCGAGGTCGTTGCCGCTTCCTGGAACCCGACCGACGGAAAGGCCAGCCCGTTCCACTCGACGGCGAAGTTCGCCCTCCACGCTGAAGAGTTCGGCGCAAAGCTCGTGGAATACACTGAGGTCAAGGACTTCATAATCGAGAACGGCGAGATAAAAGGCCTCAAGACGGAGAGGGGCATCATAAAGACTGGCATCGTCATCAACGCCACCAACGCCTGGGCCAAGCTCATCAATGCGATGGCTGGGATCAGGACGAAGATACCGATAGAGCCCTACAAGCACCAGGCCGTCATCACCCAGCCCATAAAGAAGGGCTCGGTCAATCCGATGGTCATATCCTTCAAGTACGGCCACGCATACCTCACCCAGACGAGCCATGGAGGTATCGTTGGTGGAGTTGGCTACGAGCTCGGCCCGACCTACGACCTCAACCCGACCTACGAGTTCATGCGCGAGGTGAGTCACTACTTCACCAAGATAATCCCCGCCCTGAGGGAGCTCCTCATACTTAGGACGTGGGCAGGGTACTATGCCAAGACACCGGACAGTAACCCGGCAATAGGCAAAATCGAGGAGCTGAGCGACTACTACATTGCTGCGGGCTTCTCCGGCCACGGCTTTATGATGGCGCCTGCAGTGGCGGAGATTATAGCCGACCTCGTGACAAAGGACAAAACCGACCTCCCTGCCTGGTGGTACGACCCCTACCGCTTCGAGGGGGGCGAGCTCAGGGGCCAGGCCCTCCAAATGGGTTGAATTTCTTCTTTTTTCCCTGTTATCTATTGAACTGACAACAGGTCTGAGTTTCCAAACCTTACATAAACCAAAGGTGAAAAACGTTTTTAGGAAAAAATCTTCATAAACGTTTTTGTGTATTTTACACTGGTGAAACAAAATGCGCCTTACTGAACATCCTGTTCTACGATTTGAACGGGGTAAAAAGGTCACGATATACTTTGAAGGCCAGCCGGTGGAAGCCTACGAGGGAGAAACCATCGCAATGGCGCTCCACGCCGCGGGAATTAGAGTCCTCAGCCACAGCAGCGAGAAAGACCGGCCTAGGGGACTGTTCTGCGCCATAGGAAAGTGCTCCTCGTGTCTCGTTAGGGTGAACGGGGTTCCGAACGTTCGCTCGTGTATAACCCTCGTAGAAGACGGCATGAGGGTTGAGATGCAAAAAGGCAAGGAACCCCTTCCAAAAGGGGCTAAACCCCCTGCATGGAAGGACGCACCAAGGTATGAAGCCGACGTTGTCGTTATCGGGGGCGGACCTGCTGGACTTATGGCGGCCATAAACGCCGCAGATGCAGGTGCCCGGGTCGTTCTCCTCGACGAGAATCCCATGCTCGGCGGCCAGCTCGTCAAGCAGACCCACAAGTTCTTTGGAAAGAGGGAGCAGTTCGCAGGGGTGAGGGGAGTCAAGATAGCTGAAATCCTTGAGGAGGAGGTAAGGAAAAGGGAGAACATAGAGGTTTTCCTCGAAACTTCGGCCGTTGGAGTCTTCCAAGAAGGGGATAACAAGCTCGTTGCGGCCGTGAGGAAGAACCGGGAACTGCTCGAGCTCCTCGGTAAGACCCTCGTCGTCGCCACAGGGGCGATGGAGAAGATGATACCCTTCGAGAACAACGATTTACCCGGAATCTACGGTGCCGGGGCCATTCAGACGCTTATGAACACCTACGGAGTGAAGCCCGGGGACAGAGTGCTTATCGTTGGAGCTGGCAACGTGGGACTTATTCTTGCCTATCAGCTCCTCCAGGCAGGCGTCGAGGTGAAGGCGATAGTCGAGGCCATGCCCAAGGTCGGTGGCTACTTCGTCCATGCGGCCAAGGTGAGAAGATTGGGAGTCCCAATACTCACGAGACACACGATACTGCGCGCGGAAGGCAAGGAGAGGGTCGAGAGGGCGGTGGTTGCTCAGCTCGACGATAACTGGAGGCCGGTTCCTGGAACGGAGAAAGTCTTCGAGGTGGATACAATAGCGCTTGCCGTTGGCCTTAGGCCGAGCATAGAGCTCCTCCACCAGGCGGGCTGTCAGGTGAAGTTCGTGCGCGAGCTGAGCGGCCACGTAGCGGTGAGGGACGAGCGGATGGAGACCACAGTCCAGGGAATATTCGTGGCGGGAGACTCCGCGGGGATAGAGGAGGCAACGACCGCGATGCTTGAGGGGAAGATAGCCGGAATTGCCGCGGCGCTCAAGGCTGGAGTCGCTTCTCCGGAGTGGCTGAGGGAGATAGAGAAGGCCCAGCGCGACCTCCTTGAGTTCCGCTCCGGGCCCTTTGGACGGCACGTGCTTGAGGGAATAAAGAAGATTCTCGCGGAGGTCGGTGAAGATGCATGAAGTTCCCCCTTACCTCGGAATGGGATACATAACCCCCGACGAGCTCTTCCAGGTAATTGAGAGGCCGAGCGAGGAGCGGCTTAAGGCGAAGCCCGTCGCCGTTCCGGAGTGCCCGCAGGAGATACCGTGCGCCCCCTGCAGGGAGGTGTGCCCAACGGGAGCGATAAGCATGCCAACTCCAAACGACCTTCCCATAGTTGATTACGAGAAGTGCGTCGGCTGCTCCCTCTGCGTTCAGATATGTCCTGGTTTGGCCTTCTTCATGATGCACTACGTTGGGGACAAGGCGAGGGTAACGATGCCTCACGAGCTCCTCCCGGTTCCAGAGCGCGGCGAGGAGGTTGTTCTCCTCAACCGCGTAGGCGAGCCCGTTGGGAGGGGGAAGGTCACGCTCGTCATACCCAGGGAGAAAAGCATGGGAGACACACCCGTCGTCACTGTGGAGGTTCCGATTGAGCTGGCGTGGGAGGTTAGGGCTGTCAGGGTGGTGAGAGAATGAGAATCGTAAGAGATTGTACTCTGCGGGCAATTAGTGAGGACCATATTGAAGTCAAAAACATTCCGCCAGCGCTTTCGTCAGAAAGGGCTGTGGTGGTGAGAGAATGAGTGACGTGATAATCTGCCGCTGCAACGACGTCACGAAGGAGGAAATAGAGGCCCTCATTGACCAGGGGATAACCGACATCGAGGAGCTTAAAAGGCTCCTGAGGATAGGCATGGGGCCCTGTCAGGGGAGAACGTGCCTTCCGCTCGTGATGGGGATACTGGCAAGAAAGACGGGAAAGAAGATGGATGAGATAGCCCTTCCGGCAACGCGCGTTCCAACAAGGCCCGTTCCAATGGGAGTGCTCGCGGGGGAGATCGACGATGAGGAGTGAAGCCAGTACCGTTATCATCGGCGGTGGCATAATAGGCCTCAGCATAGCCTACAACCTCGCCAAGCTCGGCGAGAGCGATGTAGTCGTCCTCGAGAAGAACTACCTCGGAAACGGCTCTACCTTCCGCTGCGGAACAGGGATAAGACAGCAGTTCAACGACGAGGCGAACATAAGGATGATGAAGCGCTCCGTCGAGCTGTGGAAGGGGCTGAAAGAGGAGCTTGGACAAGACGTCGAGTTCACCCAGAGCGGCTACCTCTTCCTCATCTACGACGAGGAGGAGCTTGAGACCTTCAAGAACAACGTCAGGCTCCAGAACCGCTTTGGAGTTCCTTCGAGGATAATAACGCCCGAGGAGGCTAAGGAGATAGTCCCGCCCCTCAACACAGACGGGGTTATAGGAGCAGCATGGAACCACACAGATGGAAAGGCGAACCCGTTTAAAGCCGTTTTCGCCTATGCCGAGGCCGCCAAGAGGCTCGGGGTAGAGATATACGAGTACACGGAGGCGAAGGACATCAGGGTCGAGGACGGGAAGATAAAGGCCGTCGTGACGAACAGGGGAGAGGTAAAGACGGACAGGGTGATCAACGCGGCCAACGCCTGGGCACCGCTCATAAACAAGATGGCAGGAGTGCCGATAAAAATCCCGATAGAGCCCTACAAGCACCAGGGGATAAAGACCGAGCCCATAAAGCCGGGCCAGATAGAACCTATGGTCATATCCTTCAAGCACGGGGGAGTTTACATGACGCAGGAGGCCAACCAGGGCGGTATTATAGGCGGCTACGCACTCAAGTACGGGCCGACCTACGACATAACGCCCACCTACGAGTTCCTCAGGGGAGTGAGCTACCGCTTCGCCCAAATAATCCCCGCTCTCAAGTACGTGAACGTCATAAGGGTGTGGGGTGGCTACTACGCGGAAACCCCAGACCACAACGCGGCCATCGGGAGGATAAACGAGGTAGACGAGTTCTACATAGCGGCTGGCTTTTCCGGCCACGGCTTCATGCTTGCCCCGGTGGTTGGGGAGGCCTTAGCGGAGCTCATCGTGAACGGGAAGACAGATAAGCCGCTCGACTTCTACGACCCCTACCGCTTCGAGAGGGGCGAGCTGAGGGGTCACGCCCTCCAGATGGGTTAGTCCTCTTTTTCTTCTTTCTTACCCCTGCTATTCATCGGGGAGTGCGTTTAAATGGTGTGGGTAGCTGGACAACTTTTCTTAGTAAAATTTATAAAGCATAATGACAGGAAAATAGTCGAAAGTTCGGAGGTGACAGTATGAAACTCAGGGTAGTGGGCGTCATGCTGTTAACAATATTGTTAACCTCCACCATTGGCATGGCAGCGACGGACGTTTTGAGTGTTGAACAAGCCTACCTTCGAGGAAACGCTAAAGTCTTCATATTCCAGCCGTCCCCCGAAGGAGGGGTGAAGCTCCTCAAGCAGGGACGCCTCCGCGGCCTCGTGAGCTTGAGGACCGAAAGCAAAAAGTGGGAGGTAAAACAAACCACAAAAAACTTACACGCCACGCCCACGCCCCTCGTGATATACTTTACGAAGGACGGAAAAATTGGAGTGAAGAGCTTCCAACCCGGGAAGCCCCTTAAACTCGAGGGAATGTTCCCCCTGGAGAAAGTCGTGGAGCCGTCGGTAAAGCCTGAATTGAAGCTCCCGTTAACGGCAAGGTTAAGGTACAAGGTGCGCTCGCTCTTAAGCACATCTTCGTGTCCCTGGGGTTACGAGGAGCTTAATTCCAGATACTGCGTACTAGAGAACTGGGAGTATCTCAAGGATTCCTACTACGCGGACTCAAAGACCTTCACGGAGTGGGTTCCCTTCATGGGGCTAAAAGTAAGAACAGAGGGTTTCAAAGAGATAAGAACTATCAGTGTTTCGTGGGGACTTCAGCTGACAACGAGCACTAAATCAATGTGGACACTGAGCGTGGATGGAATACCCGTGGTGGACTTTGGAGACTCCTATTCAGGCTCCACACTGAAGGTTAGCTACGCTCCCGAACAGGAAATAGAAACAGCGAACGGTTACATTGATAGATACTTAAATCTTCCTCTGAAGTACGTGATCGTTTTTTACAACATCCCCGTTTACGATAAGTGGAAAAAAGAGTATGCCAGCATTCCTATTGCAGGGACATACCCCTTGGAGATAATGATGAGTGGCTACTATTCCATCGGAGAGACCGATTTGAACAGGGGATACACACTCACGGACCATCTCGTGAACTCACAGTTCCCCACGGAGTCCCTCGAGACAAAAACAAAGGTCATTAGAACAAACTACAGAGGGTCCTACCCAAATCTTGTGTTTGAGTTCCAGGGAAGTTCAGGATACACTTTCTATTCAACACCCATAGGGGGTTCTGGAGCCAGTTGGCTCTGGAGCAAACTTCCCGTAGTTGGTAAGCTATCACTCACATTCAGCTATTCATCAGTATCTCAGTCAGCTACCACATATAGAGTTGACATCGAGCAAGGGGCGCCTAACCAGCTGTACTATGCCTCGATACTTGAGAGGAGTCTTGAGCTGGCCAACAGCAACAACGTGGAAGTGGCGATGTACTTCACCACAATAGACGATGGCCAGGATTCCTCACCACCATGCGTTGGAAACTTCTGCCCCAGCTCTTTCGATCTAAGGGCTGAGAGATGACCCCTCCTTTTTCTTTGTTTAATGTTACTGGTCGCACATTCATCGTCCTCATACTCCTCTATTTGGGTAAAAACGGTTGTTGCTAGCGTAAATCCTCTATTCTAAGTCCCGCCTCCCCGTTCACCTTTCTCCAGCTCCTTCCGAAGAGGAAGGGAAGCTTTCCGGGCTTAACAATGCGCTCCCACCTCTCGCGGAGCTTCTCCTCCTCACGGAAGGCCCACTCCGTTAATGCCTTTAAGTCCTCTGACGTCCCTTTCACTTCCCTCGCCCTCCGGATTAACTCCGCCTGCAATTCTTCCCTCTCGCGGGAAAAGTCGTCTATGTGGGAGCGGTAGTTCGTCAGGAACTTCCTGTGGGAGGCCTCGAAGCGCCACCAGTAGGTATTGGGGTCGTACTTATCCGTCGGCCCCTTTCCAAGATCAGGGAGGCCTCCTTCAAAGCTCACCGGCTTGAAGATGCTGAGGCAGGGGTTTGACGTGCCCGTGAACCAGTGAATTCCCTTTCCGAGCTCCGACACCTGTGATGATGCCGTCTGGGACGGCCGGGTTAAGCCCCCATAGTGCATGCAGATGTCCCTCATCGAGCCCTTCTCCGGACTGTAGGGCTCGAACGAATGGGAGCGGAGAATTTCCATCATGTATTCGAGAGTTATCTCGGCCTCTCTCTCCTTCAGCTTCCCCAAGGTGAGGGCCCGCCTATCCCTCCCGTGGGCGAAGTGGGTGTAAAACCCCTCCGAGAAGTGCCTCGCGAAGTTGAAGCTTCCCTTCCTGGCAAGCCTCTCAACGCCCTCAGATGCTATGTCCCAGTCCTTCTCTATGGTCAGCGCGTTTGATATGGAATAAACCCCCTCGATCCTCTTTGCCGCCCACTCTTTTCCGACGGTCTCAAGAACCCACGCCTCTTTGGGGTCGGCTATGATGAAGGAGCTGAAGTAGTAGAGTTTGTGGCTCTTGCTCCCGTTCCCTCCCTGCAAACCCTGCTCCACGAGGGAGACCATGAAGTCCAGCGCCTCCCTCGCGCTCTTCGTCCTTTCAAGGGCGAGGCGGATCATGTCCATGCCGGTTATCCCCCTCTCCGGCACCCTGACCCTCGTGAAGACGGCGGTGTTCCCTATAGCCACCTCGAACTCGTTGACGCCCATCTCTGCCCCCCACATCCACCAGGGGCGGGAGAGGATAACCGCGTATGTCTCCTTCACCTGCGGAAATTCAACGTAGGTTAGCCTTACCTTCTCCTCATCGTGCTTCATTCTGGGAATGAGCTCCAAAATCTGGGCCTCGTTGGGTTCCCTGTCGCTGTTCTTGGCGAAGAGGGTGACCCCCTCCTTGGTGGCCTCACGGGTCGCAATGAGAATGTCGCACATGGTTCCACCCTTTCAGAATAGAGAAGGGAGGTATATGAGCTTTCTGCACTACGCTTCCAGGGTGATGCACTCCGGCGGAACACGCTCCACTATGCGGACGTTCTTTCCGGCCCTGTAAATCTTCAAACCCTTCCTTCTCAGGCAGTCGGCGTCAATGACCAGGAGCACGACGTCCCTGCCGTGCCGCCTCCCCGTTTCAATGGCCTCCGTTCTGGAAGCGCTGAGGTGGACGAACTGCCTTCCCATCGGCTTCAGCCCTTCCTTAAGAATCAAAGGCAGGTTTCTCCTCGGCGTCCCGTGATACAGAAAGCGACTCTCGGTGTCTTCCTCGTGGTTCAAAGAGACTGGATAGCTGTGGCCGTAGCGGGCCCTTATTTTGCCCCCTCTGATTTCGTAGCGCCCCTTCGGGTCGTTCTCCACTATCCCGCGCACGAACTCCTCTGTGACGTCCGGATAAGCGGTCTTCAGGGCCTTAACGAGTTCCCCCAAAGGAACGAAGCCCTCCATATCTGGCCTAAGGCCGAACTCCTCCGGGGCATGTCTTAGTATGTAGGCCATTAGCTTGCTTACCCTCGTCCTCTTTGACCTCATGGTAAAAAGTTGGGGAGAACAGCTAAAAACCTCACGGAAGCTCCACCAGCGCCCATACAGGCCTGTGGTCGGAAACCTCCACATTGCAGAGGCAGCCGTAGTCCCTCACCCTCACGGGCCAGTCCTTCTTCAGGAGGATGTAGTCTATGTTTTCCTCGTCCCTGACGCTGTTCCTCTCCCAGAGGAAGGTGTAGTCCGGTCTCTCCTTGAAGGAATCCCTGTAGTCGCGCGTGAGTATCTCTATCGCCCTCTCATCCGGCTCGGCGTTCGTGTCGCCGGCTATTATTTGTGCGACCGGTTCGCTCTCCGCGAACTTGAGGAGCTCCTCCGCCTGCATTGCCCTCTCCTCCTCGCTCAGCCCCATGTGGACGTTAACGAGGGTTAAGTTTAGCTCCTCAAAGCTAACCTTCTGGGCTGGCCTCGCCTGGCCGACGCTCTTGAGGTTGAGTTCGCCCTCACTCTTCATGTGCCAGTGGGAGAAGACGGCTATTCCGTAGGTGCCCTCGACGGCCGGCTTGTACTCGTAGGCGTAGCCGAGGTAGGCCGAGAGCATGAGCGGGACGTCCTGGTAGCCGTTGGCGAGCATCCCACCCACGACCTCTTGGGATGCGAGGATATCCGGTTTCCGCTCCCTCAGCAGGTTAACGAGCTCGTAGCCGTTGAAGGTGCCGTCGTAGGGGCCAAAGCCCTGATGGAGGTTGTAAGTCCAGATTAGCACATCCTTCTTGGCCTGTTCGTAGACTGGGGAGGCGTTGAAGAGGGCCAGGACGATCACGGAAGCCAGGAGAAGGCCCCCAATGGAGCCGGCGAGCTCCTTAACACTCGGTGCCTTAATATCCACATTCTTTCCATATGTTGTGGCCGCGTAAACAAGGGAAGCGGCAATGATTAGGGCCTCGAGTCTGCCCTCCATGAATGCCAGGCCGATATCCCTTCCAACGTAAGCGCCGATTCCAAGGAGGGCGACGAAGAAGAGGTAAACCCCCCCGATGACGCCTCCTCTGCTACCTTTAGAGCTTTCAAGGAGGGCCACGGTTGAGGCGAGGGCAAGGGGAAGGCCGAACAATGATAGGGGCTTGACGAAGAGCGTCGCCGTGCCTAGGACAAGGAGGAGTGAGGCAACTTTGGGTTTTCTGGCGAGATAAACCCCTCCCAGAATTGCCAGAGCTATGACGAACGAGTAGCCCACGAAGATGGGAAGGTAGTATGTGTTCACGCCCGAGTATCTGAGAATCGCGTTCGGGTAAATGAGACCGAGCTCGAGAAGTGCCGCGAAGGCGTAGAGGCCGAAGCCGGGCTTTTTAAGGGTCCCCTCTTCGTTCCACAGGGTGTAGGCCCCGAGAAGCAGAAGAAAGACCATTACAACCCTCGTGTGCGGGAAGTCAATCGGTTCGCCTCCGACCGCCAGAACGCGGAGAGTTAGGTCGGCCACGAGCCCAATCGAGAGGTACCTCGCCTCCACCTCCTTAACGAGGGCCAGGGCCACGGGAAGGACAAAAGCGGCTATAAGGTGGGTGTACTCGGTGGCGTCCGTTACCAACGTGGCGAGAGCGTAAATCGTCATTATTAGCGCCCCTGTCTTCCTGTTGAGCCTGCCGACGAGGAAAGCCCCCAGGATGAAGAGGAGCACGCCGAGCAGGGAGGGGAACATGACCCCGTAGAAGAACGTCTTCTCGACGCTGGAATACGCCCCTCCCACGAAAACTCTCATTGATGAAGCCAGCAGGATTCCCGCAGCGGTTCCCAGCAGAATTCTTGCTTTATTATCCTTCACGATCATCACCTAAAAAGCGAGTAAGCACCGGAGAGGATTTAAGCTTTGCCCTCCGGCACCTAACCCCTCCAGAAGCGCCTGAGGTAGAGGCTCATCCTCCTCAGGTCAACCACCCTCATCGAGTCTACCATCCAATCGGGAAGGTCGCGCTTTATGTTGCCCCAGGACGCCCTGTAGTCGAGTATTACAACGGCTCCCTTCTCGTCCTTTCCTCTGTGGACTCTCCCAGCGGCTTGGGCAAGCTTCCTGTGGGCGGGGAGGTAGTATCCGTAGTAGCGGCCCTTGTTGAGGAACTTCTTCTCGAAGTAGCGCACCTGCGCCTCGACCCTCGGCGTGGGCCTCGAGTATGGGATGCCGACGAGCACCGCCCCATTCATCTCGTCGCCGCTGTAGTCCTGCCCCTCGCTGTTGCGCCCTCCCATGACCCCGAGGAGGACGCCGCCTTCCTCCCTCGCGGCCGCTTTAAAGGCGCCCACAAGGAGGTCGTTGTCCCTAGAGGAGGAGCCCCGCTTCTCGACGAAGACCCTCTTTCCGGTTTCGTCCTCGATGCGGAGTGGAAGATTCACCGATAGAAGACCCTCAAGGACTTCGTAAGATGCCGTGAACACGCCAACGTTCTTTGGGATGAGCTTGGCTGCCTCGACTATGTACTCGGCCATCTTCCTGTAGGTCTCAACGCTCCTCTCGTTTCCGCGCGTGGAGACATCTTTGGCCACCAGCACGAGCGCGTTCTCGCTCTTCACCATGCGCGGGAACTTCTTCATCCTTCCCTCTATCCCCATAACATCCGCAAATGCCTCCATTGGAGTGAGCGTTCCCGACATGAATATCGCAGAGCGGACGTTTTTGAGTGGCTCAAGGGCCTTGGCGGGGTCGAGGGCAACCAGTTCGAGGTAAAAACCGTTGTTCCTGCTCGCCATGAAAAGGTAGTCCTCCCTGCCGGAGAGCGCGAGCCAGAGGAGAAGGAACTCCCCAACCCTTCCAACGTAGCTCCGCGGGGGCTTGTTTCTCTTTATCCTATCCTCCCTGATGGCATCCCCCACCTCCACCATGTCCTCGAGGAAGCGCACGAGGTAGCGGGGGTTTATTGAGAGGGTGTCCATAACGTGCTCGAATATGCTCTCCGGGAGGATGGGAACCTCCTCCAGCTTGTAGTTCTCGAACTTTATGGCGAGGAGCTCACTCACACCCCTGTGGAAGACGCTGAGGAAGTTGGCTATCTCGGGTTCATTGTACTCCTCCGCCTCCCTTATGGCGAGTTCAACGCTCCTGATGCTCAACCTGTCGCTGAGAGCACCTATCGCCTGGTCTGGAAGGTTGTGGGCCTCGTCAAAGATCACTATGAGGTCGGAGAAATCTAAATCGAAATAGCTCATGAAGTTGTCCCTTATTCCCGGGGAAATCATGTAGAGGTAGCTCGCCACTATAACGTCCGCCCTCTGCGCCACCTTCCTCACGAGCTCGTAGGGACAGAACTCAAGGTTTTCAGCGTAGCGGAGGAGCTCTACGGGGAGCGGAGGGGATGTCAAAAAGCCCCTGGCGACCTCTTCAAACTCCTCCTTCTTTTTCTTCACGTTCTCGTAGTAGGGGCACCTCTTGAGCTCCTTGAGGTTCCTGCACACGACCATCGCGTTGTAGGCATCGGGGGCGAAGTTCAGGATGTAGCTGTGGAGACACAGCTCCTTTCGGCTTCTCATCTCGACGCCTGAAACGGGTTTTATGGCGTTGATGGCCTTGAGCTCCTCTATAACCCTGTCCATCTGCTTGTGGGTTCTCGCCAGGTATAAAACCTTGTAGCCGAGGCTTTTGGCGTAGGGGAGCACTCCAGCAAGAACGCTTATCGTCTTTCCGAATCCCGTCGGGGCCTCGATTATTACGTTCTCCCCCTTTCGAACGGCGTCATCAATAAGCCCTATGAACTCTTCCTGATGGGGCCTTGGTGTGTATGGAAAGTAGTCGCTCATTTTGTCTCCCGGAAATGTTACGGAGCCCCGCTTTATAGCCCTAACGGCCCAAAGGAAAGGGGAGAAGAGAGGGGGAAATCACTTCCTTCTCCTGAGGAGGAGCGGAACCAGGGCAAGGGCGCCTATGAAGGCCGGTCCGCAGGTTCCGCCTGTGGTTGAGGTACTCTCAGGAGTGCTCTGGGTGCTTGAAGGCGTGGTGCTTGTGGTCGTTGGGGATGAGGTGGTTGTGATGCTTGTGGTGGTCGAGCTCGTGGTCGTGGTTGTTGTGGTGGGGGTTGTGGTCGTCGTTTCGGTGAAGGTCGGGTTGCCCACGACCTTCTCGTCCACCGCCTTGTTGCCGTGGAAGTCTACCGCGACAGCCCTTATTATGTAGTCCTCCGAGTCAACCTTGTCAACCTGGGCGTAGAGGTAGTCCCCGTTGGGGTCTCCCTTGGTGGGAATTCCCACGTAGCTCTTCGTGCCGTTGGCCGTGACTATCTCCACGTAAGCTTCCTTAACGCCGAGGTTGTCCGTAGCCTTGAAGTAGACCTTGAAGGGCTTGCCCACCTTCGGCTTCGCCGGTGAGGTGTAGGCTATCTTCACCTCCGGCTTGGTTGTGTCGGGGGCCTTTGATACAACGAGCTGGTGCTTTCCGAGAGGAACCGTCACCTCGAACAGCATGTAATGCTTGTCCCCTATGGTTCTCTCGCCGAGGAGCTTGTAGGGTATGTCGGTGGATTCCTCATCAACCTTCGAGCCCTCCGGAGCCACGAGGACAAACCTGCCGCTGACCTCGCGGAACTCGTTTATGAAGTATGCACCGGCTCCATCCTCACCGCTCTTCCTGAAGACCATGAACTCCTGCGGGACGGGCATTGATATGAAGTCATTGAAGAGTGTTCCAAAGAGCTCCTCCACCTCCGGGAGTTTAACGTTGCCGTTTTCGTCAATCTCAATGATGTTACTGCCGTACCAAGTTGGGCTCCTTCCTGCCCTGCTCGGCGGGTTGGTCTCTTTGTCCGGGGCTCCCGTGGTAGTGAGGGTGACGAACCAGTGCTCCTCACCGCTCGGGTCAACGAAGATATGGAGCTTGTCATGGTGAATGTGTCCGCTGAGGACGAGCTTTATGTTGTACTTCTCAACCATCTGGAGGAAGCGCCTCGCTATGTCCTCACTGGTCTTCTGGGGACCGCCTATCCAGTAGTAGCCCACGTAGGGCACCATCTCCTGCCAGCTTGCATCGTCGAAGGCCGTCCCGTTGATGTAGCCGCCTATCCATCCCTCCGAACCCTTGTACCAGAAGGGATGGTGGACGAGGACTATGGGTATCTCGTCGGGGTGGGCCTTGAGGACGCTCTCGAGCCAGTCAAGCTGGGCCATGTCGGGGTGGGCCTCCTCACCGTGGGAGTCGAGCCCTATGAGGAGGAACTTGCCTATGGTGAGGTTGAAATAGGTCTGGCCTATGAGCTTGGAGTAGTATGTTGGGGGGTCGTCGTGGTTGCCCTTGATTATGACCATCGGCTTTCCGGTGGCGACGAGATCACTAATTATGTTTAGCAGGAGATTGTACCCCTTTATGTCGCCCGCGGTGTCAACAACGTCTCCCGTGGCCACGACAAGGTTGACCGCATCAACCATGCCCGCGTAGGTGAGGGCACTGTCCGTTGCGAAGTAGCTCGTGAGCGGAATCGGGTTCTCAAGCTTCAGAGGGTTCCTGTTCCAGAGCTCGCCGTCAACGAAGCCCACCTTCGAGCCGCTCGTTATGTGGGTATCACTGACCTGGAAGATGCGTAGGACTTTGGGATATGCATCGTAGACAACGACGCCGTTGGGTATTATAACCTCCCCCTTGTTCGTCTCGAGCTGGAGGAAGTAGCTCTCGGGAACAACGTCTTCCGGAACCTTGGCGAGAACCCAGTTGGGACCTTTGCCAATGATTTCGAGATCGTAGGGGCCGTGGAGTATCGAGATTATGCTAGCCTTCTGGATTTCGACGCCGTCGTAGAACTGGATGGTTATTGAAGCACCGGGCTTTGTTATCGCTGGGCTTCCTGTGGTGGGGTACTTTATTATCTCATAGGGAAGACTGCCCGCGCTCACGTGACTAACGGGCACGAGGCTTAGAACCATCAGGGCCAGAAGAAATGCCGCGAACCTCTTCATGGTATCACCATATTCCGTGTTACCCGGAGGGTATTAAAAGTTTGCCCAGCAACTGGGCTCAGCCCAAAACCGTGTGGAGCATCGAACGCATCTCCTCGACGAGGGGACTTCTCCCCCCGAAGCGCCTGTAACGGCGGTAGTTATCCTCCACCCTCTGCCGATACCTCTCTATGAGCTCCGCGTTGTCTGTCTTCAGGGCCGCGAGAAGTCGCGTGAGTTCCACCGCCATCTCGAGGAGGGCGTAATCGGCCCTGCTGAGCGGTCTCGGGGGGAGGGTTTTGGCCTCAACGTGGAGAGGTGTGAAGGCACACTCGAGTACCGCCGTCTTCCCGAGTTCGTCCTCCCATTCCCTCTCCACCCACTCGACGCGCCCCTCGATGGAAGGGAGCCCCCTGATGCGCTTTATGGGGACGGTCTCAGCGTCCTCGAACTCAAAGCCGACCTCCATGTTGAGGGCAGTTTTAACGAGAAGCTCCACGTCATTAGTGACATGCAGAACAGCGTAGGAAAGCTCCCTCAGCTCCGCGGCGCTCTTTCCCCCGAAGAGCTTGAAACGGAACATTTCCCCCTCCCTCACGACACCCACGGGGGTTACGTTTGACCGGGTGACAAGAAGAACCTCGTAAACCTGGCCTTCGGTGAAGAGATCTATCATGAAACCACCAAAAGAAATAGGGGAGAGGGGTTTAAAGGTTCTGCTTCGGGAGGACTATTATGTCGTCCCTGTTGATGTAGAACTTCACGGGCTGGGTCGGGCGGAGTGAACCTATGTCCCTGTCGCTTATCGTTCTGGCTATTATCCTCGTCTCCCCGAAGAGGCCGACGATTTCCACGAAGAAGCCGTAGTACTCCACGAGGTCAACCGTTCCCTCCATGCTGACGCCGTTCTCCACGGGGGCGAGGTTTATCCTCTCCGGCCTTATAACGACGACAACCTTGTCGCTCTCGCCCGTGTAGTGGAGGCCATCGAGCCTTATGCCCTCGAACTCGACGGTAACCCTATCGCCGTTCCTCTCAACGACCTCCGCGGGAATAACGTTCGTTTTGCCCATGAAGGAAGCGACGAACTCCGTTTTCGGGCTCTCGTAAATCTCCCTCGGCGTGCCGACCTGCTCCACGGTTCCAACGTTCATGACCGCTATCCTGTCGCTTATGGCCATGGCCTCCTCCTGATCGTGGGTGACGTAGAGGACTGTGATTCCAAGCTCGCGCTGTATTCTCCTTATCTCCGAGCGCATCTCAAGTCTGAGCTTGGCGTCGAGGTTGCTGAGCGGCTCGTCAAGGAGGAGTATTCTCGGCTCAACGACGAGGGCCCTCGCAATGGCCACACGCTGCTGCTGACCGCCGGAAAGCTGGGTGGGATAGCGGTCCTCGAAGCCCTTGAGCTTGACCAGCTCAAGCGCCCACTCGACCTTCTTCCTTATCTCCTCCTTGGGGAGCTTCTTGAGTTTGAGGCCGTAGGCGACGTTGTCGAAGACGGTCATGTGGGGCCAGAGGGCGTAGTTCTGGAAGACGAGTACCGCTCCACGCTCGCTTGAGCTCATGTACGTGACATCATCTTTGTCGAAGTAAACCTTGCTCCCCTCATCCGGAAAGTCCAGTCCCGCGATGATCCTCAGGGTAGTTGACTTTCCACAGCCGCTCGGTCCGAGGAGCGTGAAGAGCTCCCCGTGCTTTATGTTGAGGTTTATTCCCTTCAGCGCAACGGTTTCGCCAAATGTTTTAACAACGTTTTCAAGCCTGACTTCCACCATCTTTCTCACCTCACGTAAGGCCAATGAAGGAGTACCTCTGCTTGGTTATCAGGTTCACAATAACTATTGCCGTTATCTGGACGGTTATGAGGAGCACACCAAGGGCCGCTGCGAGATTAACGCTTCCGGCGGCTGAACCTATGAGGTCCGCTATGTAAGCCGTTATGGGCTGTCTGCTCGTGACGAGGGCACCGAGGGTGATGCTCGTGCTCGTCTCGCTCATGGCGTAAACGAAGCTGAGCATTCCGCCACCGAGGACGTTGAGTGAAATCATCGGAAGGAGGATGCTGCTTATGGTCTTCCACCTGCCGGCACCGAGGTTCATTGAAGCCTCCTCAAGGGACACGTGAACCTGTTGAAGCCCAGCGAAGACGGAACGTGCCGCGAAGGGCAGACGCCTTATCGAATAGGCGATAATGAGGACGGGAGCCGGATTGAAGTTTATGCTTATCGGGTCGAGAACCGTGTTGGGGAAGAGCTCCGAGAACAGGTAGAAGTACCCCATGGCGATGACTATTCCCGGAACGGCTATGGGGAGGATGACTATGCTCTCGAGGATCGGGCTGAGCGAACCCTTGAACCTTCCGGCCGCGTAGGAGGACGTCACCGCGAGGAGGATTATGAGGAGAACCGCGCTTCCAGCATACATGAGACTGTTGGCGATGGCGCTCCTTGCTTCGGGCTGGGTGAACATCTCCTTTATCCACTCCGTGGTGAAGCCGCTCGGGAGAACCGTAACGCTCCACTGCTTGGCGAAGGCGAGCATAACAACTCCAAGCTGCGGGAATATGGTAAGGAGGAGAAGCGGAAGGAGCAGTACGTAGATTATGGCCGCCTGCCAGGTCTTGGGTTTGCTGACCCTCGGCTTCCACCTTCCGCCCTTGCTTATCATGGCGTACTGCCTCAGGCTCACATACTTCCTTATTCCAAGGAAAGCCAGAACGGCGAGGGTGAGCATTATGATTGACAGGGCGGCAATCTCAGGGCTTCTTTCACCAAACTCGCCTATGAACTTGCTGTAAATCTGGAAGGACATAATCTTCCTGGCGAGCGGGTCACCCTGGAAGACTATAGGGGCCGCGAGGTCTTCGAGGCTGAAGATGAAGACGAGGGTGGCTCCCGCCGCTATTCCCGGGAGGGCGAGTGGGAAGGTAACGGTTCTGAAGAGGTGAAGGCCGCCGCTCCCGAGGTTCTCTGCCTGCTCCTCGAGGGTGGGGTCAATGTTGATGAAGCTCGCGTAGGCGTTGAGGTAGACTATGGGGTAGTAAGCCATGGCCTGGGCGAGGGCCACACCCGCTAAACCATCTATTTTGAGTCTGAAAGGGAGGAGGCGGAGCGTGTCATGGAATATGTAGTTTATAAGGCCGTACTCCACGAACATCTTCTTTATGACGTAGGCGTTAACGAAGGGAGTAACGAGGAGGGGCACGAAGAGGGCGATCCTGAAAAAGTTCTTGCCCCTGAAATCGTAGCGCGCCATCACGAAGGCGAATATGGTTCCCATGAGGGAAGCAAGGAGTGTAACAATCGCCGAAACGAGGAGCGAGTTGGGAACCACCCCAAAGTCCATCCCCCTGATTAGGATAACCTTCTCCCCGGTTCCGGGTATTATCTGGCTTGTCATGAAGTCTCCCCTCGGCGGGAACTGGACGTAGAAGCTCGAGTGGAGGATATTGCTGAACCAGTGCGTTGAGAAGCTCCCGTTGTAGCTGAATGCTATTAGAAGCATCGCCAGCACGGGCACGAGAAGGAAGACCGCCAGGTAGGACAGCGGGAACAGGTATGAGAATGCCACAAGCGGTTCAAACAATGGCGTTCCGAAAAGTCTCTCACTCCATTTGCTCACCTTTGCCACCTTAAGCACCTCCCATCTTTTGAACTCACGCTGAACGTTAATTACCCTTACGGTGGGCTGAATTGAGAAGGGCGGTTTAAATATTTTGCCATGAAAATGTAAACTAGAAAAAGGTAAAAAGCGCTCACTCACGCTTCCTTCTTAGAGCCAAAAGCGGCAATAGTGCAAAGATGCCTATGGCGGCCGGACCGCACACCTGGGGTTTGGTTGAACTCTTGGTCGGGGCAGGAGAGGATGTTTCACCCCCGGTGCTTCCAGCGCTTGCTATGGCAGCGTTCAGGTCGTCGAGAACCTTCTGGTACTTGGCCCTCGCGGCGTCACGCCACTCGTTGGTTATCTGGTCCTTGAATGCTGCATCCGTGAGGAAGCGGTTGTTTATCTTCTTCGCGTAGTCCTCGGTGAAGGTGACCATGTCGCCGGTATCGGGGTCTTTGAACTGTATGGGCTCGAGGAGCTCAGCCTTGAGCTTTTCGAACGTAGCCTCGTCTATCTTACCCTCCCTCTTAGCTGAAACGAGAGAAACCCACGCCTTGTGGAGCTCTTCGTTGGCATCAACGAGGGTAGCCTTGAAGTAGTTTTGGAGGGACTTCTCCGTGGCGAGGGCCCTTGCATCGTTGAACTCAATACCCTCCGTCTTGAGGGTGAGCTCGTAGGCGGCCTTGAGGTCAGGCCTCTTCTGGCCCTCGGGCGTGTCGAAGACGGCCGGGTTAACGGGCATCCTGTTGACCTTCTCATCGAGCCATATCTTCTGGCCATCTGTGAGAACCCAGTATATGAAGGCCTGGGCCGCCTCCTTGTTCTTAACGCTCGTGAGGAGGGCTATCGGGTCGCCGTTGAGGACGCTCTCCCCCTTGGGGACTATGTAAACACACGCGGGGTTGAGCTTCATGGCGGTGTAGCCGTAGAAGTCAATGGTTGTTCCAACGGCGATGTCGCCACCGATGACAGCCTCCCTAACGGCGTCACTGGCGTCGTATATCTTCGCGTTCGCCGCCATTATGGTTAGAACCTTCCAGCCCTCGTCCCATCCAAAGGCCTGCACGATGATCTGGTAAATCCTTGTGTTTGAGGTGCTCCTCGTCGGGTCGGCCATTCCGAACTGCGGTGGGTCAAGGGCGAAGGCCTCGCTCGCTATGTCCTCCCACTTCTCGGGTTCGGGGAGGTTGTAGCGCTTGAGGACGTCCTTGTTTATGGTGTAGCCGAAGGACGAGAGAGCCGCGGCTATCCAGTAAACTTTTCCATCGTCCCCCTTCCTGACGAGGGGCATTCCACCTATGCTCTCGCGGATTTGATTGTCAAGGAGTCCGAGTATCTTCGGGTCGTCTATTGGGGTAAGGTAGCCCTGGGTGTAGAGGTTGTCAAAGAGCGTTGGCCCTCCACCCCATCCAATGTCCGCCTGGCCGCGTTCTATGAAGACCTTCCACTGGGACTCAGGTGCCTTTCTAAAGATTATGTCCTGTATGTTGTACTGCTTTGCGATGTCGCTGTTGAGGAACGCCTGCTTGGCGAGCTGCTGTATCGTCGTGTCGTGTCTGGTCAGTATCACAAGAGTCACGCCATCCGCTTTCACGGGCTGGACAAAGAGCGGGCTCAGGAAGAGAGCCACCACCAGAAGCAGTGCTAGTGCCTTCTTCATTTGAATCACCATTGGCAGGTAGGACGAACTAACTTTTATGCTTTACGATGGGGAAGCAACATCGAAGAAGAATCATACTGAAAAAAGAAGCAAACAAAGGAAAAGGGAGTTTTCACTCCCTCTTCTTCCTGAGTGCCAGGAGCGGCAGGAGGGCGAAGAGGCCTATGGCAGCCGGACCGCATGTGCCGCTCGTGGTGGTGGTCGTGGTCTCCGTGGCGGTGACGGTCTTCTGGACCTTCGTGGTCACGGTCTCCGTCTGGGTGACGGTCTGGGTGACCGTGGTAACCTTGGGCTTGATTATGGGTATCATCTTGACCACGGCGGGCTTGGCGTTGGCGGCGTCGTAGCTCTTGAGCTGCTCCTCCTGGGTGGGCTTGAAGCCGGCCGGGACGAGGAGGTCGAGCACCCTCGGGGCGACGCCGTTTATGACAGCATCGGCCTCTGCACCGCCGAGCTTCCACTCCTCCGCGTCAACGGCAACTGCCCTCCAGGTGTCAACGCCGAATCCATCCTGGCTTCCAACGAGGATTGCGCCGTAGAGGCCGGGCTTGACCTCGAGGTAGTCCTTCGGAACCTCGACCATTATGACATTCTTGTCAAGGTCGGCCGAGACCTTAACGTCCTTTGTGGTTCCGTCCGGGAGAACGAGGGTGTTGCCCCATCCGTGTATCCTGAGGGCAACGTCCCACGGGTGGTCGGGGTCAATGGCAACGTTTGAACCCGGAGTGGGGGCGTTCTCGTCCATCTTAATGGCGTCGGTGCTTCCACCGTCCTTGAAGTCGAAGTAAGCCTCTATGATCTGGAGGCTGAAGCCGTTCTGGCCGTTCCATGGGTTTCCGCCGAGGTTCTTGAAGTAGAACTCGAGGATGTAGTTGTCGCCCGCGTCCTTGATCTTGAAGTCAACGAGGTCGAAGAGGCCCTCACCGTTGAAGACGGCGTTGGTCGGATAGGTGTAGGTTCCCGGACCGTGGTCGTCTCCCTCGGGGTCCTTTATGTCAACGACTTCCTCACCCGCAGGGGCGGGAGCCGCGGTAAGGCCGGTTATCCACTTTATCATGTTGGTAACGAAGGTCGGACCGTCGAGCTCGACGCCGTGGTACTTGGCTGACCAGGTGGGCTCGTAGTCACCGTAGGGGCTCTCACCGCTCACGATGAGCCAGCTGTCGCCCATCTTCTCGGCGGCGAGAAGCGTGAAGACACCCGTGTCACCGGCGAGGTAGGCGTTGGCCGCTGGATCAGTGTTCTCGACGATGGTTCCGTCCTCGGCGGTCTTTACTATCCTGTAAACGTTCTCGGGAACGTTGCCATCAATAAGGGGCTGCCAGTTTCCATCATCGTCCACCCACGCGACAACTCCCGGGCCGTGGTAGAGCACGTGGCCCTCGTGCTTGAAGCCCTGGGTTATAACGTCCGCGTTCGGGGTGTTGGGATCTGGGTTCACAATGCCAATGACACGGTAACCGGCACCGGCGTTGAGGGTCGGGCTCTCAACGGAGGCCTGGTCGAGCCTGAGCTTGACCCCGAGCTGCTCGAGGAGCGTGTCAACGTAGTCAATAACCTGCGGGCCGCTTCCGTAATCGCTGTCACCTGCAATCCAGAGAACCTTTCCGCCCTGGTTGAACCAGTCAACGATGGCCATTATCTCCTCGGGGTCAAAGGGGCTGGTGGGCTGGCCGATGATGAGGACGTCAACGCCGTTAAGGGCATCGGCGGTTATCTTCTCCCCAAGGTTCGTGATTCCAAGCACGTCCGCCTGGGTCGGGTCTCCGAAGTAGGCCCAGTCCACGAAGTCTATCGTTGGAATTATTCCATGGGCTAGGGTCTCGTTGGTATCAAAGTCCAGCACATCCTGCGCCAGGTACTTATCGTTCTCACCGTGGGCGAGGTCCACTGCCACGGTGGTAGCGCTTGCAAAGACGAAGCCAAAAACTCCCAAAAGCATTAGGGCAGCTAACACTGCTCCAAGTTTCCGCATGGCAATCACCGAGGGAATCTATAGACACCGAGAGTTATAAATCTTTTCGACGGTACCACAGCAACCTCGAATATCTTCTGCGTAAAGTCCTTAAAGGATTAGGACTTCTTTGGCTTAGGTGGTGAGTATGGACATAGAGAGCAGGATAGAACTCATTAAGAGAAAGCCCACGGAAGAGCTCCTGACGGAGGAGAACCTCAGGCACCTCCTGGAAGTTGGAATCCCGATGCAGCACTACATAGGTTTTGAGATCAGCGGTTACATTCACCTCGGAACCGGACTGATGGCCGGGGCGAAGATAGCTGACCTCCAGAAGGCTGGCGTGAAGACGAGGATCTTTTTGGCGGACTGGCACAGCTGGATCAACGACAAACTCGGCGGTGATCTGGACGTCATCCAGAAGGTAGCCCTCACCTACTTCAAGGAGGGAATGAAGCAGAGCATAAAGGTCATAGGCGGTGACCCGGAGAAGGTGGAGTTCGTTCTGGCCAGCGAGATACTTGAGAAGGGCGACTACTGGCAGACCGTCATTGACATCTCCAAGAACGTAACATTAGCTAGAATGATGCGCTCCATAACCATCATGGGCAGGCAAATGGGAGAGGCCATAGACTTCGCCAAGCTCATCTACCCTGCCATGCAGGTGGCTGATATATTCTACCAGGGCGTTACGATAGCCCACGCGGGAATGGACCAGAGGAAGGCCCACGTCATAGCCATAGAGGTCGCCCAGAAGCTCAAATACCACGCCCTCGAGTGGAAGGGCGAGAAGCTCAAGCCGGTCGCGCTCCACCACCACCTCCTCCTCGGCCTGCAGGAACCGCCGGTCTGGCCGATAGAGAGCGAGGAGCAGTTTAAGGAGCTCAAGACCCAGATGAAGATGAGCAAGAGCAAGCCCTATTCAGCGGTATTCATCCACGACAGCCCGGAGGAGATAAGACAAAAGCTCAGGAAGGCCTTCTGCCCTGCTGGAGAGGTAAACTACAACCCCGTCCTTGACTGGGCCGAGCACATAATCTTCAGGGAAGAACCCACGGAGTTCACCATCCACAGGCCGGCAAAGTTCGGTGGCGATGTGACCTACACTACCTTCGAGGAGCTTAAGAGGGACTTCGCGGAAGGAAAGCTCCACCCGCTCGACCTCAAGAACGGAGTTGCGGAATATCTCATAGAACTCCTCAAACCCGTCAGGGATTACTTCGAGAGGCACCAGGAGCCGCTCGAGCTCATGAACCGGGTGAAGATAACCCGCTGAGCTCTTTTCCCATTATCGGGAGCTTTTTCTTCATTTTTCCCCCAATTCTCTCCGCGGTCTCCTCGTCCAACACAGTTAGAACACTCTTAAATCCGAGCTCTCCCGCGCGTCCTATAACTCCGGGGATGTCCTTCCCCTCTCCCCAGAGGAAGAGGCTCGCCTTTCCGGGCCTTCCGGGTAGAGGTTTGAGGGCGTAATAGGAATTCCCGAGCTTCCCAGCCTCCGCAAGCTCGTGGACGCCTGCAAAGAGGTCTCTGAAGCTTGAGAACCACATGTCGTAGGAGTTCTGGAAGCGGCCGGCGACCAGCTCAAGGCCCTTCACATCATCCCACGGGATGAAATTAAGGGGCTGGACATTACCTCCGGTGAATTCGGTAGTGGGCACTTCAACGAGCCGGTTCTCGTAGAGCACCTTATTAAAACCAAGCTTTTTGTAAAAGCCAATTGCTCCCTCGCTCGGCTGGACCGTTAGGAGTTCCACCTTCTCACCCAGAGCCCGCTCGATGTGCTCAACGAGCGCCCTGCCAATTCCCTTTCCCCTGAAGTCTGGATGAACCTCTATGACGTCCAGGTGGGCTATCCTCCTTGGCTCCCCGTTTATCGGCTCCTCCGAGAGAAAAACCTCCGCCTCGCCAACGATTCTTCCATCGAGTTCCGCAACGAGGGGGAGCTGACCGTCGAGGAGGAAGGTGTTGATGTGGACGGAGCAGGTCTCAACGCTCATCCAGGGGCCGCCGCGGAGATAGCGTTCCCTCACGGAAAGGCCCGAGAGCTCCTCCCCTGCCGTGTGGACAGAGATTATTCCCCTAACGTCGTCGAGGGTGGCCTTTCTGACCACTATACTCATAGGCATCACTCCTTTAGATAGCCGAACTTCCTGAGGATGTGCATAACCGCCTCGGCCCCGCCGTCCCCGTAGGGCTTCTGGGTGACGTAGTCGGCCTTCTCCTTCACGCTCTCTGGGGCCTGGGCTATGGCAACGCGGTAGCCGACGACGCGGAAGGCATCTAGGTCGTTCTCCCCATCGCCAACGTGGGCGACCTCTTTCGGGGAGATGCTGAGGTACTCGCAGGCCCTGGCTATCCCCTCCCCCTTGTTTATCCACGGCTTCTTTATGTGGATGGCGAAGCCCGAATCAACGGCAACCAGGTTCAGCCCCAGCTCCTCTATGATCTCCCTCACGGCCTCCACCGGAACCGTGCGAAAAACGACGAGCCCGGCCTTTCTCTCGGGCATTGAAAAGCTCAAGACTGCCTCGGGGTGGCGCTTCCTAAGCTCGCTCCAGAGAATCCACTCCTCGTCCATGTCCGTGAGGAAAACGCGCTTCCTCATCGTGCTCTCGCCCTTGAGTGAAAGTGCTCCGCCGTCCTCGGCTATGACCGGCCCGCTCGTGCCGATGAAGATCGCAGCGGCCTCGGCGAAGGGAACCGAGTTTCCAGTGACGAGCATTACAGGGACGCCAAGACTCTCGGCGAGCCTTATGGCCCTGAGCGCTTCCTCGCTAAGCCTCCTGTCGGGGTGTGTTATCGTCCCGTCAATGTCAAGCGAAATCGCCTTTATCACTTCTCCCACCGAAGAACGAGAGGGGGATTAGCTATTAAACCTTTCCGGCGAAGAGAGTGAACTCCTCACCCAGGGCCCTGATCGAATAGGCCCGTATTTTTCCATCGAGGAGGTCCCTTATCGCCTCGAGGGTTTTCTCCCGCCTCCTCAACGTCTCCCGCGCCTCATCTAGGGGCACTTCCCTGAACCTCACCATTGTGCCCGGCCGACTCTGGGCGAGTAGGTGGATGTCGGCGCTTATAACGGTCGCTATCTTCGCGTAGCCGCCCGTTGTTTGAGCATCCTTCATCATCACTATCGGCTTCCCGTTGGCCGGTACCTGGACAGTTCCCGGGACCAAAGGCTCCGTAACTATGCCCGCGTCCCTCCCCGAGTGCTCCACCGCCGGCCCGTCCAGACGGTAGCCCATCCTGTCGCTCTCCGGTGTTACCGTGTATTTCGAGTTTAGGAATGTCTCGATTCCCCTCTCGGTGAAGTGCTCTAAATCCGGGCCGAGGAGTACGCGGACTTCCACCCTATCGCGCGAGTGGTCCGGCCGCAGCTGGGGAGGGAGGTACCTCCCTTCTTTGCCCGTTAGAATCGCATATCCAACGTTTAGCCCATCCCCTGCCTTCAGCGGCTTCCCGAGGCCCGCTTTGGGATAGGCCGAACAGCTCCCCAAAAGCCTCTCGCACGTTATCCCCCCCGCGAAGGCAATGTAGCCGTAGAGGCCGCTCCTCAGGGTTTCGACCTCGAGGAGGTCCCCCCTCTTCGCCCAGTGGCTCATCCATGGTTCTACGGGAACCCCGTTGAGCCTAACTTCAGTGTCGCCCGCTATTGCGAAGACCGCCGAGGCGTTGAACCGTAACTTAGGGCCGGCCAGGAGGAACTCGAGAAGCGGAGCATCCCCGGGGTTCCCTACGAGGTAGTTCGCTATTCTCGCGGAGAAGTCGTCCATGAAGCCCGAAACCGGGACGCCGAGTTTTCTGTATCCCCTCCTCCCCGCATCCTGAACGGTTAAAAGCGATGGTACTTTGAGGAGCTCAATCACTGCCTAACCCCCACTCTGCTTTGTAGATTTCCCAGAACTCTTCCTCATCAATCGGCACGAACCTAACCTCATCGCCCGGCTGGAGGAGCGTTGGTGGCTCTCTCGCCGGGTTGAAGAGTCTCAGCGGGGTTCTCCCAATCAGCCGCCAGCCTCCGGGGCTTTCGAGCGGATAAATGCCGGTCTGCCTTCCCGCTATGCCCACCGAGCCAGCTGGGACATTGAGGCGGGGCCTCTCGAGCCTCGGGGCCGCTATGCGCTCGTCCATCCCCCCGAGGTAGGCAAACCCCGGCAGGAAGCCGAGGAAGTAAACGTGGTAGACCGGTTTGGAGTGAATTTCGATAACGTCCTCAACGCTAAGCCCGTTGTACTCTGCGACGAACTCTATATCAGGCCCGTATTCGCCACCGTATAGGACGGGTATCTCTATTTTTCTTCCCTTGAAGGTTTCAGCGCTCACATCAAGCAGGGGCGCAACGGCCTTCTTAACTTCCTCGAAAGTTACCTTCAGCGGGTCAAAGATTACTGCCAGGGAAGAGTAGGCCAGGACGACCTCTACCAGCCACTCGAAGCCCTTCCCCTCGATAGCCCTCGCAAGGGCGTGAATCCTCGCGTTTATCCTATCGTCTATGACCTCACCGAAGGAAATGAGAAGGGCGGAATCGCCGAGGGGCTTTATTTCCATGCTCTCACCTGACCACTTCCCTCATTGGAACTACCTTAACCCCTTCCTCCCCCAGCACTTTCCTTATGTGCGCCGCTATCTCTACAGCTTTCGGGTTGTCCCCGTGGAGGCAGATGGTATCGGCCTTCAGTTCGACCCACTCGCCATTGATCGCCCTCACGCCGCCGTCCTTGACCATTGAAATCACGCGCTCGGCTACCTCCTCCTTGTCGTGGATAACGGCACCGGGCTCCGAACGCGGGACGAGGGTTCCGTCCGGATTGTAGGCCCTGTCGGCGAAGACCTCGTGCGCTACCTTAACGCCCATCTCCTCCGCTATCTCCGCCGGCCTTGAGCCCGAGAGCGTTACGAAGATGAGGTTTTTGTCGAAGTCGGCCATCCCCTCAATGACTCCCCTCGCGAGCTCCTCTTCCTTCACCAGGGCGTTGTAGAGTGCCCCATGTGGCTTGACGTGCTGGAACTCAAGGCCTTCTGCTCTAACAAAGGCGTAGAGCGCCCCCACCTGATAGAGGATGTAGTTCCTCGCCTCTTCCCGGGAAAGCTTCATGTACCTCCTGCCGAAGCCGAGAAGGTCAGGGTAACCGGGATGGGCGCCAACAGCTACACCCTTCTCCTTCGCCAGCCTCACGGTCTTTCTCATCACGAGCGGGTCTCCCGCGTGCCAGCCAGTCGCTACATTAGCGCTGGTGATGTAGTTCATAACCTCCTCGTCGAGGCCGAGCTTGTACCTCCCGAAGCTCTCGCCGAGGTCGGCGTTGAGGTCAACCTTCATGATACCACCGAAGGGTATCGCACGTTATCCTTTATTTGCCTTCTCACCCGCGCCCCCTCGTCTGTGATATCAAATCAGGGTCTTCCCCACCATGTCTCCGGGCTTTTCCACCCCGAAGAACCTCAGAACTGTCGGCGCTATGTCCATAAGCGAGGCGTTCTCGAGGTTGCTCCCTTCAAAGCCCCAGAGGATTAGAGGGACTTTGATAACGGGTGTGTTCATAGAACCGTGCATGCCCTTAACCCAGTGGCTCTCCCCTTTAACTCCCCTGCACAGCCTGTGAGAGCAGAACCAGTACCCCTCCTTAGCCGAAACCAGGAGCTCGCCGCTGTGGGGGGAATTAACGTGTGGCAAATCCTCCCTGAAGAAGACGTGTTTAACCCCCGGGGCGCGCTTTAATAGGAGGTAAGCGTCCTCCGCCTCATGGGGGTTCCTTAGATATATGTGGGCCCCGCCGCCGGATGAAACTCTGAGCGTCTCTATTCCGTGCTTTCTAAGGTAGATCCTCAGGTTCACCCACTTCTCCACCCTCTCCTGTCCGTGGTCTGCGAAGATTATGAAGGCGTACTCATCCCTGAGGCGCTCCCAAAGGGTTCTAAGCGATGTATCAACCGTCTCAACGGCCTTTAAAGCCCCCTCGCTCAGGGGACCGTAATCGTGGCTCATTCCGTCAATCGAGGCGAAGTGAACGAGTAGCAGATCAGGTCTGCACTCCTCGTAGAGGTAGAGGGCCGAGTTGAGAACCCAAACGTCCTTCCTCCAGTCACGCCCGTGCTTCCTGTAGAGCTTGTCGTCGCTGAAAAAAGGCGGAAAGATGCGAACGTTTGTGCCGCTGAAGGGAGGCATCGTGTAGCCGGAGACGGAGGCGCTCCTCACGCCCCTCTCCCGCAGGATGTCAACGACCGTCTGGGCCTTTATAACGCTGTGGGGGTTGAATGCCACCTCGTAATCGTAGAAATTAACCTTGGTGTCGGAGAGGCGGTCGTAGTAGCCGTTCTCAACCACGCCGTGGACGGTGGGAAAAACGCCCGTCATGACGCTCGTATGAACCAGGTCGGTAAGCGTGGGGAATATAGAGTCCACCACCGCGAAATCGCCCTTTTCAGCCAGCTCGCTCAGGAAAGGCATGTGCTCGAGGTTGTAAATCCCGTTGCCGTCGAGGCTCACCAGGGCCAGTTTTTTCCGCTCCATGAACCATCACCCCTTTCGGGCTTCCTCGAGCTTCTCGAGCAACCTCTTCATCCTCTCGAGTTCCTCCCTGAGCCTAGAAACCTCCTCTGCCATCTCTTTGAGCTCTTTAATGTTCTCCTTCGGGTTTTCTCCCATACCCTCCCCCTCCAATCCATTCGTCCAGAGTTTTCTGCCTGGCAAGGTTGCCAAGAACCCAGCTCCTGGCAAGGTACTTCCCAAAGGGGTGCTCAAGGCGGACCTTCACGGCCTTAAGGGCCTCCCTGAGGGTGTTGAACTTCCCAACGGGGTTCTCCATGGCCTTCTTAACCCCCACTCTTATCTGCCACACCCCAACGGGAGCGTAGTAGGCCGGCGTTACCTCGCGGAAGACCACAACCCTCGCACTCCTTCTCCTCGCCCTCAGGTGTTCCAAAACGCTCAAACGAGCGGCGTAGTATGCCCCCGTCGTCTGCTCCGCGTACCCCTTTATTCCACGGAAGTCCTCGTAGTCGTGGATTACGCTAGGCTCACTCGCCCCGAAGAGAGAGCCCTTAAGCCAAACCTCAAGGAGCTCGAAGGCGTAGCTCTCGGGCATCAGCAGAACGGCGTAGCGGTTGCCGAGGAACTCGTGGAAGTACACCTCGTAATCGTTTATCTCAGGATAGGTTAGAATCTCGCGGCGCAGGTGCTTCCCTATCGTGTCCTGAACGGCGGTGATGCTCCACCTCGTGGGGACGAGCTTCCTGTTGAGCCCGAGCAGTCCCGCCGAAAGGAGCCTTATTATGTAGTACTCGTCGAAGCCCCAGTTGTAGAGGCGCATTATCGCCTGCTCCGCCTTCAGCTCGTCGCTTACGACGTAGTCTGTCTTCCGCGGTATTCTGGGGTTTTCCGTGAGCTCGAAGTCGAGGAGCTCCGCCCTCGGCCCGATTGGAGGTGCGAACTCACTCGGCATGATCTTAAGAACGGGCCGGCTCTTGAGGAGAACCTCACTGTCAACGGGCTTAACGCTCATCGCCAGCTCCTGAACCTCGCTCAAAATCCTCCCGCTCCTCCTCACGCTGACGTCCGCCCTGGTCTCGCCCATCACCAGGAGGGAGCGGTAGTAGAGGATATCGCGGATGCTCTTGTCCTCCCACTTCAAAGGGCTGTCGAGGTGAGAGGTGTTGCCCTCCACGGGAGGTACGAGCGGGCCGATCCTCACCTTGGGGTAGCCGTACTCGCCGACGAAGATGCTCGGCGGAGAGGAGCCGAATATCACGCGCTTGTTGAGCCTTTTCTCCACGCTCTGGGCCACCCTGAAGCGCTCAAGTATGGGGCAGGTGGGCCTGCCGCAGAGGAGCTTTCGACCCTTGCAGATGGCACAGAGTTCCGAGTTGAAGAGTCCCATGGTTATACCTCTGATGGGTTGTTTAAATGGTTTCTCTTCGCGGGCAAAAATTTAAATAGCCCGTCGTCTCATTAAGATTGGCATCTAAACGAGAGGGGTGGTTGAAATGGTTGACTGGGAACTCATGAAGAAGGTTATAGAAGCGCCGGGCGTTTCTGGGCACGAGTTCATGGGGATCAGAGATGTCGTTATCGGGGCCCTCGAGGGGCACGTTGATGAGATAAAGGTGGATAAGCTCGGCAACGTTATAGCCCACAAGAAGGGTTCTGGACCGAAAATCATGATAGCGGCCCACATGGACAAGATAGGAGTTATGGTTAACCACATTGATAACAACGGTTACCTCCACGTGGTTCCCGTTGGGGGTGTTGACCCTAGGACCCTCGTCGCCCAGAGGATTCGCTTCTTCACGGAGAAGGGCGAGCGCTACGGTGTCGTTGGGCACATACCGCCCCACATCCAGAAGCCAGAGGACAGGAAGAAGGCCGCGGACTGGGATACGATAGTTGTGGACGTCGGTGCCGACAGTAAGGAGGAGGCCGAAGAGCTCGGCTTTAAGGTGGGAACCATAGGCGAGTTCGCCCCTGCGTTCGTGAGGCTCAACGAGAACCGCTTTGCAACCCCGTACCTCGACGACAGGATATGCCTCTACGCAATGATTGAAGCCGCGAGAGCGCTTGAGAACCACGAGGCCGACATATACTTCGTCGCGAGCGTCCAGGAGGAGGTCGGACTGAGGGGAGCGCGCGTCGCGAGCTACGCCATAGACCCCGAGATTGGAATAGCGATGGACGTCACCTTCGCCAAGCAGGTCGGCGACAAGGGCAAGATCGTTCCGGAGCTTGGAAAGGGCCCCGTAATGGACGTTGGACCCAACATCAACCCCAAGGTTCGCGCCTTCGCCGATGAGGTGGCGAAGAAGTACGAGATACCTCTCCAGGTGGAGGCTTCACCGAGACCGACGGGAACGGACGCCAACATAATGCAGATCAACCGCGAGGGCGTCGCAACGGCCGTCCTGAGCATCCCCATAAAGTACATGCACTCCCAGGTGGAGCTGACCGACGCGAGGGATGTTGACAACACCATCAAGCTCGCGAAGCACCTCCTCGAGGAGCTCCGCCCGATGGACCTCACTCCGTGAGCAACCTCACTCCGTGAGACACTGCGTGCAGCACTTCGTGCGACACCGGGGGCAGTTTCACAAAAACAGCGCCCCTGAAATCCCCGTTCGGGGGACATTTCCTTTTTCATTGATTTTGTGGGGGGGCGGAACCCCCGAATGTTTCAACCCCGATAAGCTTATATGAGTTACCGAGCTGAATTCTCTAAGAACTCGGATGATGAGGCACAGGACCTGATAGCCCAAGCATGATGACTATTCCATGGGGTCTCTGACGAGGTAAAACGGTGAGAATAATGTTTGTGGGTAGGGCTTCAATTCCCGTAAAGGTGCTCCAGCCCTTTGGAGACTGGCGGGCCGGCGATATCATACTGATAGAGGACTGGAAGGCGAAGGAGCTCTGGGAGAGCGGCATAGTTGAGGTTATTGACGAGGTCGAGAAGGTTATAATCGAGCTCGACCACTACATCAAGGAGGAGAGGGAGAACAAACCCCTATCGAGCATTGACAAGGTTCTGTATGACCGGACGGAGTTCTACATCTACTTCCTCAGCAAGGTTCTCGAGAACCCCTCGGATTATCCCGCCGAGACCCTCAGGGCGTACATAACGAAGCTCGCCAACCTTAGGGAGAAGTACCACGAGCTCAAGAGGCTCCGCTTCAACAAGATACTCAAGGCGGTGATGCTCCGCCCTGCGAGTCTGGAGGTCCTCAACAAGCTCGCACCGGAGGAGAAGGAACTTTACCTCCAGATGTCCAAGATAAGAAACGCGTGGCTGGGTGAGGAGTGATGGTAATGGAAAGGGATGAGATGATAGCCGGGTTCATTGAGTTCATACGCTCCTACGCCGACAGCGAGGGTAAGAAAGTATATATGAATAAGATAAACGACCTTCTCACGATAATCCCCAAGAGGTCCCTCGATATAGACTGGGCCCACCTGAACAGCATAAACTCTGCCCTCGCCCAGGAGCTCATTGAGAACCCCGATGAGGCCCTCCTCGCGGCGGAAGATGCAATCAGGGTTGTTCTCGAGCAGGACTTCGGGGAAGAGATGTCCCTTCACCCCCGTTTCTACAACCTCCCCGAGACGCTCCTCGTCAAGACCATAAGCGCGGAGCACATAAACAGGCTCATTCAGGTTGATGGAATCATCACGCGCATAAGCGAGGTGAAGCCCTTCGTCGAGAAGGCCGTTTTCGTGTGCAGGGACTGCGGTCACGAGATGACGCGGCTCCAGAAGCCCTACGCCCCCATGGTGAAGCCCCCGAGGTGTGAGAACTGCGGAAGCAAGAACCTCGACATAGACGTTGAAAAGAGTCGCTTTATGAACCTCCAGACCTTCCGCCTCCAGGACAGGCCCGAGAGCCTCAAGGGTGGCCAGATGCCGCGTTTTGTTGATGCGATACTCCTCGACGACCTCGTTGACGTTTCCCTCCCCGGAGACCGCGTGGTAGTCACGGGGGTTTTGAGGGTCATAATGGACAGCAAGGAGAAGAGGCCCATCTTCCGCAAGATACTCGAGGTCAACCACATAGACCACATCAGCAAGGACGTGGAAGACTTGGAAATCTCCCCGGAGGACGAGCAGAAGATCAGGGAGCTCGCCAAGAGGAAGGACGTGGTGGATGCTATCGTCCAGTCCATTGCTCCAGCCATATGGGGCCACGAGAAGGTCAAGAAGGGCATAGCTTTGGCCCTCTTTGGAGGGGTTCAAAGGGCCCTTCCCGACGGGACGAAGCTGAGGGGGGAGAGCCACGTTCTTTTGGTTGGAGATCCGGGAGTAGCAAAGTGCGTTGATTACAACACAAAAGTTGTGCTGGCAGATGGCGGCATTAGGCCCATTGGAGAGCTCGTTGAGGAGGCCATAGAGAAGGCTAAGAAAGAGGGGACCCTCGAAGTCGTTGACGACGGCTATTATGCACCCATAGACATCGAAATCTACGCACTCGATGCATCAACGCTGAAGGTTAGAAAGGTTAAAGCTAACATCGCATGGAAGAGAACAGCCCCGGAGAGAATGTTCAGGATAAAGACCGCAAGTGGGAGGGAAATAAAGGTAACGCCCACGCACCCCTTCTTCGTCTTTGAGGAGGGAGTCTTCAGGACAAGAAAAGCGGAAGAGCTGGAAGTAGGGGATTTCATTGCAGTTCCGAGGGTTATTCCTGCAACTGGAAAACCAGTAAACCTCAGTGGGGCACCCATTCAAAAACCAAAGACTGTAAAGAGCAGGCTAGTACTTCCAGAGTTCGCAGACGAAGAGTTCTGGTACATTGTTGGATTGATTACGGGAGAGGGGTACACCCAAAAAAGAGGTAGTAGTGCAACCCTTTACTTCACTAACAACGAGGAAGAGCTTATAGAGACGGTTCGCAGATATCTGATCAAGATTGGGCTTGATCCAACTGTGAGAAGCCCCCACAAAGGAAAGACCGCAAGTGAGGTTTATGCATCCAGCATTGAACTTTATGATCTCCTTGAATGGCTTGAAATAACCGGCAACTCTGCTGAGAAAAAGGTTCCACCTCAACTGTTTAGTGCCAGGGACGTGGACATAAAGGCCTTCCTCCGAGGATACTTCGATGCCGAAGGAACTGTGGACAAAGGAAGACCAAAGATAACGGTTGTTTCAGCGTCAAAAGAACTTGTCAAGGGTATACAACACCTGCTACTGCGGTTTGGCATAAAGTCCCAATTACACGAGACTAAAAGTAAAGCAACGAACGGAAAGATGCAAGAGGAAAAGACATATTACCGGCTTTTCATTACCGGAGAGGATGCAGCAAAGTTCAGAGATGTCATTGGATTCGAACTTCGGAGAAAGATGGAGATTCTTAGGGAAGTGACCCGGAATATCAAATCCAACACGAATGTTGACGTAGTCCCGGGCGTGAGCAAGCCCCTTAGGGAGGTCAGGATGAGAGCGGGGCTTACCCAAAAGGACATGGGTATAAATCGTTCCACTTATCTGCATTACGAACGGGGAGACAGGTTGCCCAGCAGAGAAAAGCTCGTAGTTATAGCCAAAACTCTCAAAACACATTTACCAAACTCGAACGATGTTAGAATCCTTGAACTCCTCGCCAGCTCCGACATATTCTGGGACAGAGTAGAAGAGATAGAAGAGTACACGCCAGAGCACCCGTGGATCTATGACCTTCAGGTTCCAGATCACCACAACTTCATAGCAAACGATATCTTTGTTCACAACAGCCAGATTCTCCGTTATGTTGCCAATTTAGCGCCGAGGGCGATTTACACATCGGGAAAGAGCTCATCGGCGGCTGGTCTATGTGTTGCGCCGGATTCACTCGTGGTTGCCGACGGCGGTATCCGCGAAATTGGACCCCTTGTCGAGGACTGGGTGAAAGAAGTCGGACACATCGAGTACTCCGAAGGAATCTTACATGCCCCATATCTTGGGGAGGGCATCTCTCTCGAGCCCGAGAAAGGTGAAGTTAAAAGCTCCGTAATGAGCAGGGTCTGGAAACTGAAAGCCCCTGAGAAACTTGTTAAAGTGAAGACAATCACAGGGAAAGATATAACGGCAACACCAGAGACCAAGCTCCTCACCTTCAGCGGTGCGTTCCAGTGGAAGAAAGCCGAAGAGCTCAAACAAGGGGACTACGTTGTAACGCTGAGGGAGCTCCAAGTGAAGGAAAAACTAGTTTACGTTATGGAACTCCTCAGTGACCTGGATGACCTTGTACTTTACGGGATTAAGAAAGACGTGAGGCAACTGATAGAGGAAGCAACTCGGAAAAAGGGCATTACAAAGAGGGAACTCTCCAGAACCCTCGGAATTAGTGAGAACATGCTCTACTACAACTGGGTGAACGAGAAGGCCTGGGGCAACATCACAATGAAGCATCTGAGAGAGCTTGCCAAGCTGGCCGATGAACCGCTCATCTCACTTTATCCCAGCGAGGTTGCACTTCAGGACGGAAAGAGAATCAAGGTACCAAAAACCCTTGACGAGAGGCTCGCATACTTCATTGGGCTCATTGCTGGAGACGGCGATGTCTCCAAGGCTGGGTGGGGAGTGTCAGTGAGGTTCTCCAACAGCAGTGAAGAGATGAGGGAGAGGTTCAAGGAACTTGCGAGAAACCTCTTCGGAATCGAGGCCAAAGAAAGCCAGGAAAAGGGAAGAATTCCTGCGGTGCGCTTCCACTCAAAGATCGTCGCACACATTCTTGAAAAGCTCGGTGTTCCACCCTCCCCGAAGTCGAACAGGTTGGACATGCCCCCCCTGCTCTTCACGGCACCCAAGAACGTTTTAGCCGCTTACATCAGGGGACTCTTCGACTGCGACGGCACTGTGGTGTTGAGAGAAAACGGGTCCTCTTACATCGAGTTCGACACCACGAGCGAGAAGCTGGCTAAGAAGCTGCAGCTTGCCCTCCTCCGCTTTGGCATCGTCTCACATTTAAGGAGGAGGGACAGAAAGGGACAAGTTAGCGAGATAAACGGCAAAAAAGTTGTCTCCAAGCACGACAGGTGGGAGCTCAAGATATACGGAGAGAACGCCCTTCGCTTTGCCGAAGAGATAGACTTTGAACATCCGGAGAAGAAGGAAAAGCTCGAGAGGCTCGTTGATGCCCTGAGCGGCTCGAGGAGGGACACCAACGTTGACGTAATCCCCGGAGTTGGAGAAGTGGTTCGGGAGATAAGGAAATTCTACGGACTGAGCATCGAGGAGGTCTACGGCTCCAACGTAGGCTCGGCAGTCGAGAAAGGTAAGAGCATTTCAAGAAAGCTCCTTGAAAAAATCGTTTCAAACCTCGAAAAAGCGAGGATAGAGGATGCTCCAGTCAACCTGCCCGACGAACTCAGGCTCAGGATCGGCAATATCCTTGAGCCGGAGGAGCTTGGACTTGGGAAGGGGGAGTTCTACGAGTTATTCAAGAGAAAGAGGAGCAGGGCGATAGGGTACGGACTCCTCGTTAAGGTAGCAAGACTTCTCGCGGATAGGGACGAAAAAGCTCATAGGGAGCTTGCCTGGATTCTCAGCGACGTTGCAGCCAGGGAAAATGAGATGCAGGAGAAAGTTTGGTTCCTAAGGAAAATCGCCGATTCAGATCTCATATTTGAGAAGGTCAAAGCGGTTGAGAAAATTAAAAGCCCTTACGAGCATGTCTACGACCTCACCGTCGAAGGTTCTCACAGCTTCGTGGCCAACGGTTTCGTTGTCCACAACACCGCCGCAGCGGTGAGAGACGAGCTCACGGGCTCGTGGGTGCTGGAAGCGGGTGTTCTTGTTTTGGCCGATGGCGGCTTTGCCTGTCTCCATCCCGACTCCCGTGTCCTTGTGGATGGAAAATATCAGCGCATAGAGGATCTATTTGAGCTCCAAAAGTCATACAAAGCGCGCTCCGGCAACAAGATTGTGGACATTCAGGAGAAGAGCATGGAAGTAGTAGCTCTTGATTTACCCACCATGCGGACGAGGGAGAGTACAGCCACAATAATCCGCAGGAAGCCGTGGAATGGTGACTTAATCCGCTTAAAGCTACGCTCAGGCAACGAGATAACCCTAACACCCGACCACCTTCTTATAGACGGAAACACGCTAGAGTGGAAAGAGGCCGAGAAGTTCAGGGAAGGGGATACGATAGTCGCACCCCTAAAGCTACCGAGCAACCAGTCCAAAGTTTACATACTCGACATACTGCCCGAGAACTGGAAAGTAAAGCTCACGAAGGGAGAAAAAGAGGAGCTGAAGAGAGAAGTACTCAAACACTACAGCAGTCTTGCAGAGTTCAACAGAAAATACAACCTTTCAAAGGATTTCCTCTCGGGTAAGGGCTCAATAACTGTGGAGAGGTTCAGACGGATTCTAAAAGACCTTGGCGTTTATGAGACATGGAGAGAGCGTCCGCTCACATATGGTCCAAATTACCGCAGGGAACGTTTTAAAGTTTCATACATAACACCGGAGCTGGCGTACTTCATTGGGTTCCTCTACGGCGATGGGTGGATATCAAAGCAGGGTTCGAAAGTCCACGTGAGGATAGTCCAGTCAAAAGTTCACAAAGAGCAGATAGAGAGAATAAGAGAAGCGTTCTATTCTTTCTACGGAAAGCCGCTCCGTGAGTACGAGAGGAGAACGGAAGGGGAAGTTAGTGGTGTTAAAGTGGCCGGTGAGTCCATAACGTTCCACATTAGTTCGCCCCTCCTAGCTTTCCTGCACGAGTACATCACAGGAAACTACTTGAGGAACGCGTTCTCCCTGGACGACGAAGCCCTAAAAGCTTTCATAGCTGGTGCTCTTGATTCCGACGGCTGTGTCTCGATAAAGAGCAGTAAGAGAGGAAAAGTTGTCCACATCGAGTTCCTGCTCTCCAATGACGAGAAAAGAGACAGTGCGTTTGCAATGCTACTCCGCAGGTTTGACGTGTACGCAAAGGTTGTCCATGGAAAAGGAGTGAACAAAATACGGATAACCGGAAGGGAAGACGTTGAAAACCTTTTAATGGCCGTTAAGGATTACAGCGTCAAGACAAAAACTCTTCCGGAAAAGAAGCATATGGTGTCCTCTTCAAGTGATAAAGTCCCAGCGAATCCTGTGAGGACGATAGCGAAGGAGATCATCGAGTCAGTACCATCAACAGTGCTCCAGAATGCGGGACTATGGAGCACGGTTTATGCCTACGCAAAAGGAAAGTACTTCCCAAGCAGAATACAGTTGAAGAGGACAATTGAAAAAATCGGAGAACTGATACCTCCAGAAACGCTGGTAAAACTCCAAGTCCTCGCTACCAGAGATTATTTCCTTGATGAAATCATCTCCATTGAGCGCGTGCCCTACGAGGGGTATGTCTATGACCTCTACGTCCCGGGAGAGCACAACTTCATCGCCGAGGGGATAATCGTTCATAACTGCGTTGACGAGTTCGACAAGATGAGCGACCGCGACAGGAGCGCCATACACGAAGCCCTCGAGCAGCAGAGCTACCACCACGACTTTGAGCTCCTCCTAGCCGATGGAAGGAAGGTGAAGATAGGGGAGCTCGTTGATGAACTCATAGAGAGGAACCGCGACAGGGTTATAATCGGTAAGGATACGGAGATACTGCCCGTTGACGACATTGAGCTCTTAGCTTACGACTTGGAGAAAAAGGAGATAGTTAAGGTAAAGGCCGACCGCGTGAGCAGGCATAAAGCTCCCGGGGAGTTCGTGAGGCTCCGCTTCTCAAATGGTAGGGAGATAGTCGTAACGCCCGAGCACCCGGTTATGGTGTGGGAAGACGGTGAGATCAGGGAGGAGCCAGCGGAGAAGGTCATGCCCGGGGACATAGCCCTCGGCGTCCTCAAATACCCCATCGAGCTCAAGGGAGAGTTCAAAGCGCGTTTTAAGGATCTGAGGGAAGCGGAGGACTACCACGACTACACCTACTCCACGGGGAAACTCTCAAAGCTAAAGCGCTATGCCAACGGTTACGAGGTCGTGGATGGGGAGCGCCTGTTACCGAAGGAACTTGTGAAGCCCCTAACGCGGGCCGGCAGGATACTCGGGGTAACCCAGACCCCAAAGGAGCGCGCCGATTTCAACCAGAGGGTCGTGAAGGGAGGCACCATTGAGAAGTACCTGCGCAGGGTATTGGAGAGGCTTGAAGAGCTCGAGAAGCTGCCCCACGAGAACCCCGCGAGGGCCCTTGACCTCCTGCCCAAGACGTGGGTATACCAGAGGTACGGTATAACCTATGGAAAACTCAGGAAGCTCGTGAAAGCCGGCGACCCCATAGCGCTGGGCGTGGTACGGAGTGCAGCCGAGGAGAGAGCCTCAATGGCCAGAAAGGAACTCAACAGGTTCCTCGAATGGTGGAAGGGCAACGTGAACTTCCTGAAGGTGAAGAGGGTCGAGAAAATCCCAAACACCGGCTGGGAGTGGGTTTACGACGTAACCGTCGAGCCCTACCACCTCTTCGTCTCCCATGGGCTGGTTCTCCACAACACGATCAGCATATCCAAGGCAGGTATTACGGCAACATTAAACGCTAGAACGACAGTTCTGGCAGCGGCAAACCCCAAGTACGGCCGCTTCAACAGGGCAAAGCCATTGCCCGAGCAGCTCGAGCTTCCACCAACGCTCATATCGAGGTTTGACCTTATCTTCGTGCTCCTTGACGAGCCGGACGAGGAGACCGATGCGGCCATAGCGGAGCACATCCTCAAGGTGAGGCGCGGCGAGAAGGAAGTCGTTACGCCAAAGGTGCCCTATGACCTCCTCAAAAAGTACATCGCCTACGCGAGGAAGAACGTCCACCCCGTGCTCAGCAAAGAGGCAATGGAGGAGATAAAGCGCTACTACGTCAAGATGAGGAAGAGGCGCCCCAGGACAGAGGGCGAGGAGGAAGTAAAGCCGATGCCAATAACCGCGAGGCAGCTGGAGGCGTTGATCAGACTCAGTGAGGCCCACGCCAGAATGCGCCTCAGCGACGTGGTGACGAGGGAAGATGCGAAGGAAGCGATAGAGCTCGTAGAGTACACCCTGAGCCAGATAGCGAGGGACGAGAGCGGGGAACTCGACATATCAGTCCTCGAGGTGGGGAGGAGTTCGAAGCAGATAAACAAGATAGAGCGCGTGATCGGAATAATAAAGCAGCTCGAGAAGGGCAGCCAGCACGGGGCGGCAATAGATGATATTATAAAGGAAGCCACTGAAAAGGGTATGAATAAAGACGAGGTCAGGAAGATCGTCGAGAGACTCTTTAACGAGGGTCAAATTTATAGCCCAAGGGATGGCTATTACCGTGTAGCATAGGGAGGTGAAAGGAATGGTTGAGAAGGAAATTGACTATTACGATTACGAGGGGCTCCTCGAGAAGGCCTACGAAGAGCTCCCGGAGAACGTTAAGCACCACGGCTCGAGGTTTGAGGTTCCGCCCGCGCAGGTCACCATAGCCGGCAGCAGGACGATCATCGAGAACTTCATGGACATAGCCGAGGCGATGAACAGGGACCCAAACCACCTGCTCAAGTTCGTCCTCAGGGAGGTCGCAACGGCGGGAAGCATAGAGGGAAGGAGGGTAATCCTCCAGGGACGCTTTACGCCATACCTGATAAGCAACAAGCTCAAGAAGTACCTCAAGGAGTTCGTCATCTGTCCCGTCTGTGGAGCTCCGGATACGAAGATCATCAAGAAGGGGCGCTTCCACTACCTCAAGTGTGAGGCCTGCGGTGCCGAAACGCCAATCGCGCACCTCTGAGCCCTTTTCTATTTACCTTTGGCCGTTTTGGATGGAATGTTCTCATAGAGAGAAGTTTATTAGGCCGTCCATCGTAATCATACCCGGTGTCCACGATGATCCTCGATGCTGACTACATAACCGAGAATGGAAAGCCCGTCGTGAGGATATTCAAGAAGGAGAACGGCGAGTTCAAGGTTGAGTACGATAGAAACTTTGAGCCCTACATCTACGCCCTCCTGAAGGACGACTCCGCGATTGAAGAAATCAAGAAGATAACCGCCGAGAGGCACGGAACGGTGGTGAGAATTACAAAGGCCGAGAAGGTGGAGAGGAAGTTTCTCGGCAGGCCGGTTGAAGTGTGGAAGCTCTACTTCACCCATCCACAGGACGTCCCGGCCATAAGGGATAAGATAAGGAGCCATCCGGCAGTTGTGGACATCTACGAGTACGACATACCCTTCGCGAAGAGATACCTCATCGACAAGGGCCTGGTTCCGATGGAGGGGGACGAGGAGCTGAAAATGCTCGCCTTCGACATCGAGACGCTCTATCACGAGGGCGAGGAGTTCGCCGAGGGACCCATTCTGATGATAAGCTACGCTGACGAAAGTGAGGCTCGCGTCATCACCTGGAAGAAGGTTGACCTCCCCTACGTGGATGCCGTCTCAACCGAAAAAGACATGATAAAGGCCTTTTTGAGGGTCGTGAAGGAGAAGGACCCGGACGTTCTCATAACTTACAACGGCGACAACTTCGACTTCGCCTATCTAAAAAAGCGCTGCGAAAAGCTCGGGGTGAAGTTCATCCTTGGAAGGGATGGGAGCGAGCCGAAGATCCAGAGGATGGGCGACAGATTTGCGGTCGATGTGAAGGGAAGGATACACTTCGATCTCTATCCCGTGATAAGAAGGACGATAAACCTGCCGACCTACACGCTTGAGGCCGTCTATGAGGCGATATTTGGAAGGCCGAAGGAGAAGGTCTACGCGGAGGAGATAGCTCAAGCCTGGGAAACCAACGAGGGACTTGAGAGGGTCGCTCGCTACTCAATGGAGGATGCCAAAGTCACCTACGAGCTGGGAAAGGAGTTCTTCCCGATGGAGGCCCAGCTTTCCCGTTTGATCGGCCAGCCCCTCTGGGACGTCTCGCGCTCCAGCACGGGCAATCTGGTCGAGTGGTTCCTCCTTCGGAAGGCCTACGAGAGGAACGAACTGGCCCCAAACAAGCCCTCCGGAAGGGAGTACGACGAGAGGCGCGGCGGATACGCTGGCGGCTACGTGAAGGAGCCGGAGAAGGGCCTTTGGGAGAACATAGTGTATCTAGATTACAAATCGTTATATCCCTCGATAATAATCACCCACAACGTCTCGCCGGATACGCTCAACAGAGAGGGATGCAAGGAGTACGATGTGGCTCCTCAGGTCGGCCACCGCTTCTGCAAGGACTTCCCGGGCTTCATTCCTAGCCTCCTCGGAGATCTTCTGGAGGAGAGGCAGAAGATAAAGAGGAAGATGAAGGCCACTATTGACCCGATCGAGAGGAGGCTCCTCGATTACAGGCAGCGGGCAATCAAGATCCTGGCGAACAGTATTCTTCCCGACGAGTGGCTTCCCATTATTGAAAACGGGACGGTTCGCTTCGTCAGGATTGGGGAGTTCATAGACTGGAAAATGGATGAAAACGCTGAAAGAGTGCATAGGGAAGGGGAAACGGAAATCCTTGAAGTCAGTGGTCTTGAAGTCCAATCCTTCAACAGGGAAACGAAGAAGGCCGAGCTTAAGAGGGTAAAGGCCCTAATCAGGCACCGCTATTCGGGCAAAGCTTACAACATAAAACTGAAGTCTGGGAGGAGAATAAAGATAACCTCTGGCCACAGCCTCTTCTCTGTGAGAAACGGGGAGCTCGTTGAGGTCACGGGGGATGAACTCAAGCCCGGCGACCTGGTTGCAGTCCCGCGGAGGGTGAAGCTTCCGGAGAGAAACCACGTGTTGAACCTCGTGGAGCTTCTCCTCGGATTCCCTGAGGACGAAACGTCAGACATTGTTATGACAATTCCCGTCAAAGAGCGGAAGAACTTCTTTAAAGGAATGCTTAGAACCCTGCGCTGGATTTTTGGGGAGGAGAAAAGGCCAAGGACAGCAAGGCGTTATCTCAAGCACCTTGAGGATCTGGGTTATGTCAGGCTTAAGAAGATAGGCTATGAAGTACTTGACTGGGAGGCACTTAGGAAATACAGAAGGCTCTACGAGGCACTTGTCGAAAAAATCAGATACAACGGCAACAAGAGAGAGTACCTCGTTGAGTTCAACTCCATCCGGGACGTGGTAAGCCTAATTCCCCCGGAAGAGCTTAAGGAGTGGAGAATTGGAACGCTGAACGGCTTTAGAATGAGTCCTTTTGTGGAGGTTGACGAGTCCTTCGCAAAGCTCCTCGGCTACTATGTGAGCGAGGGCTATGCAAGAAAGCAGAGAAATCCCAAAAACGGCTGGAGCTACAGCGTGAAGCTCTACAACGAAGACCCTGAAGTACTGAACGATATGGGGAAGCTCGCTGAGAGGTTCTTTGGAAAGGTTAGAAAAGGCCGGAACTACGTTGAAATATCGAGGAAGATGGGCTACCTGCTCTTTGAGAGCCTCTGCGGTGTTCTGGCGAAAAACAAGATGGTTCCAGAGTTCATCTTCACGTCTCCGACAGGGGTTAGGATGGCTTTCCTTGAGGGGTACTTCATCGGCGATGGCGACGTCCACCCGAGCAAAAGGCTCAGGCTCTCCACGAAGAGCGAGCTTTTGGCCAACCAGCTCGTCCTCCTCTTGAACTCTGTGGGAGTTTCGGCCGTAAAGCTCGGGCACGACAGCAGCGTTTACAGGGTTTACATAAACGAGGCGCTCCCGTTCGTAAAGCTGGACAAGAAAAAGAACGCCTACTATTCGCACGTGATCCCCAAGGAAGTCCTGAGCGAGATCTTTGAGAAGGTCTTCCAGAAGAACGTCAGTCCTCAGACCTTCAGGAAGATGGTTGAAGGCGGAAAGCTCGATTATGAAAAGGCCCAAAAACTCTCCTGGCTCATTAATGGCGATCTAGTGCTTGACCGTGTTGAGTCCGTTGAGGCTGAGGAATACAGCGGCTATGTCTACGACCTGAGCGTCGAAGACAACGAGAACTTCCTCGTTGGTTTTGGGTTGGTCTATGCTCACAACAGTTATTACGGCTACTACGGCTACGCAAGGGCCCGCTGGTACTGCAAGGAGTGCGCCGAGAGCGTCACCGCCTGGGGAAGGGAGTACATCGAAATGAGCATACGGGAGATAGAAGAGAAATACGGCTTTAAAGTCCTCTACGCGGACACGGACGGTTTCCACGCGACGATACCAGGAGAAGATGCCGAGACCATCAAAAAGAAGGCCATGGAGTTCCTCAAATATATCAACTCCAAACTCCCAGGTGCGCTTGAGCTCGAGTACGAGGGCTTCTACAGGCGCGGTTTCTTCGTCACCAAGAAGAAGTACGCGGTGATAGACGAGGAGGGCAAGATAACGACGCGCGGGCTTGAGATAGTCAGGCGTGACTGGAGCGAGATAGCCAAGGAGACTCAGGCGAGGGTTCTTGAGGCCCTTCTCAAGGACGGTAACGTTGAGGAGGCCGTAAGCATAGTCAAAGAAGTGACGGAGAAGCTGAGCAAGTACGAGGTTCCGCCGGAGAAGCTCGTTATCCACGAGCAGATAACGCGCGAGCTGAAGGACTACAAGGCAACGGGCCCGCACGTGGCGATAGCGAAGAGGTTAGCCGCGAGGGGCGTCAAAATCCGCCCCGGGACGGTCATCAGCTACATAGTCCTCAAGGGCTCTGGAAGGATAGGCGACAGGGCGATTCCCTTCGACGAGTTCGACCCGGCCAAGCACCGCTACGACGCTGAATACTACATCGAGAACCAGGTTCTGCCGGCCGTTGAGAGGATTCTAAAGGCCTTCGGCTATAGAAAGGAGGATCTGCGCTACCAGAAGACGAGGCAGGTTGGGCTTGGAGCGTGGTTAAAGCCGAAGGGGAAGAAGTGAAAACATCAAGAAGTTTTCTCTTTTTCTATCTCCCCCAGCACCTCCAGAATTCCCTCAACTGATGGCACCTCAAAGCCGCGCTCGTGGATTCTTCTCACCCCTTCCGCTTCCGGGTTGATCCAGACGGCCCACATTCCAGCCCTCAAAGCTCCCTCGAAGTCCTCCGCCTTCGTGTCGCCGATGTGAACGGCCTCTTCGGGCGCCACATTAAAAACCCTGAGCGGCTTCTCGAACATATCCCTCATGGGCTTATACGCTAAAACCTCGTCGGCGAAGAAGGTCTTGTCTATGTAGTCCATAAGCCCAAAGCGCTCGAGGAGGAGGCGCGTGTAGGAGCCGGGCCAGAACATCACGTTCCCTGTGACGGTGACCTTGAGGCCCTTCTTTTTAACTCCCTCCAGAGCCTCCTTCGCCCCTGAGAGGACTATCTCGTCTCCAACCTTCAGAACCGCCCTCGCGGCAGCCCTCTTGACAAGCTCGACGTCTATCCCAAGGAGCTCAGCCAGGAGTTCCTGGCTCTCCTCCAGGGCCCTGGAAGGGTCGCCGGCAGTTTCCGCCCTCATCCGCTTTATCCTCTCTCTGGCCGCCTTTACGCCCTCGTCCGCGTTATCAATCCCCGTAAGTTTGGCGAGCTCATCGGAAAGGGCTCTGAGCATAACCCCGATGTCGAGGAGCGTGTTCCAGACGTCGAAGGAGACGAGCCTCACACCAGCTCACCCATCCTTTCATACAGCCGGGCCCTTTTAAGGACTTTCTCGACCTTCCACTTGGGGGTGCGCATTATCATCATCTCGTAGAAACCCTCGAGGTTGCCCCAGAACTTCTGGGCGGCCATGGCGAGGTATATAACCTCCTTCGGCTTGAGCTTCCGCCCCAGATCAACGCACAGGATGTTTATGGCGCGCTCAAGGCTTTTAAAAGTCCTGCCTCCCTTGAGAATGGCGAGCACAAAGTCCTCCACCGTCGGCTTCTCCCACTCTATGCAGGACCCGAGCTCAATTCGCGTCCCGATTAACAGGGGCACCACCACCGTTTCCCCAACCCGGAAGTTCTCGCCTTCCCTCTCGAAGGAAAAGGACGACAGTTTACCTGTTATGGACTGCATGGCTCTCTCTTCGTCCTCGTCAATGTCAATGGCCACACCTATTCTGTCCACTCTGAAATCAAAGACCTCCATTGCCCTGAGGAAGTTGCCGAGGTTCCTTACAACTCCCGAGTTGCCCTCGCTGGGGATTATCGCGAGATATCCCCCATCTCGCACTATAAGCTCGTAGTTGTCCCTCTCGAAGAGGGTCTCGATCGGTCTCAGGGCCCCGGGGACATCGCGGGGCTTCCCCCGGGTACGGGACTCTTTGAAGCCGAAGACTTTCTTATATGTGGCTTTGAAGAACTTGGAGTCCGTTTTGCCCTCCACGAAGAGTATGGAAACCTTCTCCTCACCCCTGAAGTCGCCGCCCCTAACGTCGAAGTCGAGGTACTTCCTGAGTTCGTAGACCTCTTTTAGCGTGAGAGACTTCCCGGTGTCGGAGTATATAAGGACGTTCTCCTCGCCGCGCCTGAACCTCCAAGCTATTAAGTCTATGAGCTCCAAACTCGCAGTGACGACCGTCTCGTCTTCGGTAAGGGAATTCACAAAGTTTAGCAGCTCGTCACGGTTCTTTCTGTATTCTGGGAACAGAATAGACCGGTCGTCGGCGAATTCCTCAAATACGTTTCCCGTTACAACCCTCATTCACTTCACCATGTCAACGGCTATAGCTCCAATTACCGCGAAGGTACTTATAAGCACGGTCGCGTTGAGGTATTGAGCGGAGGTGAAATCCGCTATCCCGTTTATGCCGTAAAGGTATATCAGCCCCGCGGAGATGAGGTATGAGATAGTAGCAACAGTGAGGAGCCTCTTGGGGACGTGGAAGAGTTCCTCCCGCTTGAGGTTGCCTATCCTGGATTTGGCTATGAAGAGATAGGCTATAGCAAGGGTCATTAGGAAGATTGCCAGGGAGCGCTCCAGGGATATGTCCTTGGCGACGTTCCACAGCTCCCCCGTGAAGAGGAAGGGAAGCGCGAACGTTACCGCACCCACTATCTCCTGGGCTATGTCGTCCCATCCGAGTTTATCCGGGGTTCTGCTCTTCTCCGCCTCCTGGCGAAGGGCCTCTATACCCTCGTATATCTCGTTTAGCCTCTCCTCCATATCGGTTCGCCCTTTGAGGTGGATTCCGCGCTCAGGTTCTGGGTTCATCATCCTGTCAGCATTGGATTCACTCATCATCGCACTTTAAACTCCTTTTTGGAGCATATAACGTTAGCGGAGAAGAGGCTCTGGCGGGCCCGGCGGGATTCGAACCCGCGACCGCCGGCTTAGAAGGCCGGCGCCCTATCCTCCTAGGCCACGGGCCCACGGGAGTAACTCCCGGAGAGGCACTTATAAATATTGCGGTGGGCTAAAAGGAGCGCTTGATTTCATAAAACAGCTCGTCCTCCCCGAGCTCGTCCTGGAGGTGTTCGAAGGCGCTGTGAAGGCGGGGCAGTCTTCCCTTCGAGCGGGTCAGCATCTCGTTCGCAACCTCAACGTTGAGTGCCAGGGCCTCGTCGCTCACGAAAACCTTTCCGTCCCTCCCGAGCGGGGAGGTGAGGTACTCCGTTCCGTTTATCTCCACGAGGACGCGCTCCCCCTTTACGGCCTTAAAGGTGGTGTACTTGAAGCCGCTGGCTAAACCAATCTCGTGAAGCCTCTTCGCAATCCTAAGGTTCTCGGCGACGACGTGAAATATCGGGGGCTGGCTCTTGAGGAAGAGCATTCCCTCCCTCGCAAGCCTGAGGGACTCCTTGGCCTCCTCGAAGGTTATAGTACCGTGCCTCTTAAGTAGCCAACGAGCGAGGGGCTTTGCACCCAGCGCCGGTTCCTCCAGTATCCCCACCCTTCCGGAACAGGAGGAGGTGGTATGGACACCGCGTATTGAGTTTATGAGCATCAGCAGGTCTATTATGTCCTCATCAACCTTTTTCTCGCGCATCGCGGTGAAAAGTCCGACGAGTGCCTCCCTTTTGCGCCGCATATCCCCCACCGGCATTGTGTGAATGCGAAAACTTTATAAATCTATGCCCACGAGTTAGTCTCGCTGATGGCCGGGGTGGTGTAGCCTGGTCAGCACAGGGGACTGTGGATCCCCTAGCCCGGGTTCAAATCCCGGCCCCGGCCCCATAAGAAACTTTGCCTGCGCAAAGTTTCATCAAAGTTTGTAGCTCCTTCTGGAAAGCATAAATTCCGTGCGATTTTATCCCCAAAGAGCAGTTTTACAAAGTGAGAACTCATGTTACAGTCTTTTGATAGCTGAAAATCGACGCCCAATGGGCGTCAAAGAAAGCGTAAACTTTTTTCGAAGGCCCTCATTTAAGTTATCTTCCTCCTGAAACAGGTGCCTATGGTGTAAAATCCTTGCATGTGGCCTCCCTTTCTAAGAGGAGCTACGAGCTTTTGGTGAAGCTTTTTCCAAAAGCTTCCGCGCTGGTGGAAAGTTTTTGACGGTTGTTAATCAGCCTATCTTGGAGCGAATGTCCCTTTCCAATTAACCCCAAATGTTTTTACTGGATTCCAAACCTGCGTCCATTTCTATGGGGTTTACTCACAGTATACGCCCAAATGCATGTTGGCGGTCTATTTGCCCTCCCTCTATAGCTACACGTCCCCCAAAATTACAAAATTTTTGCAAGCAATTGACGGTGAGGTATATAAACCCCTGTCCCATAGCTTAGATATACGGGGTGATTGATGTGCTTGCGGAGGAAGTTCGTGAGATAGCCGAGAAGATAAAGAGCATGGAGATAAGGGGCGCCGGTAAGATAGGTCGTTTTGCAGCCTACGCGCTCCAGCTCCAGGCCGAGAAGAGCAAGGCCACCAACGTGGACGACTTCTGGAATGAGATGAAGTATGCGGCAAAGGTACTCTACGAGACGAGGCCAACGGCCGTTTCCCTGCCCAACGCGCTCCGTTACGTCATGCACCGGGGAAAGGTCGCCTACGCGAGCGGGGCCGATCTGGAGCAGCTGAAGTTCATTGTCATAAACGCGGCCAAGGAGTTCATCCACAACTCGGAGAAGGCCCTCGAGCGGATAGGCGAATTTGGGGCGAAGAGAATAGAGGACGGGGACGTCATAATGACCCACTGCCACAGCAAAGCAGCCATAAGCGTCATGAAGACTGCCTGGGATCAGGGGAAGGACATAAAGGTCATAGTAACCGAGACGAGGCCCAAGTGGCAGGGCAAGCTCACCGCCAAGGAGCTGGCAAGCTACGGCATCCCGGTTATCTACGTCGTTGATTCCGCTGCCAGACACTACATGAAGATGACGGACAAGGTCGTCATGGGTGCTGACAGTATAACGGTCAACGGCGCGGTGATAAACAAGATTGGAACGGCTTTGATAGCGCTAACGGCCAAGGAGCACAGGGTCTGGACGATGATCGCTGCTGAAACCTACAAGTTCCACCCGGAGACGATGCTTGGTCAGCTGGTCGAGATAGAGATGCGCGATCCAAGCGAGGTCATTCCGGAGGAAGAGCTCAAGGAGTGGCCGAAGAACATAGAGGTCTGGAATCCGGCCTTCGACGTCACCCCACCCGAGTACGTTGACGTGATCATAACCGAGCGCGGCATAATCCCGCCCGGGGCCGCCATAGACATCCTGAAGGAGGAGTTTGGCTGGGCGCTCAAGTACACCGAGCCTTGGGAGGACTGACCCCCCCGCTTCTTCTTTTCCACTCACGGCACCAATAGGTTATTAAGAAGGTAGGTCTTTTAAACTTCCAGAGCAAAACAGAACAAGGTGATGAGTATGAAAGCTTACGTTAGCGAAAACGTGCTTGGAGTTTATGCTTTTGACGAGCAGGGTAACCTGATAACGAGGATTCCCTTCAGGGCGAGAGCTGAGGAGGCACTCGAGAAGATCCTCAAGGGAGAACCCACGGAGGAAGTGCTTGAGCTCACGAGGGAGCTCATGGACAAGGGCTACGAGGTGGTTTTTGAACACCAGGAGCTTGCCAGAAAGGTGAAGGCTGAGACAGGGGCAAACACCGACTTCGAGTTCCCAAACATCGCCGGGGAGAGGCTCCGCTCAAAGCCGGAGGAGTTCCTCGGAGAGGAATGGTTCGGGGCTTACTTTGAGGTCGGCGTGGCTTTGACGAGGCGCGGAATACAGGAACAGAGCGGTGCGCGCGATAAGATGGTAATCCAGGCCATAGAGGCCCTTGACGACATTGATAAGGTCACGAACCTGCTCGTTGCGAGGCTGAGGGAGTGGTACACCCTCCACTTCCCGGAGCTCGATGAGCTTCTCCCGAGGCACCAGCAGTTCGTTGACTTCGTGAGACTGGTTGGAAGGAGGGAAGACCTCGAGGAAAATGCCGAAGAACTCCGCTTCTCCGAGGAGAAGGTGGCGAAGATAAAGAGCGCGGCTGAGAAATCAATGGGTGCATGGATGGATTCAAGGGACATCAAGGTCATACAGGACCTTGCGGAGGAGATATACCGCCTCTACAAGCTCCGCGAGGAGATAGAGGAGTACATAGAGAAGGCCATGGACGACGTCGCGCCGAACCTCAAGGCCCTCGTTGGAGCGAAGCTCGGCGCAAGGCTCATAAGCCTTGCCGGTGGGCTCAGGGAGCTCGCCATAATGCCGGCATCAACCATACAGGTTCTTGGGGCGGAGAAGGCCCTATTCAGGCACCTCAGGAGCGGTGCCAAGCCTCCCAAGCACGGCATAATCTACCAGTATCCTGCCATAAACAAGTCCCCGTGGTGGCAGAGGGGTAAGGTGGCCAGGGCCTTAGCTGGAAAGCTCGCGATAGCAGCGAGGGTGGACTACTTCTCCGGGGAATACATAGCCGAGGAGCTCAAGAAGGAGCTTGAGGCCAGAATAGAGGAGATAAAGTCGAAGTACCCCAACCCGCCAAAGAGGAAGCCCGAGAAGCCAAAGAAGGAGAAGGGACGGAAGTTCAAGGGCAGAAAGGAGAAGAAGGGCAAAGAAAAGTTCAAAGGCAAGAAGGGCAAAGAAGGCAAGCCCAAAAAGAAAAAGAAGAAAAAGGAGAGGAGGTGAGGTAGATGCACGTTAAAAAGCACAGGTTCCCCGGCGTTTTCACGGTCATTGACGATGACGGGAGCGAGAAGATAGCGACCAAAAACCTCGTCCCGGGACAGAAGGTTTACGGCGAGAGAACGATCAGGTGGGAGGGCGAGGAGTACAGGATATGGAACCCGAGGCGCTCAAAGCTTGGGGCGGCGATACTCAACGGTCTCAAGAACTTCCCCATAAAGCCCGGAAAGAGCGTCCTCTACCTCGGCGTTGCCAGCGGAACAACGGCTTCCCACGTGAGCGACATCGTTGGCTGGGAGGGGAAGGTTTTCGGCGTCGAGTTCTCCCCAAGGGTTCTCAGGGAGCTGGTTCCCCTCGTCGAGGAGAGGAGGAACATTGTGCCAATCCTCGGCGACGCCACGAAACCGGAGGAATACCGCGCCCTCGTCCCGAAGGTTGACGTCATATTCGAGGACGTTGCCCAGCCTACTCAGGCGAAGATTTTGATAGACAACGCGAAGGCCTACCTCAAAAACGGCGGCTACGCCATGATAAGCATCAAGAGCAGGAGCATAGACGTGACGAAGGAACCGGAGCAGGTGTTCAGAGAGGTCGAGGAGGAGCTTTCAACGTACTTCGAGGTGGTGGAGCGCTTAAGCCTCGAGCCCTACGAGAAGGACCACGCCCTTATAGTCGTGAGAAAGCCCTGAACGGGCTTTTTCCCTTTCTCCTCAAAATATAAAGTGAGAAAAGTTTTGTCAGCCCTTCTGGGGCAGGTGCGGGAGTATCCAGCCTATGAAGCTGTCCAGGCTTCTCGTCTGGATGTAGAGCGTCCCGGTTCCGTAGAACTCCGCAACAAGGCCCTCCCCGCTGAAGAGGGTGCTCTTAAGCCCACCAACGCGCTTCACGTTGAAGTCGAGGCCCTCCGTAAATGCCACCATGTGGCCTGTGTCTATTATGAAGCGCTCGTTGTGGAGTTCCTTCTTGTATATTGCCCCGAAGCTTGAGAGAAAGACCGTTCCCCTGCCGCTCATCTTGAGGAGGAAGAGCCCTTCCCTTCCGAAGAACGTCTTTGCGCCGCCCCACTTCGTGTCAATGTTTATGCCCTCCGAGCTCGCGAGGAAGGCGCCGCTCTGGGCGTAGAGCGTCCCATCGAGTTCAAAGGCCTCTATGTCACCTGGATAGGAGGGCGCAAGCCCTATTGTTCCTGGGCCATCCTCCGCCCGAAAGGTGTTTATAAAGAAGCTCTCACCGCCGAGCATTGACCTCTTTAAAGCGCCGAAAACACCGCCCTTGGCCTTCGTTTCGAGCCTTATCGTCGGGCTCATGTGAACCATGGCCCCTGCCTCAGCCTGGAGGCTTTCGCCCCTTCCGAGCTCGACCTCAACCAGCGAAAAGCTGGGCCGGTGGATAATTTCATACTTCATAGAATCACCAGATTTAACTCGCACTCGTGGTATATAGGGCTTTCTATCGCCGATTGCCGAAAATATATTGGACTTTTAGCGAAAGCTTTTTATATTCCCGCCCTTAACTTTCGAGGGACGTTTGAAGAGTATCTCTTATAACGAAACGGGTGGTGCCCAATGGGAAAACTGCTGAAGCCTCTTAAAGATGTCGGCATTGTGGGCTACGGTGCGTACGTGCCCATGTATAGAATCAAAGATGAGGAGATAGGACGCGTTTGGGGAATAAGTAGCTTCCCCATCCAGGAAAAGTCCGTGAACAACCTCGATGAAGACGCGCTCACCATCGGCATTGAAGCGGCCAAAAACGCCCTTAAGAGAGCTCGCATTGACCCGAAGGAGATTAGAGCGGTGTGGTTTGGAACGGAGAGCAAGCCCTACGCCGTTAAGCCTTCTGCAACGGTGATCGCCGAGGCCATAGGGGCCACTCCGGATTTGGACGCGGCCGACTTCGAGTTCGCGTGCAAGGCCGGAACCGAGGCACTTCAGGCAGCGATAGGCTTCGTTGGAAGCGGAATGGCCAAGTACGCTATGGCCATAGGTTCGGACACTTCACAGGGCAGGCCAGGAGACCACCTTGAGTTCACGGCAGCGGCTGGCGGAGCGGCCTACATAGTTGGCGAGAAGAGCTCCGAGACCCTAGCTTACTTCGAGGGGAGCTACTCATACGTTACAGACACTCCCGACTTCTGGAGGAGGCAGCACGAGCACTACCCGAGGCACGGGAACCGCTTCACCGGCGAGCCCGCCTACTTCCACCAGATAATAAGCGCCGCCAAGGGGCTTATGGAGGAGTTCGGGTACTCGGCGAGCGATTTTGATTACGCCGTTTTCCACCAGCCCAACGTCAAGTTCCCGCTCACAGCCGCCAAGATACTCGGCATTCCGAAGGAGAAGGTCCTCCCCGGACTTCTCAGCGGCATCATAGGAAACACCTACAGCGGAGCAACCCTCGTTGGCGTTTCCGCCGTCCTTGACGTAGCAAAACCCGGCGATAGGATTCTCTGGGTGAGCTTTGGAAGCGGTGCCGGAAGCGACGCCTTCAGCCTCGTCGTCCAAGATGCGATAGAGGAGAAGAGGGACCTCGCTCCAAAGACCATGGACTACGTGAACAGGAAGAAGTACATTGACTACGCCCTCTACGCAAAACACAGGAGAAAGTACGTAATGTGAGGTGGTTGAAATGGAGAAGCCCGTTATCATTGGTGTTGGTGCCGTTCCCGCCGGCGAGCACTGGAGGACGAGCCTTAGGGACATGGCGGTTGAGGCGCTCTTGAATGCCATGGACGATGCGGGAGTGGAGAAGGTTGACTCTCTCTACGTTGGAAACATGATTTCCGGCTCGTTCGTCGAGCAGGAGAATCTTGGGGCGCTCATAGCGGACTGGGCCGGCCTTGGAAACATTCCTGCCGTTAAGGTAGAGGCCGCGTGCGCCTCCGGTGGAGCAGCGGTTCAGGAGGGGGCCAAAGCCGTCATGAGCGGCCTTGAGGATATCGTTGCGGTCGTTGGTGTGGAGAAGATGACCGATGCGTGGCCGAGCGACGCCACCCGCTATCTGGCCTATGCAGCGGATGCCGACTGGGAGCTCTTCCACGGGGTCAGCTTCGTGGCCCTTAACGCTCTCATAATGCGCCTCTACATGAAGACCTACGGCTACACGGAGGAGGACCTGGCACTGTTCTCGGTCAACGCCCACGCAAACGGTGCCAAGAACCCCTACGCCATGTTCAAGAGGCCGATAAAGGTTGAGACCGTCATGAAGAGCCCCTACGTGGCAGACCCGCTCAAGCTCTTCGATGCTTCCCCTATGTGTGACGGTGCCGCCGCGGTCATAATAACCACACCCGAGAAGGCGAAAGAACTCGGCGTTCCGAAGGAGAAGTGGGTAGAAGTGAGCGGAATGGGAAGGGCGATAGACACGATCAACCTCGCCAACAGGGAGGACTTCCTCACGCTCAAAGCGGCTAAGGTGGCAGCAGAGAAGGCCTACAGGATGGCCGGCGTAACGGCCAAGGACATTGACTTCTTCGAGGTTCACGATGCATTCACCGTGATGGCCGCGCTCAGCCTCGAGGCCCTCGGAGCCGCGGAGAAGGGTAAGGGTGCCCTCCTGGCCAAGGAGGGCCAGATAGCGATAGACGGAGACTACCCCATCCAGACCCTGGGTGGCCTCAAGAGCAGGGGACACCCCGTCGGAGCCACGGGAGTCTACCAGACGGTTGAGGCTGTGTGGCAGCTCAGGGGTGAGTCACCCAACCAGGTACCCGATGCAGAGGTTGGCCTGACGCAGAACATAGGCGGTACGGGTTCAAACATAACTGTTAACGTCTTCAGGAGGGTGTGAATATGGGGAAGCCGATGCAGGTTGCCCGTTATTGGAGGCACTTTAGGGAGAAGTACCGGCTCATCGGGGGGAAGTGTGAGAACGGTCACCTGATGTTCCCCAAGAGGGAGGTCTGCCCAGTCTGCGGCTCAAGGGAGATCGAGGACTACGAGTTCAGCGGTAAGGGCAAGGTCCTAACGTGGACCATCGTGAGGAACCCGCCGAGCGGCTTCGAGTACTACAGGCCCTACCCGATAGCCCTCGTCCAGCTCGAGGAGGGGCCGGTGGTTCTGGCGCAGCTCACGGACGTTGACCCGGAGGAGATAGACTTCGGAATGGAAGTGGAGATGGTAACGAGGAAGGTCATGGAGTTCAACGAGGACGGCATAATCCTCTACGGCTACAAGTTCAGGCCTCCCGTGAAGTGACCCCCTCTTCTTTTATCCCCTTTCTCCAATGCTCCCCTGGGTGCGGAGGGTGCGTAAACTTTTTAACCCAAAATTCAATTTTTAGCTTGAAAATAAAAGGGGTGATTAAGGTGAACGAAGAACAGCTCATGGTGATAGCACCCTACGTTAAGTGGCTCCTGCTCGTGGTGGCGCTGGCGTACCTCGGTTACATCTTCGTGCTCAAGAAGGAGGAGTTCAAGAGCGCCTGGATCGTTGCCATCTCCGCCCTCATGACCGCCCTCGTTGCCATCGCCACGATGATAATAAGGATACCCACGCCCCAGACTAGCGGCTACATAAACTTCGGGGACACCATGGTGATGCTCTCGGCGGTTCTCTTCGGTCCGCTCGTAGGAGGCTTCGCCGGGGGATTCGGTTCGGCGATTGCCGACGCCTTTGGCTACCCCCACTGGGCACCCTTCACGCTCATAATAAAGGGCGTCGAGGGATGGGTGGTCGGTTACATAACCTCAAAAAGGGACGACTTCACCAGCGTGCTCGTGGCTACCATAGTGGGCGGCTTCCTCATGGTGCTGGGCTACTTCCTCGTTGAGGTGTGGCTCTACGGCATAGGGGGCGCCACCGCTGAGCTACCGGGCAACACGCTCCAGGCCGTAACGGGAGTGGTTGTGGGCGGAGGCCTCGGATACCTCCTGAGGCGCTCCTACCCGCAGGTCTCATTCCTCCTCAAAGCTTAACTCCCCGAGAACCTCTTCTTCCTTTTTCCTTATCTCCTCAAGGAAGGGATCCACCGAAATCCTCCTTGAGGCCCTCTTCGTGAGGCCGAGGGCGGAAGAGTCCGCAACCACAGCATCGTAGCCGAGCTCCGCTATCTCGTATATCCTGAGCTTCACGTTAACGAGGGCGTCCCCCGCCACCATGAGGAAGTCGGGGCCGGCGAGTATAACGTCCGGCTTGAGCCCCTCGTTTTCAAGCTCCTCTATTATGTGATGGAGTATTTCCCTCACGTCCATTATGGTTCACCCCCGACGATTTTAACCCCGCTGGAGGTTCCAATCCTAGTTGCTCCTGCCTCTATCATGGCCTTCGCCTGCTCGTAGGTCCTTATGCCCCCAGCTGCTTTAACACCCATGTCGGGACCGACGGTCTTGCGCATGAGCCTAACGTCCTCGATCGTCGCTCCTCCCGTTCCGAAGCCGGTCGAGGTCTTCACGAAGTCGGCACCCGCTTCCTTCGCAAGCTCGCAGGCCTTGACCTTCTCATCCTCGCTTAGATAGCAGGTCTCTATGATGACCTTCACCAGCGCCCCTCTCTCGTGGGCGACCTTGACGACCTCGGCTATGTCTTTCTTCACGTACTCGTAGTCTTTATCCTTAAGCGCTCCTATGTTTATCACCATGTCGAGCTCGTCGGCGCCGTCATCGAGGGCCCTCTTCGCCTCGAAGACCTTGACTTCGGTTGGGGTGGCCCCGAGCGGGAAGCCTATGACGCTCGCCACCTTAACGTCGCTGCCCTCGAGCTGCTGCTTCGCGAGTTTCACGCGGTAGGGGTTGACGCAGACGGCGTAGAAGTTGTACTCCCTGGCCTCCTCGCAGAGCCTGATTATATCCTCCCTAGAAGCGTAGGGCTTCAGATTGGTGTGATCAATATACCTCGCAATGTCCATGGCCATCACCTCAAATACTAATCGCCCATATCTTATTAGGCTTTTTACCCATTTATGAGGACTACACCCCAAAACCTTTAAGATTGCTCCCCCAATATCACTCGAGGTGATTGACATGGAGAACCCGTTTGAGATAACCGGAGTGTACGCAAGGGAGATACTCGACAGCAGGGGAAACCCGACCATCGAGGTGGACGTTTACACCCCGGTAAGCATGGGCAGGGCAGCTGTCCCGAGTGGAGCCTCCACCGGAACCCACGAGGCCCTCGAGCTCAGGGACGGCGGCGAGAGGTTCCATGGAAAGGGCGTTAGGAGGGCTGTCGAGAACGTCAACAAGATAATAGCGCCTGAGATAGTGGGAATGGACGTTACACTCCAGAGGGACATCGACACCCTCATGCTCGAGCTCGATGGTACCGAGAACAAGAGCAACCTCGGTGCCAACGCCATGCTCGGCGTTTCGCTGGCCGTTGCCAAGGCTGCCGCCGAGGCCCTCGCCATGCCCCTCTACCGCTACATCGGAGGCACCAACGCCTACGTCATGCCCGTTCCGATGAGCAACGTCATCAACGGCGGCGTTCACGCGGGCAACGAGCTCGACTTCCAGGAGTTCATGATCATGCCCGTTGGAGCGGACTCATTCAGGGAGGGAATAAGGTGGGTCAGCGAGACCTACCACGTCCTCAAGAAGGTCATAGGCGAGAAGTACGGAAAGAACGCAGTGAACGTGGGTGATGAGGGCGGCTTTGCCCCGCCGATGAAGGAAGTTACCGAACCCCTCGATGTTCTCATCAAGGCCATTGAAGAGGCCGGCTACAAGCCGGGCGACGAGATAGCCTTCGCCCTCGATGCAGCATCAAGCGAGTTCTTCTACCCGGACATAGGTAAGTACGTCGTCAACGGCAAGGAGTACACCAGCGGCGAACTCCTCGAGCTCTACAAGGAGCTCGTGAATACCTACCCGGTTGTCTCAATCGAGGATCCCTTCCACGAGGAGGACTGGGAAGGCTTCGTCATGATAACCAAGGAGCTCGGAAACAAGGTACAGATCGTTGGTGATGATCTCTTCGTCACCAACCCGAAGAGGATAAGGAAGGGCATCGAGATGGGGGCAGCAAACGCGCTCCTCCTCAAGGTGAACCAAATAGGAACGCTAAGCGAGGCCATAGATGCAGCCTACACCTCCTTCAGGGCCGGCTACGGAGTCGTCGTCTCCCACAGGAGCGGAGAGACCGAGGATGCAACCATAGCCGATCTGGCAGTGGCTCTCAACGCGGGCCAGATAAAGACCGGTGCCCCGGCGAGGAGCGACAGGAACGCCAAGTACAACCAGCTCATAAGAATAGAGGAGGAGCTCGAGGGCATAGCCCTCTATCCGGGCAAGAAGTTCAGGAATCCGTTCCTTTGAGTTTCCTCCTTCTCTTTTCCTTCTGCTCCCTGATGTAAGGGTGCCTCATCACGTGGCCGCATTCGAGGCACTTAACGACCACCTTCCCGTCCCTGAGCCTCACCCGTGCGTTAACGCCGGGTACGAGGAACGAATGGCACTTCTTACAGTAGCGGCGCTTCCACTTTCGCGGCATCCTGACCCTGGCCTTCTGCTGAACCGCCAGCGCTATCTCCACGTAGCGGTTGGCCAGCTCGGGATAATGGGGAAAAACCTGCCCCGCGAGCGTGAAGAGGGCATCTATACGCTCGAGGGCTACCTTTCTCTTTTCCCTCTGCTCCCTCTGGCGTATAAACCTCTTGCCCAT